>NZ_RRBA01000006.1:0-104531 GCF_004104135.1 Methanohalophilus sp. WG1-DM | reverse complement strand
GATGAGTTTACCCTCAATACTACCGATTTGAATGAAATCATAGCCGAAATCGGTAACAGAACCTCATTGACAGCTGAGCAAATCGAGCAGTATATGGAGATCGATGAGGACGAAGACTCAGTAAACAGTACAATGAATGACGAGGTCGGGGAGGAATGAATAGCATGAAAAGATTCATATCTTTGTTGCTTGCCCTGATCATGTTTTCATCCCTGATGGTTTCGGGTTGTACAGACCAGAGTGATTCGGAAGTGGAAAATGAAACTGCATCCGAAGATACTGCGGAAGATATACTTGCACAGGAAGGTGCAGCAATTACCGATGAAGAAATATCGTCATTGGATGATGATCTCGCAGAACTTGAATCGATGCTTAAAGGTGTCGATAATGAATCCAATATTACTGTAGAGGACATCTAAACATCCTCTATCGTTTTTAGGGGCATGTATTAATAAGATGATTTATATATTAACACATGATCAACATCAGGAGATGATTATGCAAGACACGAAATTTAATGGAGAGGACGGTGCACAATATAATCCGGCTAATGTACTTCTTATCTTTGGTCTTGTAATCATGTTCCTGTTTGCCCTGCTTTTGGTAGGTATTGTAGGAGTAATCTGAGTTGACCGCAATACTTTTATAGAATTACAATTCATTCTTACATAACTAATATGAGCTTATTTTGACATAATCCGAAGTATGCTCGAGGTATATCATGAAGAACATGCTTAAAACTACAGTATTACTTGCAACACTCACGGGTCTGCTGGTAATGGTTGGTTCATACTGGGGTACAGGGGGAATGCTGGTTGCTTTTGCCTTTGCTATCCTCATGAATTTCGGTACCTACTGGTATAGTGACAAGATTGTGCTTAAAATGTACAAGGCAAAGGAAGTTACAGAAGCACAAGCTCCACAGCTGTACCGGATAGTGCATAACCTTGCTTATAATGCCGGCCTTCCAATGCCGCGGGTTTACATTGTAGAAACCTCAATGCCCAATGCTTTTGCTACAGGCAGGAATCCCGAACATGCTGCCGTGGCAGTAACTACAGGTATCATGAATATCCTGAATTCTGAGGAAATTGAAGGTGTTCTGGCTCATGAACTTGCTCATGTCCGCAACAGGGATACACTCATCAGCGCAATAGCCGCAACAATTGCAGGTGTAATCACCATGGTTGCTACATGGGCCCAGTGGGCAGCAATATTTGGAGGACTCGGCGGACGTGACGGTGAAGGCAATAATATCATAGGCTTCCTGGCTCTTGTCATAGTTGCTCCCCTTGCAGCTACGATTATACGCCTTGCAATTTCCCGGTCCCGCGAATTTGCAGCAGATTCAGACGGGGCCCGTATTTCCAAAAACCCCCAGGCTCTTGCAAGTGCTCTTTCTAAGCTTGAGAAGGGTGCAACCAATTACAAGCAAAATCCAAAGGATGTGAAAGCATCTGAAAGTACGGCTCATATGTTTATCGTAAATCCGATAAGGAAAAGTACGCTTGCTAACCTTTTCCGCACGCATCCCACAACAGAAGAGCGTATTAAACGCCTGGAAAATATGTATTAAAAGGGGAGGGATGCCTGCCCGGGGTCGGTCAGGTGTATCACCTTTATCCCCTCTTTTTCAAGTTTTTCTGCAATATGTCTGCGATGACAGTTGCGTGGATTCTTTTCTGCACACATAAGAGCGATCTTTGTATCGTTGTCTGCCTTCCTGTTTATCTGGTATAATAGATCGCAAACCCTTTCCTGAAGTCTGCACTTTCCATATATTCGATGTAAGAACGCTTACCCATCCCACCAAGCAAAGGGTAGTGACAATAGACAATTTCATTCTCTGGGAGTTTAACTTTCAGGTTTTCTGCATTAAATTCCGGACGCTGTGATTGTGGATAACTATGTACATCTACAACGATTTTTATGGTGTTGTCCAGTAATCTATTCAGGAATTCATTAAAAATGCTATTTCCATAACCAATAGTATAGCATATCCGCTGTTTTTCCATAAATACTCTATTTGATACCCGGTTTCATTAGGATTTCGATGGGTTGTTATATATGGATCTATTCAGGTAAAGATTATATATTCATGAAATTCTATTTCCTTGCAGCTTGAGAGGATTTGACATGGTTCACAATACGCCTATAGGAAGAATAATTAAGGCCGATACAATTAGCGATGCATGGTATCGCGGACTCAATATAATATGGAATCACGGGGAAAATGTAACTGATGAAAGGGGCAGCAAAATCAAGGAATTCATGAATCTGATGGTTGTTATCGATAATCCTTATTCCAATGAGATACCTTCTGACATTTCCTGGAATCAGGAGCGTCTGGACGAATATGCAAAACAGCTGATTACGGGGGAAAATCCCCAGGACTTCGAATATACTTATGGGCAGCGATTACGTAACTGGGATGGACGAGTGGACCAGGTCTCCTATGTAATCGATAAACTCAAAAACAGTAATACCACTCGCAGGGCAACTGCTGTAACATGGATACCCTACATTGATACTGAAGTTGATGAAGTGCCATGTATGATCCTCGATGATTTCAAAGTCCGAAACAATCAGGTTCATATGACCACTCTTTTTCGCAGTCATGATTTTGCAGGAGCTTATCCTGCAAATCTTTACGGTCTTTCACAGCTTCTAAAATATGTGGCACAGAATGCCGGTTATGAAACAGGTACTATTACAACTATCAGTGTATCTGCACATATCTATGAACATGACTGGGATCGTATTGAAAAGATTGTTACAGGAGTGTGCTAAATGAGGGTAAAAATCAGTCGTACCAGTGTGGAGGGTGAAGTTTTTGCACCTCCGTCAAAAAGTTACACGCACAGGGCAATCACTATAGGTTCCCTTTCTGAGAAGTGTGTTGTTCGCAGGCCACTTATTTCGGAAGACACAAAGGCTACGATCCGTGCATGTAGAATGCTTGGTGCACAGATTAATGAGGAAAAAGGGGACCTCTTTATTGAGGGAGTTAAGGGCAAACCTCACATTCCTGAAGATGTGATTGATGTGGGTAATTCGGGTACAACATTGCGTTTCATGACTGCTGTGGCATCCCTTGTGAACGGTGTATCGATTCTAACGGGTGACAATTCCCTGCGCACCAGGCCAAATGGTCCCCTTATTGAAGTTTTGCATGACCTGGGTGCGGAAGTAATATCCACTCAGAATAATGGTTGTGCTCCCCTTGTAGTAAAAGGGGGATTGAAGGGAGCAATAGCCAAGATAGATGGGTCCATCAGTTCCCAATTCATCTCCGCACTGTTGATAGCATGTCCGCTCACAAGCCGGAGTACCACTCTTTCCATAAAGGGTGAGCTTCGTTCAAAACCCTATGTCAATTTAACTCTCGAAATAATGCGTAAGGCCGGAGCTGAAATATTTGAAGATAATAACCATAACATCAAATTCATAATTCCTCCCAATCAGGATTACGATTTAAGGGATTATCTGGTTCCAGGAGACTTTTCTTCTGCATCATATTTACTGGCCGCTGCCGCAATGACCGGTTCCAGAGTAGTTGTGAAGAACATGTTCCCTTCCCAACAGGGAGATATGGCTATAATTGAGATACTCAAGCAAATGGGTGCGGGAGTATCCTGGGATAAAGAAAACGGTGTGGTAACGGTTAATGGCCGTGACCTTAAAGGTGTACGGGTGGATGCTGCAGCAACGCCGGACCTTGTGCCAACCATAGCCGTCCTGGGTGCTGTCGCTGAAGGACAAACCGTGATAGAGAACGCCGAACATGTCAGGTATAAGGAAACTGACAGGCTACATGCCATGGCTGTAGAACTCAAGAAGATGGGTGTTTCTGTGAAGGAAGATCGGGACCAACTGACAATAAAAGGGGGTAAGCCCAAAGGAGGTGACCTGCATGGGTGGCATGACCATCGTATCGTAATGGCACTTACGATTGCCGGTATGGTTGCGGGTGATACAACCGTGGACACAGCAGAGTCGATATTCATCTCCTATCCCAATTTCTTTGATGATGTCAGGTCTCTGGGTGCTGATGTTATTGTGGATAAACAGTGATTGTGATCATGAGTTATGATGTCGCCGTGGTGGGAGCCGGCCCCGTGGGTTCGGTTGCCGCAAGATATGCTGCCCTACAGGGGGCAAAGGTTGCTCTTTTTGAGGAACATGCAACTGTCGGAAGTCCGGTCCAGTGTGCAGGCCTTTTGAGTGTGCAGGCTATGGATGAGTGTGGTATAAGTCCCAATGACTCTTCGGTTATTAACAGTGTCAGGGGTGCTTTTGTGCATTCTCCGGAGGGGACCTGTCTTCCTGTAAATGGCGGGCAAACCCGTGCCTTTGTAGTCTCACGCAAGATATTTGACAGGAAACTGGCATCCCTGGCAACTTCTGAAGGTGTGGATATTTTCCTGAACTCAAAGGTTGTTGCAATAGATAATAATTCAGGTTTTAAAAGATTGCATATACAAAGAGCAGGTAAACCTGAAGTTATCGAAGCCTCTGTGGTTATTGGTGCAGATGGTGTACGTCATGGTGTGGCTTCCATGGTGGGCCTGCCGGCTCCTTCACGTATTATGTCCGGTATCCAGTTTGAAGTTCAAATGCAAACAATTCGCCAGGATTTTGTGGAACTTTTCTTAGGTACCTGTGCGCCTGGTTTTTTTGCATGGGAAATTCCATTGTCTGACGGTATTGCAAGATTTGGACTTGCAACCGATAATTTGGCCAGTCAGGATTCTCTGTCATATCTCTGTGAACTTAGAGACAAACTTTCCAAAAAAGGGCGTGTAGTAGATGGTATGCTGGATTTTGTAGTGGGAGGCATTCCTATAGGTGTTGCAGCCAGGACTTTTTCTGACGGTGTATTGATCTGCGGTGATGCAGCAGGTCAGGTAAAACCAACATCAGGGGGTGGTGTTTATACAGGAGCTGTCTGCGCAAAGATAGCAGGTGAAGTTGCTGCAAAGGCAGCATTTGAAAATGATACTTCCCAATCCCGGCTGGAAGAATATGAAATTCGCTGGAAGCAGTCTCTGGGAAAGGAACTAAATATGGGTCTCAAAGCTCACGACTTTGTAGGTAGTTTGTCAGACGAACAACTCAATGAATTATTTTCATCCCTGGCAGAACCGAATGTGCTTTCATTAATTGAAAAGTATGGGGACATGGACCATCCTTCCATATTATTGCGTAAATTCCTGAACCCATTAAATTCCAGGCACCTAAAAGGTTTTTTTGTAGCTTTTTTGAAAACCCTGCTGTGAATTCAGTATATACTGACTCCTTTTACACTTTTTATGTTAAGGATTTCATTTACGGTATCCCCTGATATCTTTGAATCAGTGATAATAGTCATTTTAGCCTTGTCGGTAAAATACGGATCATCTGAAACTGCCTGTCTTATACTGATACCATGAGCGGCAATCACGCCAGATACTTCTGAAAGAATACCTACTGTTGCCGCATCTTCAGGTGTAATAATTATTACTCCAAGTCCCAATGCAGGAGCCACATCCCTTAAAAAGGGAATTGAGCGCACATTCTGGAATATGTTTCGAAGGGTTTCATCTTCAAGTATTGTGTCGGTAGTTGCATCTACGACCCGACGGTCCACACCTGCCTCTTTTGCGAGTTGGGTGTGTGCAATATCGATCTTGCCGGAGGTCACTTTCCCATCCTTACTTACCTGAAAACCTCTTTCGAATAAAATTTTCAGTACCTTTTGTTGGGCAGGATGTTTTTCAAACTTTTCAAGTAACATTTTCCACATGCAAGTCACTATTCATTCAAATTATAAATAGAATTAAGTTCTTTTGTAGTTTGTAATCTCTTGGAATGTTTAGCTGGTTACTTCTTATTTTGTTTTTGTATGTAGGAAGAAAGACATTTTAAGGATAAAATCTATCATAATACAATCTGATTCAATCGGTTAAATGTGCTTTTTACGAATAAAAAATCCATTTTAAGGGTTATATACAAATATTTTACAATGTATAATTATTAAGATACGGTATAAGTTATCATATTTGTGTGGAAGGAGGTATTTTGTGAAGGTATACAAAGATTATGGAGATCTGCCAAAAATCAAGCTTCCGCTTGATCAGGAGGTTTGTATCAGTGATAGTACCATCCGGGATGGAGCCCAAATGCCGGGGATAGTCCTAAAAAGTGGCCACAAGGTTCGAATTTATGACTATCTGCACGAGATCGGTATTGAAAAACTGGAAACTTTCGTTTATAATGAAAGAGATCGCAAAGCCATCGACCTCATGCTTGACAGGGGTTATGAATTCCCTGAGGTGACCGGCTGGGCACGTGCAAAAACAGAAGACATAGATAAGGTACTGCAGATTGGCGGTCTCAATGAAACCGGTATATTGATGTCTGTCTCAGATGTCCATATTCTGGAAAAGATGGGATTGCCCAGCAGAGAAGCTGCCGAGGACAGGTACCTTGAAGCCCTTCAGTATGCAGTAGATCATGGCCTTGCTACCCGTGCTCATGTGGAAGACATGACCCGTGCTGATAATTATGGTTTTGTCTATCCAATGATTGAGAAGATAATGGAAATTGACCCGGAATGTACCATAAGGGTGTGCGACACCATCGGCTATGGGATTCCTTTTGATGGAGTGGACGAACCCTATGGTATTCCCTCAATTACCAAATATCTCAAAGATGAGATTGGTGTTAAAAACATCGAAAGCCACTGTCATGATGATTTTGGTTTCGCTTTTGCAAATTCTATGGCATCTTACTGGTATGGTGCCAACTGGTCCAATGTAACCTTTATGGGTATAGGTGAGAGGGCGGGAAATGCTGAAATGGAAAAATTGCTTTTGTTCCTGGGCCAGCGGGTGGAAGGTTTTGATAAATATAATCTTGATGTCATAACTGAATTCTCTGAATTCATGCAAAAAGAAATCGGCATACGTGTACCTCGTAATAAAGCCGTGGTTGGTAAGAATGTATTCTCTCACGAGTCAGGTATACATGCTGCCGGTGCTATTAAGAATCCTTTCACATACGAACCATATCCCCCGGAGGTTGTGGGTGGAGAACGTATATTCCTTGTAGGTGATTCTTCAGGTACCGAGGTCTTAAGGTATAAGATTCAGGAAACCCTGAGGGAATTGCTTGATGTACAAATCACTGTGGAGAAAAAAGATCCCAGGCTTAAATCCATACAGAAGGATATCCAGGCACTCTATGACAATGAAAAGCGTGTATCCTGTATCTCTGATGAGGAAATCCAGGGTTATGTCGAGAAATACTTCCTGTTTGAGCCAGTTGTAGAAAAGAACATGAGCCGGGAAAGTGCCTATTCTGGTGAATATGTACCAGATCCCCTTTCAAGAAAGAAGAAGGATGTATAAGGTAATTATTAACCTTATACATATTTACTGTTTTTATTCAATTTTGCTGACAATAGCATCTGTCATTTCACTGAGTCTTGCACTGCCGCCCATATCGTAAGTTACATACTTACCTTCGGAAATGACTTCTTCGGTTGCTTTGAAAATAGCATTTGCATTGTCTTTTTCTCCGAGATAGTCAAGCATCCAGGCACCGGCAAGAATTGTTGCAACAGGATTTACTTTATCTTCTCCTGCATATTTTGGTGCTGAGCCATGTGCAGGTTCGAACATTGCATAATTGTCCCCGATGTTTGCGGAATATACCAGGCCAATACTTCCGATAAGAGCGGAGCATTCCTCACTGATAACATCCATGAATAGGTTTGTGGAAAGCAATACTTTCTTGTTGAAAAGCTGCGGGTTCTTGATAAGTTGCTGAGCAATATTGTCGATGTGGTATTCCCAGATGTCAATATCGGGATATTCTTTTCCTATATTCTCGACTTCTTCCAGGAAAGTTCCACATGTCTGTTTGAGAATGTTGCTCTTGTGGATTGGAACGACCGTATCATACCCACGTTTCTTTGCTTCTTCAAAGGCATACATTGCAATGTTACGACAGGCCGGGCGGGTGGTCTTACGCAGTGCGATATACACATCATCCGTCAGTTTTACTTCTTCACCTATGTACATTCCTTCCGTTCCTTCACGTACGCATATAAAATCAACATCACCAAGGGGTGTGTTTGTGTTGGGGAATGTTTTTGTAGGTCGGACATTTGCGTAAAGATTGTATTTCTGTCTGATTGATACTGCGACACTTTTTGGAGAACCCGCACCTCCGGGGGTGGTGGTTGGTCCTTTGAAACCGGCATCGGAGCTTTCCAGTATTTCCCATGTCTCATCGGGAATAAGGGTATTTCCTCCGTTTTCCTCCCACCAGGCGGCACCGGCTTCACAGGGTACAAACTCCACAGCCGTACCTGCTGCCTGTGCTACTTTTAGCATGGCATCGACAAGTTCCGGCCCTACTCCGTCTCCTTTAATAACTGCTGCAGTTTTACTCATTTTAATCACTTCTATAATTACTTATGTTTATAAGGCTAGATGTGCCCCTGTAATGCCTCCATCATATATATGCTATCTGCCCAGTTGACCGTAATAATAATGGTTTATATATTTTTGATGATATTCAGGTGTTTATTAGATTAATTGCGTTAATTTCATTTCCTAAGTATTTTTATATGGCAGGCAATCATACTCTCTTTCATGTCCCCAAACATTCCTATTACCGATGAGCATATACATATTGACCCCCGGGCAAAGGGTATTGATGCTGTAAAACAATTCCAGAATGCAGGAGGAACTCATATGATGGTGGTCTCCAAACCGACATGGACGCTTGGGGTCGAAGTTACAAAACCCGATGACTATCGTGCTGTATTTGATGAAACTGTGAATATTGTCCGCCAGATCAATGAACTTGGGATTGGTGCTTTTCCGGTGCTTGGCGTACATCCGGCAGAAATTACCAAACTATGTGAAAGAATGAAACTTGAAAATGCCACCTCCCTTATGAAAGTGGGTCTGGAGATTGCATCTGAATACGTAAACGAAGGTCTTGCTGTGGGATTGAAAAGCGGACGTCCTCATTATCCTGTCTCT
Source organism: Methanohalophilus sp. WG1-DM (assembly GCF_004104135.1). Classification (NCBI taxonomy): domain Archaea; kingdom Methanobacteriati; phylum Methanobacteriota; class Methanomicrobia; order Methanosarcinales; family Methanosarcinaceae; genus Methanohalophilus; species Methanohalophilus sp. WG1-DM. The sequence goes on along the minus strand of NZ_RRBA01000006.1, from coordinate 95,493 downwards.
GATGAGGTGTGGCAGGCTTCTAATTCAATAATGTCTCATGCTTTTTCCCTGGGCAAGGGTCTGGGATGTGCTGTCCAGCTGCATACCGAAAGTGTAGGAGAACCTGAGCTGGAGGACATTGCCAGCAGGGCAAAGAGTATTGGTATCCCTCTGGAAAAAGTTGTGAAACATTATGCACCTCCGCTTGTGGATGTCTGTGAAAGGATAGGCCTTTATCCTGGTGTACTTGCCGGCAAAGGAGCAATTGAAGAAGCCCTTAAGCAGGGTAGTCGTTTCATGATGGAGACGGATTATATTGATGATCCGCAACGTCCCGGTGCAGTACTTGGTCCAAAAACCATTCCCCGGCGAACCATGAAGCTTGTTGAAACCTACGGGGAAGAAGTTTTCTGGAAGGTTCATAAGGAGAATATCGAATCTGTTTATGAGGTGGACATTGAACTTTAAAGAGCTGGAAACATACTTGTATTAATTACAGTAGCAATAATTATCTATATTCTTGTTCGTTATATCCTATCAGGAGATAATTAATGAAATTTCTTATCGATAAATTACCGGAAACTGCAAACGCATTTGCAGACATGCGTGCATCCCTTTTCAAGGATAGCGCCCTGGACACAAAGACAAAAGAGTTGATCGCTGTTTCCTCATCGGTCCTGATGAGATGTGAAAAATGTGTAGAAATCCATGCATCCCGTGCAAGAGATAATGGTGCAACCGAGGATGAGATCGCTGAAGCAGTTGCAGTCTCGATGTTTATTGCCGGTGGTTCGCAACTGCACTGGACCCGGAAATACGACCAGATATTTGAAAGTGTAAATGAATGAAACTTATGGTGTCATTGTAATTAAATTTTAGACTCCGAATCCTTCCTGCAAACATTTTTCTCGACGGCATCCGGCAGTTAAACGGAGTTCTTCTCTTATTTCAATACAATTTTGCCATAATCCGTGAACATTGCAGTATGCAAGGGCGCAGAACTCTCTGTATTTGCCAAAATATATTAGTCTGAATAATGCATCAGGTGAAGTTCCCGGGGCGAAGTTGACTCGTCCGATCTGGATTGTATTCTGCATTTTAGTGCGTGCATACAATTCTATCCATTGAATTTGATGCTGCAGCGAATTCGGATGTTTCACATTTTCCCCGACTACAACATGGATGTAATCCTTGCCGCTGTTGCCATAATTTTTTAGAACCTCTATAGAAGGTATGTGTCTTTCTTTTGATTGGGAGTCATATTTGTGTGACCTGTCATTTTTCATAATATCCGATGGATCCATAATTTAGCCTGCTTGTTATCTTTAAAAAGAGATAGTTTCTCAGAATGTTGTCTCCACTCTTCTTACAACTCCTCTGAGAAGTCTGGAAAGAATGTCTGATCCCGTCAGGATTCTTTTTTCTTCATCTGTCCAGTAGATTATCACGTCCTGGTCAATAATATCTCCTTTATCATGCTCAGGATACATCCTTAGTTTTGGAATTACTTCTTCTAGCCTGGTTTTTGGTGACATTACGATAACCGGCCTGTGACAATAATCTTCAGGATCAAGGGTTATGTTGCCGTAGGCTAAATCTCTCAAAAGGTCATCACTGTTAAGTGTACGTATGGGATTCCCCTCTGGATCCGTGATAATAATCCATTTCTTACCGGATTCGCTGATTTTTTTGAGGAAAGGATCTTCAAGGGTTTGTTTAAATTCCGGGAACACCGGTTTCCTGTTTTTTATAGGAAGGGAAATGATACTTTTTGGGTCAATTGGGTTGCCTTCCTTTGTGATCTTTGTATCATCCATTGTCAAAAAATTAAGAGCTCCCTGTCCCTCCACACTTCCGATATCAGATCTTGCGGATTGTATGTGTCTCTGGAGGACTTTTTTAAGGGACCTCTCTTTGAAGAACATTATTTCTTCTTTTCCCAGCCACCAGTCAAGCATTATTGCCGAAGGTTTTGCAAAAGGATAAAGGATCAATTGATACATCTTGACTAATGGAGTTAAATATGCTCCGGCTTTCAGGGCATTTCTGGTGAAATATGCCTGGGGCATAATCTCACCAAAACAGGTTATTATTACAGTGGAGAATACAAATGCAGCAGTACCACCCATTATTGAACCTGTAAGCAGGGCAATAAGAACATTTACGGCAACGTTTCCCCATAATAAAGTTGTTAAAAGAAAGTTGGAATCCCTTCGGATATCTAGTATTTTTCTTGCATCCTTATTGCCAGATTCGGCTTCAGTTTCCAATACCAGCCTGCTCAATCCAAAAAGTCCAATGGTAAGGCCGGAAAACATTGCCGATTGACTGACAAAAAATAAAAGTAGAATCCAGGTTATAATTTCCATATTTTCTTCCACTATAGTTGTGCGACAATATATTTATATCTACTTAAATCTTTGACTGTCGTAATATTGTGATATTGTTCTCAATCTGTATTATCGAACCATTTATGCATGATGTAATTTCCTGTCATAACATATGCCATTAATTTAAAAGAGGAGTTGTTTCAATTTTTATGGGGATATGTTTGCCTGTACGGTAATCTTTGCTATATACCCTTACATTTACTTTTGTTTGAGGATTTGGTATTTTTACTTTATGGGTATCTGTGATTTAGTTATTTTAAAATATGTTTATCTTTTGTTTATTGAAAGGTTAACATACTATTAACATTTTTGATTTGAGAATTATATCATAACTTCTATTAATTATGAATGAAGAAGTTGTAATAGTTTTTAATGTACTATTCATGTGCCTATACGAAATAGGTTTTTGAGTGAGGGTAAAAGTATGACCGAGAAAACATAATTAGACTGGATAGCAATTGCTCTTGTAGTAATTGGAAGTTTGAATTGGGGATTGTTTGGTATATCACAGGACTATAACCTGGTAGAACTTATCTTTGGATATAGCGCAATAGCACGGGTAGTCTACATTATTGTAGGTTTGGCAGCCCTGTACATGATATACTTTGCAAGCAAAGACCACCAGTAATTTGGTGGTCTTATTTTTTATGCATGATGAAACGTGCAGACAGTATAATTATGCTTTCCAAAAGCCCGAATGAAGGTGATTTTTCCGCCATCTTAGTACTATCGGGAAGGCTTTTTTCATCTAGTTCTATCATTGAAATCGAACGTCTTTTGTTTTTTGTTGATGTACATGCAATTTTATTTCCTTCCGGTGACCATTGTGGCATAAAACCTCTCCCGACTTGCAGTTTTTCATTTCCTTTATGGTCAGTTATCCATATTCCGTATTCTCCGATATCTCCGTAATTAAATACGATTTTATCTGCGTCAGGCGACCATGCAGGAAATGAATAGGCCTTGAAGTATCCCGAATTGTTGGTTATTTTTCTTTGATTGCTACCATCAGCATTCATAACCCACAGGCTTGTAGTGTGATTATTACCTGCTCTAACATATGCAATTTCAGCACCATCCGGTGACCAGGCAATGTCATATGCTTTTCCTTTGAAAATGCGGGATTTTCCTGAACCGTCAGTTTCCATAATCCAGATACCTTCAGTTTCCGGATTATTCGAAACGTAAGCAATGAGGTCCCCTTCTGGTTGCCATTGTGGTTCAAGATAGGGGCCATTGCTATCAGTGAGTTTAGTATTTTCGCTACCATCGGAGTTAATTATCCATATATCTGAGTCCTTGCAGATATTTGATTTATTCAACATTCTTTGTTTTGTCCCATCTTCTTTTTCTACCATATCCCATATATCACCGTTTTCAGAAGCTGCAGATACATAAACAATTTTAGAGCCATCAGGACTCCAATCGGCTTTCCAACCCCTCAAGCCCAGCAGGTAGTTTTCCAGAAAGGCTCCTTCAGTTAGTTTCCTTTTGCCAGAACCGTCTGGATGCATCGTCCATAATTCATAATTTCCTGTCAGATTTGATATATAGAGTAACAAATTTCCTTCAGGAGACCAGGGGTCAAAGAAGAAACCTCCGCTTTCATCTCCAGAAGTTAATTTTTCTTTATCTGTTCCATCTGCTTTTGATAAGCAGGCACTTAGATTTTCCAGTGAATTACCTGTGCTTGAAGAATAGGCGATATATGTTCCATCAGGGGACCAGTAAGGAGCAAAATTGTGTGTGGAATTTTCAATTGCAAATGTATTCTCGTCTGCATTACAGGGGCTTGCAATAAAAAATAATATCAGGGTGGCGAAACAAAGGAGGTGTTTTAGATTCATCTTTATACTTCCAGTACACAGTAACAGAATGTACACATAGTTAATTTTGTTGTCATTCATGAAACTCCTTTGCCTTATGTGGGTATAATTTACTAAGTGCATATTATATAAATTAATTGGTAATATATTTTATTTTACTTTTAGGTTGTCACATTGATTCACAATGTCTGATAGCAAACCTTTAATCCTTCCAGACAATATTCTCTTCCCCAAACCAACTTAAAACAATCCTTTTAATCTTTCAGGACACATGTCTCTCAAAAATATAATGATAAAGGGTGCCAAAGAGCACAATTTAAAAAATATTGATGTAGTGTTGCCCAGGGATAAATTAATCGTGATCACGGGTTTAAGTGGCTCGGGCAAGTCATCTCTTGCTTTTGATACGATCTATGCTGAAGGCCAGCGTCGCTATGTTGAATCGCTTTCATCATATGCCCGGCAATTCCTGGGGCAGATGGAAAAACCCAATGTGGAATACATTGAAGGGCTTTCTCCTGCTATTTCAATCGAACAGAAGACCACCAGCAAGAATCCCCGCTCCACCGTGGGTACCGTTACCGAGATATACGACTACCTGAGATTGCTGTTTGCCCGTATAGGGGCTCGCCACTGTCCGGATTGTGGGCGTGCCATCGAACCCCAGAGTGTTGACCAGATTGTGGACAACATAATGAAATTCCCTGCAAAAAGCAAACTTCATATCCTGGCGCCTGTTGTCCGGGAGCGTAAAGGTGAATACAGGAAACTTCTCGCTGATATCCGGTCTGATGGTTATTCCCGTGCACGTGTGGATGGGGAGATTATCCGGCTCGATGAAGCTGATTCCCTGGAACTGGGGCGCTACAATAAACATAATATTGAAATTGTGGTTGACAGGCTTTCCATCAAAGAAGGAATAGAAGAGCGTCTCTCTGATTCTGTGGAACAGGCCCTTGCCAGAAGCGGCGGGATTGTTATAGCTGATGTTGTGGATGGCGATGAATTCGTATTCAGCGAAAAACTTGCCTGTCCACACTGTGGAACTGGATTTGAAGAGCTGGAACCTGCCATGTTTTCCTTTAACAGCCCCCAGGGAGCATGTGATGTATGTCATGGCCTGGGAACTTCCATGGAATTCGATCCGGACCTGATAATCCCTGACAGATCCCTGTCTCTCAATGAAGGAGCAGTTGAACCGTGGGGTACTAGAAAAGATGGCTACTACATGCAGTCTCTCCAGTCTCTTGCTGATTACTTCGGATTTTCTATGGATGCACCGTTTGAAGACCTGGAGCCACAGTACCAGAATATGATTCTCTATGGAACGGCCACCAAGGTCCCGATGGTCCATACCGGCAAAGGTGGGGGTATCTGGAAACGCAACAGCCGGTTTAAAGGTGTGATTGCCAATATTTCCAAGATATACAATCGCACAGATTCTGAGAATACCAAGGACCGGCTCAAACGTTATATAAGCACCAAACCATGCCCGGCCTGTGAAGGTGAAAGGCTCAAGCCAGCCAGTTTGTCTGTTTTCATAGACAAATTCAATATAATCCAGACAACTCATATGTCTATTGAGGATTGTCTCCACTTTTTTGAAAAACTGGAACTTCACTTAAACCAGCGGGAATTCACCATTGCCCGACTTATTTTGAAGGAAATCAAGTCCAGACTGGGCTTTTTGGTTGATGTGGGTCTTGATTATCTAACATTGAGTCGTTCAGCATCCACTCTTTCCGGAGGGGAAGCCCAGCGTATCCGTCTTGCCACTCAGATAGGCTCCAGTTTGATGGGGGTACTGTACATTCTGGATGAACCGAGTATTGGTTTGCATCAGCGGGATAATCTCAGGCTTATCAACACTCTCAAACACTTACGTGATATCGGTAACACCGTTATTGTTGTGGAGCATGATGAAGAAACAATAATGAGTGCCGATCATGTTGTGGATATGGGACCAGGTGCCGGTATTCATGGTGGAGACCTGGTAGCGGAGGGAACTCCTGTGGAAATTATGCAAAACCCGGATTCTCTCACGGGGAGATATCTCAAAAGGGAACTGGAGATTCCGGTGCCCTCGGAACGGCGTACTCCTGAGGGTTTCATTAAACTGATTGGTGCTGCTGAAAACAATCTCAAGGAAATCGATGTGGAATTTCCTCTCTCAGTAATGATATGTGTAACCGGGGTTTCAGGGTCAGGTAAAAGTACACTTATCAATGAAACCCTGAATAAAGTGTTAGCCCGCAAACTCAATCGTGCCAGGGAGAGAACAGGAAAATATTCCGCTATCGAAGGTCTTGAAAATGTTGACAAGGTAATTACAATAGATCAGTCTCCCATAGGCAGGACTCCCAGATCCAATCCGGCTACCTATACCAATCTCTTCACACCCATACGTGAATTATTTGCCCAGACAAAACTTTCCAAATCCCGCGGCTATAAACCGGGTCGTTTCAGTTTCAATGTACGTGGAGGCCGTTGTGAGACCTGTGGCGGGGAGGGAATAATCACTATTGAAATGCACTTTTTGCCCGATGTTTATGTGCCCTGTGAAGTCTGTCATGGCAAACGGTACAACAGGGAAACCCTTGAGGTAACTTACAAGGATAAAAGCATAGCCGATGTACTGGATATGACAGTGGAAGAGGCTCTTGGTTTTTTTGCAAACATTCCAAAAATAAAACGTAAGTTACAGACACTTTTTGACGTTGGTCTGGGCTACATCAAACTCGGTCAGTCTTCCACCACGCTTTCCGGTGGGGAAGCCCAGCGTGTCAAACTTGCTACTGAGTTGAGTAAACGCTCTACCGGTAAAACGGTCTATATTCTTGATGAACCAACCACAGGGTTGCATTTTGATGATGTCAGGAAGTTACTTGAAGTGCTTCAGCGCCTCGTTGAGGGAGGAAATACAGTAATTGTAATAGAGCACAATCTGGATGTTATCAAGGTTGCAGATTGGATTATTGACCTTGGTCCTGAAGGTGGAGAAGGTGGAGGACTTGTTGTTGCAGAAGGGGTTCCTGAAAATGTGGCAAAGGTCGAAGGTTCCTATACCGGTGAATTTTTGAAAAACATTCTCTCCTGAGAACTCGGGCACAAGGTTTATTTTCTTTCAGGAAAGAATTTACATGACCAAAATACTGGTTACCGGCCTTACCGGGGGTGTATTTATATGGTAAGAAAAATCCGTTGCAAGAATATCAAGAATGACCTCGAATATCTGGGGGGCATCATGTCACATCAGGAAGGCAGGGAGCCCACTCCTGATGTGGCCAGGTTTAAAACCCAGGTAGAATATAAGAAAACACTATGCAAAATACTAAGGAATGAAAAAGAGAAGGAAGAGCTTGATCGCTGATTCCTTCATATATCATATTTTTCAAAACATGGAAGGCAGTAAAAGTTGCCGTTCATAACTCTTGCCCGGCTTTCCATCATTCCTTCGCCACATTCACTGCAGATGAGGGTCTGGAAAATAACTGCCTTTTCAGGCGGTTTTATTTCGATTTCCTCAATTTTGAACAGCTCTTCAAGAGGCATGTTCAGGACTTCATGGGATTTTTCTTCATGTTTTTGCTTAAACCTTTTTTCTTCCTCTTCTGTAGCACTGCCTTCCCTGATCTTTGGAAACAGGTTCTGATGTTCTTCATCATTTTTCATCCCATCAGGTTTCACCACGAGCCGCAGAGCTTTATCGTCTCCCCGATTGAAGAAAGTGTACACATGTTTGCCGAAATCACGATATATCAGATTACCTTTCCCGAAGGTGCATCCATTGACCACCTGTATGGCATCCACAGAACATGACTTGTTTTCAACTATGCACACGAGCTCTTCATCCTCTGCCCTTATGTTTTTAAAATGTTCCTCTGCTGCTTTTGCAGCCCTGAACCCCAGAGATAATCCGGGACAAAGATGACCGTGGAACTTTATTGCGTCTTCAATTTCCATCAAATCCCTCATAGGTATTGTTTTCTTAACTTTTCAACTGTAATTTCAACTTGCTTAACTGCGGTACCGGTATATCGGTAAGGATCAACAAGTTTCTCGACATCCTCTCCATTAAGATAGCCGGATACATCTTTATTTGCAAGCAAAGTTTCACGCAGGTGTTTTCCGCTTTCGTGGGCCTGCATGGCAGCTGTACGTACTATCTCATGGGCTTCCTGTCTGCCGACACCTCTTTTTGCAAGTTCTATCATGACCGCCTCGCCCATATTAAGTCCTTTGAGCAATTCAAGGTTACGCTTGATGTTTTCCGGATAAAAGTGCAGGTTATCGGTCACATGGATTCCGAGTTTCAGGATGTGGTCGGTTAGCACACATGTTTCAGGGAAAACAACCCTTTCACATGAAGAGTTTGTAAGATCCCTCTCATCCCATAGTGTATTATTCATAAGTTCAGGTTCAATCATGGAGCGTACAATTCTTGCAAGCCCGCAGATCTGTTCGGATTTGATTGGGTTGCGTTTATGGGGCATTGTAGAGGAGCCTACCTGTTTTTTGCCGAAACTTTCCTCGACTTCTGCAAGTTCACTTCTCTGCAGTGTTCGTAATTCAACACCAATTTTATCCAGTGTTGTTACGACATTTGCCATCCACATAACAAATTCCGCATGACGGTCCCTCTGGATAATCTGGTTGGAGACATCCACACCTGTGATCCCAAGATATTCCATCGCTTTTTTCTGGATTTCAATACCCTTCTCACCAAAAGCAGCCTGGGTACCTACAGCCCCGGTCATCTGGCCTACTTCTACCCTGGGCTTGAGCTGTTCAAGTCTCTCTATATGCCTGCCAATCTCGGCTGCCCAGATTGCAAAACGCAGGCCGTATGTTGTTGGTACGCCGATCTGTCCGTGGGTTCTGCCCGCACATACAGTTTCTTTGTGTTTTTCAGCCTGACGCAGGAGCACTTCCAGTAGTTGTCTGATTTTTGGTTCCATTACTTCAATGGCATCTTTCATCTGGAGACCTGTAGCCGTATCCAGCATATCGTTTGATGTTGCACCGAAATGTACCCATTTACTGGCATCTTCCTCACATTTTTCGGAGATGGCAAGCACAACTGCCATCATGTCATGATGGATCTCATCTTCGATTTCTTTGACCCTTTTGAGTTCCACATTTTCAATACTTTGTTCTATTATCTTAGCGGCGTCTTCAGGGATTAATCCCACATCAGCTTCTGCTTTTGCAAGGGCTGCCTCTGCTTTCATGATACATACCAGGCGGTTTTCCTCACTCCAGACATGTTTCATTTCCTCGGTTCCGTACCGGTATTCTATGGGATGGATGGCCATTGATATTCTCCTTTTGTGACTATAATTTCAGATGATTGGTTTTAATGGAACTACAGATTGCTTTTAATTATAATTATGTTTGGGTTAGCAGTACAGGCGTACCCATGATATTCTTTATGAATAATAGCCGCTTCCTATCACTCCACAGGAACTACCATCTTATAGCCGCTCACCTCACCAATGGTCACTTTTACCCCATAAACAGCTTCGATATTTTCAGGTGTGATTACTTCTTCCTTGCCGTGTGCAAACACTTCCCCATCTTTAATAAGGACATAACGATCGGAATATCGAATTGCCAGATTAATATCATGCATGGTTATTACTGCTGAAACGTGTTCTTTCCTGGCAACCTCTACAACAGTATTCAGGATACCCAGCTGGTTTTTCAGGTCCAGGCTGCTTGTGGGTTCATCCAGCAGGAGTATTCGGGGCTGTTGCACCAATGCACGGGCAAGGCTTACTTTTTGCAATTCACCGCCGCTCATCTCATCAATGTAGCGCAATGCAAGCTCTTCCATCCCCATGTCCGATATTACCTGACGGGTAATTTTCATGTCTTTTTCTTTCATACCCCATTCGATGTGAGGTTTCCTCCCCAGTAATATCGCATCAAATGCTGTCAGACGACTGGGTTCTGTATTCTGGGGAACATAGCCGAGCATTTTTGCGATTTCTATTCGGGGAAGTTCCAGAACATTTTCCCCTTCTACAATTATACTTCCGGATTTTGGAGTAAGAATTGTGTTGATACAGCGAAGCAATGTGGTTTTCCCTACACCATTAGGTCCCAGAATTGTCAGTACTTCTCCGGGGTTGAGGTCAAATTCAATTTCCTTGAGTACTTCTCTTTTTTTATAGTCAAACTGAAGTTCTCTTATTTTTAGCATTAGTGGCTATACCCCCGGATAAGCAGATACAGGAACAAAGGTGCCCCCATGAATGCAGTAATTATTCCTACAGGGAGTACATAGGGTGCAATTATCAGGCGTGCTGCAACGTCAGAAGCAAGCAGAAGAACCGCGCCTACAATACAGGCAGAAGGTATCAGGAAGCGCTGGTCATCTCCTACAAACCGGCGGGCGATATGCGGGCACACCAGCCCGACAAATCCTATTATTCCAAGAAAAGACACAGCTGCTGCAGTTGCCAGTGATGCCACCAGCATTCCTGTCAGGCGCACTCTGTCAACATTCACTCCCAGTCCCCTGGCGACCTCATCTCCTGCATCAATCGCATTATAGTTCCAGCGATTATAGAAGAAATAGGCTGAAGCTAGCAGTGTGATAAATCCCATTATGTAGATACTTTCCCAGTAAGCTCTTCCAAGATCTCCGAAGGTCCAGAACACTATTTCCGGTAGTTCTGAGTCATCTGCAAAAAACTGTAACAGCATTGTTGCAGCCGTAAGCAACGAACTCAATGCCACTCCAACAAGTATGAGCACTTCCGGGGTTGCATTTTTGTATTTTGCAATGGCCAGAATCGTTAAAGTTGATATCAGGGAAAATGCAAAAGCGGAAAGCGTTGTCATGTAAGGCAAATCGAGCATCGGCAGCCAGTTGCGTGTACCTGCCAGGATTGAAAGAGTGGCTCCAAAAGCGGCTGCATGGGAGATTCCCAGTGTGTAGGGTGATCCGAGAGGATTGCGCAGAATGGATTGTAAGACGACCCCTGATATCGAAAGGGCGACACCTGCAATTATTGCAGCAATAGCACGGGGTATTCTCAGATTCCAGATAATTGATTTGGAATGTGTTAATTCAGTTGGCATTCCAAGTATCGTTCGGGTTATTTCAAAGATTGTAAGGTCGGCATTCCCTACTGAAAGGGAATACAGGAATATTCCTCCGGTCAACAATATTGAAATGAGAATAAAGGAGACCTTCCTGCCAATGTAACTTCTGTACTTTTCAGGAAGTGTCCCCACTTCATCCTCATATTTTTTGCAGTAATATTCCATGTAATCCCCTGATAGTATTATTCAAATGAAATCTGTCCAAACTCATGGCCGAAATTGTCGGTCATAGTTTCGTAGATATCCTCATTTACAGACGATTCGGCATAGAGGAATGAATATATCTCATTTGCTTTTTCCTGTGGATTTACGTCCTGGAATTCTGAAGGATAGACAACTTTTCCTACATACCATGCATCTGCAAGTACATTTCCATGGTTTGTTGTGTACCAGTTGTAAGGCATGACTCCATAAATTTTATCATTTTTCGCCGCCTCCAGTTCAGAATAAACCCCGCCGGTTGCAAAAGAACTAATGCCGTACTTTTCATTTGTATGGGTATTCCCATTCTCCGAAAATTCATAGGTACCCAGATCAACGAAAATGTAATCGATACCCGGATTGGAATCCCAATTAAAAAGGGCATCATCTCCTACCTGATAGCCTTCCCAATCTCCGGTTTTTGAAACGCCGGAAGCAACATTGTTGACATTAACATATTCAAAAGGGGGATAATCCGGCTGTGTGGAAAGAATACCGTGTGAGCCTCGGTAACTAATTCCTGCTATATATGCAGTGGGAGTTTCTTTATCCTTAGTTCTCTCATTGAGTTCTGCAATTTCTTCTTCAAAGAAAGTTATTACTTCGTTGGCTCTTTGTTCCCTGTCCATTACATGGCCCATGATCTGGAGGGATTGTTTCATGTTTTCATCCCCGGTATTGCCATAATTCAGGCCAACTACCGGTATTCCGACATCAGAAGATAATTTATCCGCATCCTCAGCACTGGAATATGTATAGAATATAACATCAGGAGCCGGGTTAAGAGTCAGAATGGATTCTGCATCATACTTACCCCTGAAAGCGCCAATATAGGGATATTTTTCAGAATCTGCGAACTGGGGGTTTGCGATCCTGTATGGTCTTTCAGGAGAATCGATGGATTCCTCCCATTGTTCAATGTCCTCCACTCCGACAACTGTGTCCTGTTCTCCAAGATAACACAGGTATCGTAATGCGCCCGGTCCCACACAAATAGTATGCTCGATGTTATCGTTTATCACTACTTGTCTTCCATAAGAATCTGTTATGGTGAGCGTTTCATTATTCCCTTCATTTCCTTTATTTTGTGGTTCAGAAGAATCCATGCATCCACAGGATACTAGAATAATTCCTAATATTGCCAGTGTGAGTAATATTTTTGTTCTATGCATACAATCATCTTCAAATTTGTAGTAATTAATAATTGTTCATAATCTCATATTAAGTGCTATTATTATTCATTTTCGTAGCAGTTAATTCTATAAATATTTGTTGCGTATTATTCATGAGTATTTTTTGTATTTTTTAATGCTACAGAACAAGAAACGAAACACAGGTTTTGTATGGTGTACCCACAACCATTATATACCATGTTTACTTTATATAGTATATAGTTCATAATTATCAATGGAGGGTATTTATGTCACAACAAATCTTTGAGTTTTCAGAACAGCAGAAAAAGGAACTTTCCGATCTTTTCGGGGAAAGGGTCAATTTAAGTCGCAGGGAACGTCATTTCTATAACCATGATGTAGGAGCTTTGCCTTCCATGGCAAAGAGACTCCTTGGAAAAGCAAAACCTGCTGCGATTGTTAAACTCAGGGATGAGGATGATGTTGTCAATTTGATGGATTTTGCTTCCCGCTATTCAGTACCTGTAGTTCCCAGGGCTGGAGCTACATCCGGTTATGGGGGTGTGATTCCTACAAAGGGAGGAATCATTGCTGATGTCGGCAGGTTAAACCAGATTTATGATATTGATAGGGAAAAACTGACAGCAACAGTCGGGGCGGGAATCGTCTGGGAAAAACTGGAATCCAAACTGAATCATGTTGATCTTTCTGTCTGTGCCCTGCCTTCAAGTGCACCGGCAGCAACCGTTGGCGGCTGGCTTGGGCAGAACGGTCTGGGTTATGGAAGTTATGAGTACGGCTGGTCACAGGAAACAATGCTTTCCGCACGACTGGTAACTCCCGAGGGTAAGGTGCGTGAGTTCGAAGGAAATGATCTGCAAAAGATTGCAGGCAATTTGGGTGTGCTTGGTATTATTACACAGGTCACCCTCAAGATACGACCACACAGACAAACAAAAGCATTTTCTGCAAGTTTTGAGAATCCTGATGCTCTACAAAAGGCTCTGCAGTTGATTGATGAGCGCAACATTGCGCTCTGGTCCATATCATTTATTAATCCGGGTTTTGCTGACATGAAAAATCGTGCTCCTCAAAAATTGCACCATGGTGAACCCATTGTGCTGGATGATGTCGATTTACCTGAAGCTTATATCTGTAATTTTTTCTATCCGGATAACAGGGATGTGGGTGGTCTTGAAGATGCCATCAAAGAAGCCGGTGGTTCCATCCTTCCTGAGCAAATTTCAAAACATGAAACTGGTGAATGGTTCCGGACGATGAAAGTCAAAAGGCTTGGACCTTCTTTTATTCCGGCAGAGGTAGTAGTGCCACAGGACAAGGTCAGTACGGTAATCAATGAGATTAACGAAAAAATTTCGCTGCCTGTATTGATCGAAGGGACGGTTTCGCGGGATGGCGAAGTCGTACTCCTCTGTTTCATTCCTCATTCGGAGAGGTCTTTCAAGTTCAATATGGCATTCACCCTGGCTCTCAGTATCATCAGGATCGCTGAAGATAACGGAGGCAGGATGTATGCTTCGGGTCTCTATTTTGCGGGTCAGGCTGAAAAAGTTTACGGTGAGATGCTCAAACAATTGATGGATATCAAAAAGGAGCTTGACCCCTCAGATATCATGAATCCTGAGACATTTACCGGCAGGGGATTATTCACTTCTGCTATTTCAATGGCAGGTAAAATGGAACCTCTGATGCGCTTTGTGGGTAACATGTCAGGAGTGGATAAGACTGATTTCAAAGATCAGAAAAACATTCCTGGTGACATAATTTCCCACGCTTATACCTGTGCACAGTGCGGCTATTGTGTAAACGAATGTGATCAGTATTACGGGCGTGGATGGGAATCTCAATCCCCCAGGGGTAAATGGTTCTTTATCAAGGAATACCTGGCCGGAAGGGATGAGATTAATCAGGAACAGACAGATACTTTCCTTGCATGTACTACCTGTGAATTGTGTGATGTACGGTGCCAGCTGGATCTTCCCATTGAGAATTCATGGTTGCGCCTGAGGGAAAATCTTGTGCAGCAGCGTGGTAAGATGACCTTCCCGCCATTTGAGATCATGGCTCAGAGTCTGAACAAGGAACGCAATATCTGGGCGGAATACCGTCAGGGCAGGGATGAGTGGGTTCCTGAGGACCTCAAACCCAAAATCAAGGAAAAGGCAGATTATGCCTATTTTGCTGGCTGTACGGCTTCTTTTGTGGAAAAAGATATCGCAGAAGCTTCTGCTCGCATGCTTTCTGATGCCGGAATTGATTATACTATTCTGGGCAAGGAAGAATCCTGCTGTGGTATTCCGATGCTTGCAGCCGGGAAGTGGGATGTTTTCGAAAACATCATGAAAATGAATGTGGGCAATATGAAGAAAAAAGGTGTAAAAACTGTAATTACTTCCTGTCCAGCATGCTGGTTCGTGTGGCATACCTATTACCGCCAGTGGGCCGAAAAACTGGGAATTGATTATGATTTTGAAGTCAAGCACTATTCCGAAGTACTTGCTGAAAGGATGGATGTACTTGAACCCAAACTCAAGGTTCCACTTGAAAAGACCGTTACTATCCATGATGCCTGTCACATGGGGCGTGCCGGAGGTATCTATGAGCCACCCAGAAAGCTTGCAAAAGCCATTCCCGGTGTTGACTTCCGTGAGATGGAGCACAACAGGGAAAACGGACACTGCTGTGGTTCAGTATTGACCCTGGTGAGCGAGCCTGACGTTGCCAATATAATTGGTGGTGTGCGGCTGAAAGAAGCCGAAGCCGTGGGTGCGGATATTATGCTTGCCGCCTGCCCATGTTGTCAGGTGCAGCTGCGTGTGTCTGCACAGAAGAGCAATATCCCTGTGGATGTGCAGGACCTGGGTGCAACCGTGGCCCGTAGTATGGGGTATGATATTGCTGATACTACAAATGATGCTCTGGTGGGTTGGGCTGCCTTTGAGCAGATGATCTATCTTATGAAACCTGAGAACATGACCAATCTGATGATGGAATTGATGCCACAGATGATGGAGGCCATGCCTTCGTATATGAGGGGAATGATGAAAACGGTCAAGTATGTACCGGGTATGGATAAACTAATGGCACCGATGATGCCCAAAATGATGCCGATGCTTCTGCCTTCCCTGATGCCGAAGGTCATGCCGGATATGCTTGAAGCAGTTACCCGTCATGTCCAGATGCCCGATTACATGGAAGAACAGCTCCCGGACCTGATGCCAAAAGCGATGGAGAATCTGATGCCCAACATGCTCCCACAGATTGCACCGCTTTTGACACCCCGGATGATAGAATACATCAAGCAGAACTAAGATTTGATACACCCCTATAAGGGGGTGTCATTTTTTCATTTTCCTGCTTCCATTTTGCTGTTTCCTGTGTTTCCTTGTATTATTTATAAAATGAACACTTCTCTTTCATGGGGGTTGAAAGTTGTTATCGGAAATTCCTGCAATACTTGAAGAACTAGATTCAGAAGATATAGATAAAGAGGTATTAAGGGCAGCTATAATCGCAGAATTCGATGCGGTCAATATCTATGAACAGATGGCTGGCCTGACAAATGATGATGATCTACGTGCAGTGCTTCTGGATATTGCCCGGGAAGAAAAACTTCATATTGCAATGTTCCAATCTGTACTTCTTGAATATGATCAGGAATATCTGGAAATAATGGCAGATTATTCCCTCGCCCGTAAATGATACTTTGTCAGATGAAATTTATATATTTGCGGCTGTTTATTTTGATGTGAGAGGTGGGTAGGGGCCTTGTGATCAATTATGAACCTAAAAAATAATCGTATTCTGATAGTTTCATTTGTCGTTTTTGTAATATTTGCGCTATTTCTGGCATTTGTGGATGCAAGCGCTTCCACTTCAAATACAGGAGTCGATCAAAAGATAAGTGGCTATTCATTCTCCCAGCCCGATTCATCCGATCCGGCTCCGACAGGTGTTGTTTACCTTGATTTAAATGGCAAGAATGGATTTTCTGTAATTCTTGAAGATGAGATTGCAGACCTTCTTGAAGAAAAAGGATTTGAAGTGGAAACAGTTTCAATGCAACCGGTTATTTATGACAGTACTGCACTTGCTGTTGTTGTTAATAAACCAGATATTTTCTACAATCCGTTTTACTCAACTGCAACTATGGATGTGGAATTTGTTTATTCCCGCACAGGCAACATGGAATACCTGGATATGCTGATTGATGATTATGATAAGCCGGTTGTCTTTTCTTCTATGGATGGTTATCAGCTATTGCGACATGGGCAACTCACCTTTAATGATACTACAAAGGGTCTTGTAACCTATCCCTACTATAGACGCCATCTTGCTGAAAATATAGCAGCAGGAGTAGTCGAAAAAGCATTCAGTGATGATTTGTGATTTGATAATGGAGGGATTGTATGCAATTGTCCACCAGCAAGCGTGTTGAAATCGTGGATATTACCGATAAAGTGTCCGGTGTAGTGAGAAGCAGTAATATCGATGAAGGAATGTGTACGATTAGTACTTCCCACACAACGTGTGCGATAATTGTCAATGAACACGAGTCGGGCCTGGTTTCTGATATTATGGAATTGCTGGAAAAACTGGTTCCTTCAAATGCAGACTACTATCATGATCGTGTAGATAACAATGCAGATGCCCACTTAAGAGCAGTTCTCCTGGGAAACAGCGAAACGATGCCTGTGAGGAAAGGAAACATTGAACTTGGTACATGGCAGAGTATCTTTTTTGTGGAACTGGATGGGCCACGCAAGAGGAATGTAGATATAGTGGTATCATCATCTGATTTTAGGGGATGAGTTCTCAGCCTCTACTATCTTTAATCAGTTCTAATTATGTATAGGTGGTCTATTATGGTGGAAAAAGAGAATAAGAGAAAATGGAAATCTTAATTTAAATACTCCTGCTGTGAGAAGATTACTATGACGAATGTAAAATACTATATTATAGAAGCAAACATATTCCAATATATTGAGGAAGATAAATGGCACTCCAAAATATGTTTGAAGATAATGAATTTTTAATAGGAATTGGAAAACTTGCCATCTTTTTAATTATCACATTTATTGGAAACCAGACATATGTATCGATTAAAAAAATAGATAAGCACGAAAAAAACAAGTATTTTGAAATTATAAAAGAAAATCGCTGTGTAAAATATACCTCTTTAAAGATTAATGCATTAAATGAACATAAGTATTTTCTAGTATCAACTATCTCACTAGGGATGTTAGGTGGGATTTTATACTTTTTTATCGTTCTGGCTGTATTTGTATTTATACCAGCTTTTTACCAATTTTATAATTTAGATGAATTACTCATAAATTTCAAATTTAATATAAATAATGAACAAGCAATGGTGTTTATTATTTATACTTTATTAAATATTACAACGTTACCTTTAATTGTTGGGGCAAAGATACTAGATTATATAATAAATATTCCTACTAAAATGTTAATCAAACCAAACGATATTAAAAGAAAACGACTCAACAAGAAATATCAGATTTGGAAATATAAAATATATAACTTGGCTAGAAAATTGAGGCCTAGGCTTGATAATAAAATGCAATTAACGAAAAAATCTACATTTTTTATAACATTACTTCCAATTTTAGTTGGCATGATATCAAGTATCCAATATTTGATTTACGTTGATATTTATTCAAATTATGACATCTATAGGCCTATACTGAATAATTGGATTATTGTATCTGTTTTATATCTTGTCATCCTGGTATTATGCATAATCTTCTCACTAATTTTAATCAAAGACTTTTTTGTGTTTTTAAATGAAGGGAAAAATAAAATAATTCAATTTTATTCAAAGGGTTACCCCCATATTTATATCAAAACCCCTTCGGGAGAACTTACTGGTAAAATTGAAAATGTTTTTGATAAACACATAATAGTATTAAATGACAATGGAGTTCAAAAAATGACTTCTTGGAACAACGTTGAAATTATTGAAATAAACAACAGTTGATTTTTATGGGAGTGCTGTTTTTCAGCAGCAACTATAACACAGCAAAAAAGATTGTGATGCGAGGGAAGGGATTCGAACCCTCGAACTCCTACGAGAATAGGCCCTGAACCTATCGCCTTTGGCCTGGCTGGGCAACCCTCGCACACGATTTCTGGCTATAGATAGGGCTTTTGATTCTTAAGGGTTTTGGTCTTGGATGAATAGTAGTCAGGGATATTTCACCCTGACATCTAAATATAGGAGTCTGTTTTTGGAGGTTGTAAGCCGGAAGTTTTAACCCCCGGCAAGGGTTAGAATTTGCATTTCTCCCCTATCAACAGAACGCATGGCTTCTATATAGCCTCTTTTGCCTGGTTTTTCCAACGAGGGGTGACTCTGAGCATGGCATTAAAAAATATAAAGGATCACTAAAATGAAAAAGGAACAAACGGATGAGTTACTTCTCATCCGATAAGTTTCAATATCAGGGCTTTCTGTGCATGCAACCGGTTTTCTGCCTGATCGAAAACTACGGAATGGGTACCGTCCATAACTTCGGCCGATATCTCCTCTCCCCTGTGGGCCGGTAGGCAATGCATGACGATCACATCATTCTTTGCGACATCAAGCAAATTACTGTTAATCTGGTAATCCGCCAGGTCACTCAGCCTTTTATCCCTTTCCCCTTCGTCTCCCATGGATATCCAGACATCGGTATAGAGAACGTCAGCATCAGTAGAAGCCTCTATCGGATCCCTGAGGATCTCAACCTTACCCCCCATTTCACGTGCCATACTTACGATATCATCGTCCGGTTCATAACCATCAGGACAGGCCACAGCAATCTCCATTCCTACCATGGCACAACCCAGTATCATTGAATTGCACACATTGTTGCCATCGCCTACCCAGGTAAGTTTCCGGCCTTCCAGTGTGCTTTTGTACTCCTTGATTGTCAACAGGTCTGCTAGGATCTGGCAGGGGTGTTCCTTATCGGAGAGGGCATTGATCACAGGCACAGTAGCATGTTCTGCGAGTTCTTCCACGGTTGAGTGGCTGTTCACCCTGGCAGTAATAGCTGCTACATACCCGGAAAGGACCTTTGCGGTGTCTGCAACCGTTTCTCCTCTTCCTATCTGCATGTCCCTCTGGTTAAGATACAGGGAATGGCCGCCCATATCACTCATGGCCACCTCAAAGGAAACCCGGGTTCTGGTAGATGATTTTTCAAAGATCATCGCAAGGCTTTTGTTTTTCAGTAGATCAGTGACCTTGCCCTTAATTCTCTTTTCTTTAAGATCCTCTCCAGTCTCCAATATATCCAGTATATCTTCTTTGGAAAGGTCCGTCATTGACAGGACATGTTTCATTATATCAGCTCTGTTTTTGCTCTCTTATTTTATTCATATGTGTGACTTTCTTTCGTACAAGAGCCCGGGTACCGATATCCCGGCGTGAATGCAAATCGCCGATGATATTCTCAAGTGCATCCTGTGCTATTCTTTCAGCCTTGCTTATGGAATCAGCGATACCGACAACGGCTGCGGCGCGAGATGTGCTGGTATAGATTTTCCCATCCTTTTCATCTACGCTGGAATAGAACAAAATTGCATCGCCCATATCCCCGAAAACTATTTCTTTATCTGAATCCGGGTTATCCGGATACCCTGCAGGGACAACGTACTTACACACAGTTGCCTTCTTGCTGAACACCACATCGAGATCTTCCAGCCGCCCTTCCACAATAGCTTCCATGACATCAAGTATATCGGTCTCAAGCAGAGGCATTATGTTCATAGCTTCGGGGTCTCCGAAACGCGCATTGAATTCTATAACCTTTGGTCCTTTACTGGTAAGAATGAACTGGCCGTAAAGGATGCCCTGATATGGAATTCCTGTAACCTCACAGAGTTTTTCTACGGTCTTTTGCATTATGGCTTTGGCCTTTTCCAGATCATCTACCATCATGAAAGGCAGGATTACATCGGTGTCGGAATAGGCTCCCATCCCGCCGGTGTTTGGTCCAAGGTCATTTTCGAAAGCTCTCTTATGGTCCTGTACGCAGGGAGTAAAGGCAAGAGTGCTTCCATCCACAAATGCCTGCAGGGTGAATTCCTCTCCTTTCAGTTTCTCCTCAACAATCACACTATCTTTTTCGAGGATGCCAAGTGCATATTCATAGGCATCTGTAGTATCCGGCAGTTGATCACCTATAACCTTGACGCCTTTTCCTCCGGTAAGCCCGGCGGGTTTTATGGCGACATCCCCAAGTTCCTCGATATATTCTTTCAATCCATTTTCATCATTGAAGACTTTAAAAGCAGGACATCCCTCGATATTTTCTTCCTTCATGAAAGTTCTCGCCCATGATTTATCGAATTCAATCTGGGCAACATCCTTTTTCGGACCCACGGAAGGTATTTTAACTTTTTCAAGAGCATCTACAAGGCCGGCTGCAAGAGGTGCTTCCGGACCTATGAATGCAATGTCTATTTTTTGCGAAGTGGCATATTCAACCACTTTTTCCACATTTGTTTCTTTTTCAAGTAAGAAATCCCTGCAAAGCTTTGCTATACCGGGATTTTTTTTGCTCATTATTGCATACAGTTGCGGCTCTCTCTTACTTCTGGAGATGGCTTCAGCAATGGCATGTTCCCTGCCGCCTCCACCGATAAGCAAAACATTCATCTGTAGACCTCTCTGATTAAAAATCCTATAAAACACGTTGCTAATTATTCATTTATATTATGCAAATTTGTGTTGTAAACAATTATTATTAGAATAGAGCATTCCGGATAATTAGATAAATACTTTCCGCTTTTGCTGCTTATTCTTCTTTGAGCAGATCGGATGCTTTCACAAGCGGATTCAATGTCACATTTTCATTCCACAAATTTGCTTCTGCTCCTTCTTCCCTGTCAACAACGGTAATCACTTCATCGACACTGGCACCGAAGTCCCTGAGAAGATTGATCGCTTCAAGAACAGATCCGCCACTTGTGGTAACGTCTTCTATCAGTATGACTTTATCTCCTTTTTCCAGATCACCTACAAATCTTCCCCTGGTTCCATAGGCCTTTGCATCCTTGCGTACGAGTAAAAGGGGAATCTCTGTTTTCAGGGAGACAGCCGTTGCAAGAGGAACTCCTCCAAGGGCCACTCCTCCAATACGGGTTGTTTTAGAAAGGTCAATCCTATCCGAGGCAACGTCAGAGATTTTTTTGAGGGTTACAGGATCTGAAATTGCCTTTTTTATATCAACGTAATATTTGCTGGTTTTTCCCGAGGCAAGGGTAAACTGGCCGAACTTGACGGCTTCACATTTCTTGAGAGCCTCTATGAGTTCATTTTTCTCATTGTTTTCCTGCATGGCATAGATCTCCTGAGGTTACCAGGGTTCTTTCTTGATTCCAAGTATGTAACCTATTATATTGGTACCTATGTGTAAAAGGGGTGTTAGTATCAGTAACACTATAATGATATTCAGGGTGAAATTTGCAACAAACCACTGTGGGGATACCAGGTAGGTCAATATCCACGCACCTGCTACAAAATCAAGCTGATCTGCAACCGGCAAAGGAGCTCCTCTTTTCAGGTTAATTCTTCTTTTAACAAAACTCATTGCCATATCACCAAGAAGAGAACCAATCGAAAGAGCAGCAATAGTAATGAGTACATCCGGAATTGTAAACCCAAATGGTGGTAATCTAATCCCCATAAATTCGATTTGGGTAAAGGCAATCCACGTTTGTAGGATCCCCGCAACGATTCCAATTAAACTTCCTGCGACAAATCCCCGTATTGTTTTTCCGTCACCAAGTATTCTTCTTCCGTCCACCATGGTCCTTTTGCCATCAATGGGTCTTCCTCCTCCCAAAAGAGCTGCAAAAGGACTCGGAAGGTAGGCAGGTACCATTAACCACACAGCGAGGATAATTGTATCAAGCGTCTTGATCAGCCCCTTTTGACTTCAATTACTTTCGTTTTTATATAAGGGTTTGCCGTTTTTTCCTGTATTACCGGTGGAATTTGAACAATTCCCTGAACATGATTCCTTTGAGGGAATCACTATCAGTTCAAACAATTAACAGCGTGAACTAAACTAGGCAAATCCCTTTATACCTGAAAAACTTTCCTTTTGCTAATATAATTCTTACAGGACAGGTTTGTATAGATGAACTCTCAAAACCTCATTTCCAGAAAAAATCTGATTTTTGCAACTGTTACAACATTCGGGATACTCGCAGCTTTGATAACTATTGGAATGCTGACACCCCTTGTGGTTCAGCTATTTAGTGATATGCAAATAGGTATGGATGCAACATATTTCAATAACAGGACAGGTCCTATTGCCGGTTTACTTGTAATCCTGCTATGTGCCTGCCTGCTTGTCACCTATATTTCCGGCAGGTATATTGGTGTCCTCCTTGGAAGTATAATTTTATTTTCTGCACTTATGGCAGTTTTGTCTCCTGCCGGGAATATGCTTGTAGACATTTCTATAATCCCCATGCTTGCGGTTTTTGCTGCATCCCTGTACAGGTTAGTTCATGTTATGAGAAAACGCACTGGCAAATCCCGTCTCAAAGGAATAGGTGCCCATGTAATCCATATTGGGATTTTGCTGGTGATATTCGGTACTATTTTCAGTTCAGCAATGAAAGTAGAAGATTCAGCTGTAGTTAGCATTGGTGAGGAAACATCATTTGAGGGAATCCCTTATTCTGTAAGTGTGATGGGCATGGCTTCAAATTTTGAAGGTACTCCCTATGACAATTATCCCGGTTCATCTTATGCAACGAATGTTGGACTTGTAATTTCCAAAAACGGGAATGAGTTCGACAGGGGTACAGTTAGGTATATAACCGATATAAAATGGAGGCAGACCTATACTTCTACATATATTGACCGCGGAATCATGGAAGAGGTTTTTATTGCCCCCAAGGCCCTCGATGAAAAATCAGGGGAAGTTGACCTGTATGTGCGGGTAGTTCCATTTATCAGTTTTCTCTGGGCTGGTATTTACATAATGCTTGGGGGTATGTTCATACTGCTTCTTGGAAGTACAGTGTTGCCAGACAGTGAAAATGAGGTGGTCACATGAATTTTGGTATGATTATTATATGGTTGGCATTTCTTTTTGGTTTGCTTGCTATGGTCTATTCATACCTGGGTTTTCGCAGGGAAGATGAGAAGTACCGGATACTTTCATCAAGACTTGAAATTACCTGTGCTGTTTTGGTCACAGTTGCCTCTGTCATGCTGATGTACTATCTTTATGATGTTGCCGCGTTCTTTGAGTATGTTTATACTCATTCCAGTCTTGATCTTTCCACGTACTATCGTCTTTCAGCTTTCTGGGCAGGTCAGGAAGGTTCACTTTTGTTGTGGGCCTGGGCCATTTCGGTTATGCTTTTGGTCCTCAGGTATGCCTCCCGCTTTTCTACAGGAAACGTATTCACGGTCACAAGGATACTGTCCCTGGGTATTCTTTCGGTATTCCTCATGCTGCTTGTACTTGACAATCCGTTTGCAGTATATTACTCAAAAGCCGGCTCCATTATGGTAAGCAACTGGAATCCGTTTATCCATCCCTATCACCTAACAGATGGACAGGGCATGAATCCGCTGCTTCGCAATCCCTGGATGGCTATCCATCCTCCCATCCTTTTTTTGGGTTATGCAGCTTTTACTATTCCTTTTACATCTGCTATTGCGGGTCTGCTCCTTAATGACAGCAGCTGGCGCAAAATCGCCAATAACTGGATGCGGATTTCCTGGTTATTCCTGACTGCAGGGATAGGTCTGGGTGGTTTCTGGGCCTATGAGGTTCTTGGCTGGGGTGCATGGTACTGGAGCTGGGATCCGGTTGAGACCTCTTCGCTGATTCCCTGGATAACCGCGACAGCTTATCTGCATACAATATACGGCAGACAGGGACAGTTCAGGTTCTTGGCGCCAGCAATGGCTATTTTCTCATTTATACTTGTAATTTTTGCAACTTTTGTTACGAGAAGTGGTATGTGGGCTTCTGTCCATTCCTGGCAGGATTTCAATGCAGAAAGCCTCTTAATAGGTATATTCCTGGCAGGAGTTACTCTTGCGGGAACATCGCTACTTGCAAAAAGGTATTTTGAAGAACAGGATTGAAACTGTTCTTTGCTTTTTATTTATAGTGGGCAAAAGCCAAGGTATCAGGACCTTGTCGAGAAGGGACTTTATACACACATCTTCAAAATTGTATGTTACGTTCTGACTGCAGTCCTCACTGGCATAGAGAAGAGCTTTGACATGTTGCTGTAGCCTATCACAATTCCTGATTATTGTAAACAAGGCGTCTTTTTGCTTGTTGTTAATTATTCCTTACTCGCCTTTAACGAGCAAATCGCTGAAACCTTTGATGGATGCAAGAGGTCTTTGTAAATCCCTTGCTTATATTGGTGAGGATGCTATTAACACGCTATATATTAATACTTATATATTAAATCCTTCTTTAAAAAGCCCTATGTTATCTTTGTTTAAAACATTGTCATAATTTTTGTATCCCAGGATATCTGCTATCATATTGGTATGTTTCCCCTTTATTTTCTGCAATTCATCTGAGGTGTAATCCGTAATTCCTTTCCCGAATACCTGCCCGTTGCACTCGAGTTTTACTATATCTCCGCGATCAAAATCACCCTTTAAACCAATTACACCCGAAGGCAGGAGACTCATGCGGTTTCTTACCGCATCTCTGGCTCCTTCATCTACCACGATTGTGCCTGAGGAATGAGCAAGTAAAATCCATCGAATGCGGTTCTTATGGACTTCTCCTTCAGCTAAAAACAGGGTGCCGATTTCTTCACCCTCCATTATTTTGAGGATTGCATTTTGGATAGAGCTGTTTGCAATTACCATATGGCAGCCTGCCATATTGCATATTTTGGCAGCATCTATCTTTGTCCTCATGCCACCGGTCCCTTTTGTACTTGAAGGGTTCCCTCCATAACTTTCTATAGTTGGTGTAATCTCAGACACAGTTTTCAGTAATACAGCATCCTTGTGCCTTTTAGGATTTTTATCATATAAACCATCAATATCCGATAGGAGTATCAGCAGATCGGCTTCCATTTTGCTGGCAACCATTGCCGAAAGCCTGTCATTATCTCCAAGGGTAGCTTCTATCTCGTGCACGCAGGTACTGTCATTCTCATTGATAACCGGGATTACCCCATATTCCAGTAATGTGGATATACTGTTTCTAAGGTTGAGATAGGTTAACCTGCTGGTAAAGGAGTCATAGGTCAAAAGAATCTGAGCAACATTGAGATCGTAAGTACTAAAAGCCTCCATCCATTTTTGCATCAAAATATTTTGACCAACAGCTGCTGCTGCCTGTCGGACCGGAATTTCCCGTGGCTTACAGCCAAGTTGCATCAGGTCAATCCCCACTCCTATGGAGCCAGAGCTGACAAGAATGACTTCTTTTCCCAGACTGTGGAGGTATGCAATCTGTGAGGCTACATGTTTCATGAATTCTTCATTCAATCCTCCACAATCATTACTTATTGAAGTTGTTCCTATTTTGATAACAACTTTTTTTGCGTTGTCAAGGATGACTTTTCTCTTGTTCAAAATCACAATCCCCGGATGTTATTTCAAATGATGTCGCTTATCTGTTTATCCAGTTTCCTGTGGGTAAATTGTTTTGCATTATCTCCTGCATAATCGGATACCCTGTCACCGTTACCCAGAAGAATATACTTGTATATCAAAAGGCCTTCCATTCCTACGGGTCCACGTGCATGTATTTTATTTGTGCTGATGCCAACCTCTGCCCCTTTACCATACCTGAAACCATCGGCAAATCTTGTAGAGGCATTTACCATGACGCTTGAGGAATCCACAAGATCGGCAAATGTGCGGCGCTTGTCCTTGTTCTTGGTGACAATGCAATCCGTATGATGGGAACCGTACCTGTTAATATGATCAATTGCTTCACCTATTGAATCAACCGTTTTCACCGACAGTATCAAATCATTATATTCAGTGCTCCAATCTTCATAGGATGCTTTTTTTACATCTTTGATGCCTGCATCTTCTGCAATAGTGTATGCTTTCTCATCCAGGCGGATCTCTACACCTGCTTTAACGAATTTTTCGATCATTCCGGGCAGGAACTTGCCTGTGATATCACTGTTTACAAGCAGTGTTTCCATTGCGTTGCACACTGCCGGATACTGTACTTTTGAATCATAGCAGACATCAATCGCTTTTTCCATATCTGCTTCATTGTCTACATAGACATGGCATATTCCGTCTGCATGACCCAGTACGGGTATCCTGGTGTTATCCTGTATGAACTTCACAAAAGCGTTCGACCCACGGGGTATAAGCAGGTCTATATAGGAATCAAGTGCCAGGATGTCCATTACCTCTTCCCGGGTTTCCATCAGTTGGAAGGCTGTTGCAGGAATATCCCCGGTTTCTTCCAGGGCATTTTTAAGTATGTTGAAAATAGTACGGTTTGAATTTAAGGCCTCACTTCCCCCCTTAAAGATCGTTGCATTACCGCTTTTCAGGCAGAGGGACATGATCTGCGGAACAACATCAGGACGTGACTCGAAAATAACCCCTATAAGGCCTATCGGGCAACTTACCTGATACAATTCCAGTCCATCGTCAAGCTCTAAGCAGCTGAGAGTTTTGCCTGTCGGGTCTTCAAGTTCCATGACATCTTTTATACCTGCGATCATTCCATCGATCTTGCTATCATTTACTTTTAGCCTGTCCACAAGAGCCTGTGAGATTTCCCCTTGATCTTTTAACTGCTCAGCGGCTTCGAGGTCTTTGCGGTTTGCCTCTTGTATTGAGTTCCTATTTTGATCAAGGGCCTCTGCCATTGCTTCAAGCCCTTTATTTTTAAGGAGTGTATTTATGCTGGCAAGTTTGATGGAGGCATCTTTTGCTGGTATGACTTTTTTCTCTGTATTATCGGTCATGGGAACACCTGACTATATGGTTGTAACTATGGCAAAAGCAAATAGGATCATCATATAAAAAAAGCTTTGAGCTATTTAATTGGGGGGGTTATAAAATAGTAGGTGAAGTAGGCAGGGCGCCTACTTCATATTGTGCTTATTTGGCCGGGATGATGAGGGATCTCTCACCAGAAGGCTCAAACTCACGAAGCGCACCGCGTCCGAACTCCTTCCTTGGCTGGGAGAAGTCGAATGGGAGCATTTCGTCGGCGAAACAGACCTTGATCAGTGGGTTGAGTGCATATGCATCTCCACGACCGGCGTGTGCTGCGGCTGCGATTGCAGCGTAGCCACCCTGGTGACCAACGTTCATTGCGTAGTTCGGGTAGTTTGGACCACGGAGTTCGTGGGGCAGACCTTCGTCGGACTGGTAGGAGAATGTGTTGGTTGCACCACACTGGTCCTGCAGGTCATATCCGAAGAATCCGAGACGTCCGTGACCTTCCTTTATAAGGTACATACAGAGATACCATGCGGAGAGACCGGCGTTTGCGTTACCGGTTGCAAGGGATCCTGCACTACCGGCGGCTGCGGACAGGACGGTTGCTCTCTGGGATCCACCAAAGTGGTCTTCAAGTGCAACAGGGTATTTCTCGTAGTTCTCGAGACCGTAGAGTGTGGACTCTGTTGCAATATCCTTGATAACATCCATGCTTGGGGTGACCTTGTTGTCGATACCCTTGTCGGCTGCACCGTCATACTTGTCGTTGATGTATTCAACGTCATAGTACAGGTTGTCATCCAGAATGTTGTTGGTGTATGCAGCAGTGGAGTACTGGGTAAAACCGACACCACCGGACATGTAGGATCCGAGCCAGATCTGATCGTAGAGCATACATCCTGCACCGACTACCTCAAGGGTTACGTTTGCAGGGTCATCCGGGTTTACACGGCTGGTCTGGATGATGTCTGAAAGGTTACCAAAAGTGACACCACCAGGTTCGTTTGGTGCACGTGCACGTCTTGCTGGGAGCATGTCACCCATGTTAACAACACCTGCGTGCTTTGCTGCATAGGAAAGGTCTGCCACAGCTGCTTCACCGGCACACATTCCGTATGCTGCAATGTAAGACATACCGATCTGCATTGCAGTCCATCTTGTGGTTTGACCTCCGTCTGTTGTTCTGGATACGATGGTTGGGATGTGGGCTGCCTGCCAGGTAGTGTTGCCGATAGAGGATTTGAGCTGTTCTGCCTGTTCTGCTGGGAACTGTTTGTCGATGTCGATGAGGAACTGGTCATCGATCTCGTCTGCAAGCTCATCGTCACCTGTGAATATTTTCACGTAACAGTCATCGACGAGTGCAGGGTGGGTCTCTACCATGTGTTCCTGAACAACTGCACCGCCAGGGAGTGCGTGGTTGAGCACTTCGAGGTAGTGGTTGATTGTTTCAGGGGTTACCTCGATACTCAGTCTTTTCTCGAGGGTTTCGTGGGCCATATCCATACCGACAATACAGGTTCTGCGTATGTCGTCCCACATCTGCTGCATTGCAGCATTGTTGACATAGTGAAGGTCATCATTTTCGACCATCATGTCATCATTACCGGAGATGAAGGATGGTGTAAGAGCTCTCTGACCGAGGGGTATACCACCGCAGTGCATCATGGGGTTGTAGCCTGCAAGACCCCTCTTTTCTGCAATCTCCTTACCTACTTTCTTCATTTCCAGTTTCCTGGGGTTCTGGTCGACACCGAGGCGGTAATATGGAATTCTCATATCCGTAATGTCGCCGCCGCCCATCTTGTTGGTGCCGTGCTCCTTTGTGAATTTATTTTCTAAATCTTTCTGGAACATTCTTTTTCTGTCGTCTGCCATTTTACTCACTCCTGTACAGCTGGCTTGTATCCATACATGGTTCTCTGTTCAAAGACCCTGTGTACCCATTCGAGGACTTCCTTGTCCTCCCTGTATGGGACGTTATCTACACGGTAGATTGTGGTCCTTTTTGCAGCTTCTTCGTCGGACATTGGTTTTCCGAGATCGACCTTCTTGTCTATTGGTCTTCCTACCAGGTCCTTCTGGACGATGATGGTTCCGTTTTCCAGACGTACTCTTTCGAGCATGTCAAACATTACACCATCTTCCTGAAGGCGGAGGGAGTGACCGTGTACACTGGCACCACGAAGGCATGCAAGTGCAGGGCAGGTCATTTCGGTTTCAAGCTGGAATTTTGCAAGTTCTTCCATGTCCCTCTCACGGGCTTCTACGACCTGACGGCCGGAAAGTGTACCCGGGTCTACGCCTCTGAAGTTAATTGCAGCGTTGTAGGACCTGAAGTATGGGGTGGAAGGTGCATTGTACATTGAATCTACAAACTGTACGTATCTGATCCTGTCACCTGCTTTTGCACCATTTGTAGGTTCTACCATTTCGCGGATGGAACATTCTGGTTCGCCCATTTCCGCCAGTGGTGGGTGGGTGCTTGGGTAATCTGTACCGGGAACACGGTGTCCGAGAATAATGGTTAAGTCATCATCAGAGATTTCCCTGAGTTTTTCGACTTTACCGGACATGTGTTTCCTTCTATTTTCCGCAACACTTGTTGCTCCGGGATAAAACTGTGCTTCATATGCCATATGATTACACTCCTTTGTTATCAATTGATTTCATTGTGGATTTCACTGCTTTGACGAGTTCGTTTAACTTGTCTCTTGGACAAGTTTCTCCTCGCGTCACTCCAGTCACAATCTCCATCACTTTTCCCTTTGTCTGGATGTTTTTATCTTGAGGTTTTACCAATCTAGTATGGATACCGGCCTTTGCAAAATCTTCAAAGTCCACGATTGTCTGACAGACAACCACTGCCGGCACTTCTGCATAGACCAATATTTCCCTTACTTTCCTGACAACGTGATCACGAATGTTTCCTGTATGAATGACTGCCATCTTGTGCCTGTTTATCTGTTTGATCTCCTCCGGGTTGATACCGAAGGAACCAGATTTCATCTGTTTATCGGGTTCTCCTGATCCCGAATTGAGCACAAGCACACTTACCTGTATATCTTCTTTGCGCATTCCGTAAGTCAGTTCACAAACAGGCTTGGTGATATGGCGTCTTCCGGGACTCATAGCAACTGCGACTACGTCGGTTCTGCCGGCTTCGGAGAGTGTGCCTCTCTGGGCAAGTCCGCCTCCTTTGCCAAGGCCCATTCCGTGTCTGCAATCTACAACCTGAGTTTCCCGGTCAAACATCTGAATCATTCCTTTTCATTTGTTCTCAGGAAGTTCACCTGTGATTCGACCTTGCTTTTCGGGTCATAAAGACCGTATAAGGCAGGATCGGCTTTAGGGCCTCTTTTTGCATAATCTGAAACTGTTTGCCTTGTCTGGATGAAACGCCCTTCTCTAATGTCAAAACCGCAGGGAAGTGTGTCTTCACAAATCACATTTATTTCTTCCATGACTTCCTTTTCGGCAAGTTCCAGTGTAATTCTCCCTACAAGTATTTCCAGGCCCATTTCGGTCTCACCAAAATGTACATTTGTCCTTAATGGATGATGTACGGGTGTTCCGACAGCAGGTCCGAATGGTACTTTTGTAGGTAGGCGCGGCCCCTGTATGAATGCCCTTAGTATACCTTCCAGACTGCAAATTTTATTGAGCAGCCTCTCTACGGTATCGGGTTTAATCATACGCTTTGGGAATATCTCGATCTGTATGGGTTTTTTTGTGTCTGAAGCAGAAGTTTCCATTATTGGTACCTTCAATCTTTTTGACTCGTTTAGAGTGATTCAGCGACTGCTTTTATTGGTTCTCTGAATTCTTTGATTGAACCAAATACGTCACCGATGAGGCCGGATGTCTTCTCTATGGAGAACATCTGGGTACCTGCATCAAGGGATACACCAGCGGATACACATGGAATTGCGAATCCTCTTGAGTGTCTGGTTACAATGTGGTTACCATTGAATACACCGGGACCACCGCCGCCATAGATAGAGTGGCTGAAGAAAGAGAATCCGACAGCAGTACCCTGTGCCCTACCCATATCACAGCCAGGCAGGCCAGTTTCTTTCTCGATGATATCGTTGTAATACAGAATTGTGGATGATACATTCTGGGCAGCCCTGCCTGCACCACAGTTTACCATTGTAGCGGCAAGCTGGCCGGCTGCAGCGTATGCATTCCACATGGATACATCGTTTGCCTTGTAGAAGTTGTAACCTGAAGGAGCAGTGTTGTCGACTTCGATTACATTGTCCTCAATTGCTCTTTCAACAACAGACTGTACTACGGTACCGACGGTTCCGTCTTTGCCATTGTCTTTTACAAGATCATATACTACGTTGTTGGCGTTAAGGCCCTGGCATGCAAATCCCAGAAGTTGATGTCTCTCGAACTCTCCGACTGCATTACCCATTTCGAACATACCTGCCTGTTCAAAGATGGAAGACAGTGCGGCTGCATTCATTGCTTTTTTCTCTGTAATTGCAGCAATGTGGTTGGTCATGATGTTCCTCAGGGAGTATCCCAGACCTTCATTCTTCTGTGGGATGTTCAGGATTGAAGCGATGTTTCCACCGGCCATATCCATTGTCTGTGGGTAGTTGCCCCAAACGGCTCCTTTGACCACAGGTGCGTTGAACATGTCAATGTTGAACATGTCAACAATGGTCTGGACGGTTGCTGCTGCACTTACGGTAAGTGCGGAAGAGTAATCAGCACCGGCGGTGAGCCTTGCGGTTGGAAGCTGAACAAGAAGATGCTTGCCGCCACCGAGAGTCTCGATGTTTGTGTCGTCGTCACCGTCTATCTGTACAAGTTCCTTTACGGAATCTGCAATTGCGCCAGCATTTTCGACAATATCGAGTTCCATTTCACGTCCCGGCATGTGGCGAGCCTTTCCGCCCATCTTACCGGTTGCGAGAGATTTTTGAATACCTCCCAGGTTGACTGCTACAGTCCTCTTTGTGTCTCCGATGATACGCTGAATTGCTGCGTTCCTTGTAGGAGCGAGCTCTTCAATTGCAACGCCGCTTTCTAAGAGTTTTCCTCTGTCGTCGTAGATGTCTATTTTGTCAGACACGTATTTTCCTCCTTTAAGTTTTTTAATGGAAAGAAAATCCCCATTTGGAAAGCAACCACGCTTGAGCGAGGATATGCTCTAAGCACTTTCGGGTTGAGAATGCCTTCCAGTCGGTTTTCTTCAATTTATTCATGTCAGCAATGGAGTTTTTGCCTTTAAAACTTTTGCATTCGTTTTTTGGCTAGACAGAATACACAATAATTATTCATGATATATATTCAATTGGGTTTGAGTATTTACTTAATTAACCACAAAGATTTAGTAATATCTTTTTCTACCACTTGGTCACATGGAGATAGTTGCTGATATCGGAGGCAGTCCGGGAACTGATTGCCGCGGGTTTTGCTCATATTGTTACTTTAAGAAGGTACAGGAAGTACCACCTTTTGGTTGCAAGCACTGTTTTCCTTTTGCAAAGGGATGTGATTACTGTACACGTAGTATAAGGGAATCCTATCCCGGCTTTAAACCTCTGCAGATTGTAATGAGGGATGTATCCCAGAATTTACGTTTTTCATCTTCTGAACCGGATAAATTTACCATCAGTGGGGGTGGGGATATCAGCTGCTACCTCGAGCTCAAGGAACTTGTCAGTTCACTTTCTCGTTTTGAAAAGCCCATTCATCTGGGATACACAAGCGGAAAAGGCTTTGATGATCCCGATGACGCTTCCTTTTACATTGAAAACGGTGTCAGTGAGGTTTCTTTTACGGTTTTTGCCACCGACTCTCAACTCAGGGCCAAGTACATGAATGACCCTGAGCCAGAAGTTTCAATTGAAATTCTTCGCCGCTTCTGTGAAAAATGTGAAGTATATGCCGCTATCGTCCTGATTCCCGGTGTAAATGATGGTAATATCCTGGAAGAAACCCTTTCAGATCTTCAGGAAATGGGTGCAAGGGGAGCAATACTGATGCGTTTTGCCAACAGTTGTGAAGAAGGTTTGATTCTGCGCAATTCCCCTGTCCTGGAGGGCATCACTACACATTCAATAGAGGAATTTGAGACGATAGTAAGAAATGCGGCAGACAAATTTGATCTGCGTATCACCGGTACACCTCTTGAAGATCCTCTTATTGGCTGTCCTTTTGCTATAAGAATGGACAAAGCAGCACTGTCCAAACTCCCGGAAGTTACAAAGACCGCGACTATTGTTACCAGTAAAGCTGCCCAGCCGAGATTACAGGAAGTTTTCGAGGCTCTGAATGCACCTGTCAATGTTGTGGCAACAGGCAAAGATATTGGATGCCTTATCACAATTGAGGATTTCCAGGCACTTGACCTGTCGCAGATAAAAGAAACTGTAATGATTCCAGGGCGCACGCTTGCTCATGATCCTGAGATAAAATCGATCCTTTCAAATGACGGTGTGGAGAGATTTATCAGACGAGGTCCGGACCAGCTCACCTATGACGGCGAAATGTCCATTGGTCTGGATAGGGAAGAAGTTCTTTCTTTTGAAATCGAGAATCTCACCGAGCTTATCCAGCACATAAACGTAGTTGGACTTCCTGTGCAATAATTACATATAATCAGCAAGTCCCATCTGTTTTGATTTATCGTTCTTAAACAAAGATTCGATATCGTATCCGATAAGTTCGATGCGCTGCTGAGTATAACTTGAAACATTATACTTTTTTGCAACCTTCAGTGACACTTCAAGATATTTCTTGACCGCTCCTTCATGAACAGTCAGTATGACTCTCCCGCCACAATGCGGGCATGTACCAGTAAGCGGTGCCCTTCGGAATTTTCCGCCACATTTGACACACCGCATCCCCTGCCTGGAAAATGCCCTGAGGTTGCCAAAAAGATCGGGGAGGAAGTGCGATACAAGAACCCTTTCAGCCACATCTGCCACATCAACTGCACGTATTTTTTCCGCCAGGGAGAGTTGGGCATCCATTTTTTCCACCATAGAACCCAGCGTCTTGTATGCACTTTTGACCGGCCCTGCGGCAATATCCGAAGTATCGTGTGTAAACATGAATCCGTCAAACTGTGCCGGGGTCCCTAATCTGCTGCTGACCAGGTCCATGGTTTCTTCCAGTTCCTTGGGATTTGTATAATTCAAGGTAGTCTCATAAAATTCCAGGGGATAAGAGGAACAAACATCAATATTGTGTGCTTCCTTATCGACTTCACTGGGGTCAATCCTGGTTGTAAGCACAAGGGGGGCATCCATCTTTCCTCCTCTTTTATCAGGCAGGTATTCATGTGAAAAGTTAATCAGGCCGTCCATAAGCAACATCACACAATCCTCATCACCATCGCAATTACGCCGTTTTGCTGCATGGAAGAAAGGATGTGCATATCCTACAGATGATTTTGTGAATCCTACCAATCTGCCCAGGACTCCAGCGGATGTGTGTGGAGCCAAACCGATTAGCATCACCCCTATAATGTCCTCTATAGTTTCTGCTTTGTAATAGGGTTCAAGTCCGTAATACTTCACCAGCAGGTCATCAATGTATTTTGTAGTTTGAAGTATGTACTCTGCCGCACCCCGGGACACTACCAAATCCTGTACTTTAAGGGTTACAACCTGGTCATCCCTCTCCAGTTTATTGCCGTGAATATCTGTTTCATATCCCATTTCAAGAAGTTTTTCAGCTGTGGTTCCCAGTTCATCGGCCCGGATATGTGTCAGGGGAAGGTCGGACATGTCGTATCTGACAGTTCCGTCCTTGAATGTGAAAAGGTCATGTTTTGCCCGAAGGATTCCTTTTTCAAGAGGCTCAGGGGTCATGTGCTTTGACATCATCCTTTTTACCCCTTTGAAGGATTCCAGTTTATTTCGTTCTCCTAGCCTCTCAAATGCCCTATCGTATACCGTTTTGAAATTTATGTTGTGTGCGGTTACACAGGATGTGGCGGCCTTACATTTTGGACAGATGTCCTTATTGACAGCCCTGCCACAACGGGGGCAGAAAAGTTTTGGGATTGTATGGGTGCCACACTCACATCTGAATTCATGGGTTTCCATTCCACAGGATGGACAAATACGGTTTCCTATCTCTATTTTTATTTCGCCCACTTTGCTGTTGTTGTTGGCTTTATAGGATGCGGCACTTGAGAGCATGCGGGTGTTTCCACCGCTTTCCCCTATCGGAAACAATACATGCGGGGCAGGGGACATCTTACGCCGATTAGCTTTTTCGGGTCTTCCCATCCTTGCCCCAATGCGCATTGGTGCTTTCTCTCTGACAGTCCACCCTGAGAGTCTAATAACACATCCAAGGATATCTTCACAAGGCAATTCTTCCCACTGTTTTTTCAGATCCTCTCCAAGTCCGAGACAATTTATAAAAGGCAAAGGATTGTCGATTGCAATTTTGCTATCATAAATCCGGTGTAATACGAGAAGTTTTTCCAGGATCGTTTTTATTCCCTGCTCCTTTGCTTTTCCTTCAGGTAGTAACAGTCGATTTCCCTGGTCTTCTTTTATGCCATTTTTAGCAATGAAGTCCGCAAGTTTTACAAATTCCTCTCTTTCAATGTCATGCCAGGTATAGGTATAATCCGGATGTAGGGGAAGATTGTAATTATTGCAAATATCCATTACTTCATGCTGGTTTGGATTTTCAGGAGCAATCCGGCCAGTTTTTTTTAAGTATTCCTGTGCCCACCATTCCACACAGTAAGATGCAGGTATTAGTGGATGATTATTTTCCAGGAAATCCCCGTAATTGATAAGTATTTCACCAATGTCTATGATGGTTTCCACCTGTGAATGTAACTCGATTGCAGTTTTTTCATCATCTATCCGAAGCACATCTCCGTTGTAGAGACGCACGGTCGGCCCTTCGATGGAATCCACAGGTGCCATTCCGGCAGCTTTTCCGGGTCTTTCTATTTTCAGCTGGGTACCGGCAACAATGAAATTATCCATTATGACCATGCCTGCGGGATTTATGCCGGATGCCGCAAATGATGTGTTGCGTGACCTGCCATAGCGCAACCTGAATCCACCAGGCCTGGATGGGTGGGAAAATACAGGTCTGCCTGCAATGAGGTCCCGCATATATTTATCCTTGGGCTTGACCTTGGTTTTCTCATCTTTATCTTCCTCATCTGAACTCCCTCCGGAAATGAACGTATCCAGCCATTCCCATCCGTCTATTTTGAGTTTGTTCACATGTTTTTGTACTTTTGGAGCTTTTAGGGCCAACCCCTCGGCAAGTACGAGTGCCATCCCACCGCGAACCCTGTTCGTTTCGATCCTGTCAAGGTTTCTGTAACCTTCAACTTCTTCCTGTTCAGTGGGCTCTCCATCTATGCAAATCGGACAATTATCAACGATAAGACGTATCTCATCTTCCGAGGGCATGTACTGGAGGGTGGCAATTTGTCTGTATAGCAATATTTCTTCGACATATCTCTCCACTTCCTCCTTGCGTGGCTTGTACCTGTCAACACCGATTCCTCTTCTTACATAGTCTCCCACAAGTACAGAAAGGGCCTGTGCCGTACCACCGGCACTGCGTATAGGTCCTGCGTAGTATATCTTGATGTATTCTGTACCATCATCATTTTTGCCCAGGTCGACCCTGTCGATCCCCTCAATTGGTGCGGCAACTACGCCTTCGGTAAGCATTGCAATCGCCACTCGGATGGCGCTCTCTATTGCCTCACGTTTTGTATCAAAATTTCCCACATTGCCGGCAGCGATATCTTTTCCAAGTGCCAGGGCTGCTTCTTCCCGTGAAAGATCGGTTTCCAGTTCCCGGATACGCCCGGCTACACCTTCAACCCCTATGAGATTTTCTACCCGGTCTGCAAGATCTTTTGCCAGGGGGATTTCTGTTTCGGGTTTTGGATCCTTTCCCTGTGAACGTGCCCTGTTTGCTATTTCAATTTCATTGTGCAGCACTCCTTCCATCAGGTCGAAGTATTTCTGCATGGTTTCGCTTACTACAATGTCTCCCATTATGATCTGCCTTTCACAATCAATATGTGGTATAGTAAAAAAAGTCTGCCATAGGAAAATTCAGGCATACATACCTGCCGCCTCAGGGGACATGACAAGTGTATTGATCTCTTTTTTGTATTTTTCAATGCTTTTGAGGACATCATCGGTGGTCAGGGTTTCGGTTTCTATATTTATTAAGTCCGAGCGGGTTATGACATCAGGCATCTGTTTGCGCAATTTGACGATTTTGTTAAACACGCAGGCATTTACTATCCCTTTAACGTCAGCACCGGTTAGTCCTTTGCTGGCCTTTGCCAGCTTCTCATAATCCATTCCTTCCTCCAGGTTGCGTCCACTTAGGTGTATATGATAGATATCCTGTAGGGCCTTTTCATCAGGGAGGGGCACCTCCATTTTCAAATCAAATCTTCCCGGGCGCAGGAATGCCGGATCGATATGGTTGGGACGGTTTGTAGCACCCATAATGATCACTCCCTTTGTACTTTCGATCCCATCCATTTCCTGCAAAAGAAGGGATACTATCCTTACTGTAACCTCATGTGAAGTGTCTCTCTGGGGCATTAATGCATCAATTTCATCAATAAAAATTACCGAAGGGCTGCTAGATTTTGCTTTTTCGAAAAGGGCATTCAAGTTTTTCTCTGATTCTCCGTACCATTTGGAAAGTATATCTGAACCATTTATGGAATAGAAGTTTGCATCGAGTTCTTTTGCAGCAGCCTTTGAAAGCATGGTCTTCCCGGTGCCAGGCGGGCCATATAACAGAATTCCACGAGGTAGTTCTGCCCTGTAAACCTCATATATTTTAGGAAAACGTATTCCCAGGTCGATTAGCATTAGTTGCTCTTTTGCTTCCTTGCATCCCCCTACATCTTCAAAATCTATATCCAAAAATTCGCGAGGTATGACTTCGAATTTCCCTTCTTCTCCTGTTTTTTCTCCTTCCTTTTCTTCAAACGAATGGGGTTTATATTCAGGTTCTCTTTGGGGCATTGGCACAAGGGATAGATCACTTTCTCCCTCGCCGGCTTCATATCCACAGTTTACAAGTGTCTCGAGTATTTTCAGGAATACGGGAATGTTTTCTTTTAATTCGGCAGGGTCAAGAATTGAGGTTGAGGATATTTTGAATGTCTTTTTGGTATAACTGAGTATGTAGAGATTTTTGTTTTCCTTGCTGAATATGCGTAAACTTTTTTTTGTGCCTTCGATTGAGTATTTAGCTACTGGAAGTTCTCTTTTTAATAATTCGATGGTTTTTTCAGCACTTGCTTGCTCCCCGAGCACAACTCTTCCGTATATATCATAAAGTTCATCGTTGAAAGAATTTGGAGACACAAGGACAGCTGAAATTTCATAAATCTCATCCCTTGTATGCAGGGGAGAAAGTAATGAAACAACACTTTCTTCGTTGATTGAGAAAAATAGGTTATTATAATCCTTCATGTTCAGGACATCACTGTTTATCTTAAAAGGCATATTTCAAAGTTTGATTTCCGTATTTTAAAAAGGTTGCGCCATTTAGATGGTGGTTTTTCTGATGGTGTTTTATGAATTGAGAGGCCTTTTCCTCATTTAGCAGGAATAAATATAACTAATATTAAACTCAAATTTATATTGATGTTTATTGAGAGGTGACTACTATGAAGAAATTTATAACTATTCTAATGGCCCTATTTATCTTTTCCATGTCTGCAGGTGCCACGATTGTTGATGACATGAAAAGTGAGGTGGATGAATACAATGCCAATTCGGATAATGTCCCCTCTTCCCTGAAAGGCATGCTGGGGAATGAGCGTATTCATGTCATAGTAGATATGAACAATGGTTCAACCCTGAATCTCAAAGTAGTAACAAGCGATGCCAGTATAGTTGAGTTTGGGGAACTGGAAGATGGTGAAGAATTTGGACCGACTCTTATTGTTAACACTAATGAAAACACTGCAAGGTCTATAATTGATTCTCCTTCCCCTGCACAGTTTTTTCTGGATGCTTATGACAGAGGGAATATTGAGATAACTTCTCCAAGCTTTACAAAAAATGTATCTCTTTCAGTGGGCAAATTTGTGTTGAAGGTGTCCCAGTGGCTGGGATTCTACTGATATAATTCCCTGTCTATATTTCTTTTTTATTTTTACTGTCTGCCTTTTCCACCAGAAACTACATAAAAGTTCATGCATAATTAGTTACAATTCTACTTATTGCATGTATGCTATTACTGGCATATTTTTGACCCGTATGGCCAATCAGACTTATCAATAAGAGGACATGAAGAGGTATTCTATGAAAGTTAAAATAACGGAAACAATTCTGAGGGATGCGCACCAGTCGCTTCTTGCGACAAGGATGCGCACGAGGAGTATGTTGCCTATTATTGAAGAACTGGATGAAATTGGATATTATTCTCTCGAGATGTGGGGAGGAGCAACTTTTGATTCCTGCATCAGGTACCTCAATGAAGACCCCTGGGAAAGGCTGCGTGAACTTAAAAACCATATGAATAACACATATGCCCAGATGCTTCTGAGAGGACAGAATCTTGTCGGATACAGGCATTATTCCGATGATGTGGTTGAAAAGTTCGTGACCAAGGCCTATGAAAACGGAATTGATATCTTCCGTATATTCGATGCTGTTAATGATATACGTAACATGGAAAAGTCAATTACCGTTGCAAAAGGACTGGGAGCCCACGTACAGGGTACTATCAGTTACACCACAAGCCCGGTTCACACCGTTGAAAAGTATGTGGATTTTGCTAATGAGCTGGCTGCTATGGATTGTGATTCGATTTGTATCAAAGATATGGCAGGCCTTTTGACACCGCATGAAGCCAAAGAACTGGTTAGTTCTCTAAAAAAGGAAGTTGGACTGCCTGTAGATCTGCACTGCCACTGTACATCAGGCATGGCTCCTATGACTTACATGGCGGCATGTGATGCAGGTGTAGATATACTGGATACTGCCCTGTCTCCCTTTGCCTGGGGTACTTCCCAGCCTCCCACAGAATCCGTGGTGGCTGCACTGCAAGGAACACCTTATGATACAGGTCTGGATCTTGGACAACTTGCCGGAGTAAGCCGTTATTTCAAGGATATCAAGTCCAAATACAGCGGGGAAATCAATCCAATATCCGAGCAGATTGATACCAATGTACTATTGTATCAGATTCCGGGAGGTATGCTTTCCAACCTTGTATCCCAGTTGAAGGAGCAGAACGCTCTTGACAGGTATGATGATGTACTGGAAGAGATGCCCAAAGTCAGGGCTGAACTTGGATATCCACCTCTTGTAACACCTACAAGTCAGATCGTGGGATCACAGGCTGTCCTTAACGTTCTCATGGGGGAGCGGTACAAAGTTATTCCCAAGGAAGTCAAGGATTACGTGCGAGGTCTCTATGGCCGTTCACCATCACCTATCAGTGATGATATCATTGCAATGATAATTGGTGAAGAAGATCCAATCGATGTAAGGCCGGCCGACCTGCTTGAACCTGAATACGATAAAAGGAAAAAAGAAGCCGAAGAAATGGGTCTTGTCAAAAAGGAAGAAGACATATTGACATATATCCTGTATCCTTCCATCGCTCCGAAATTCCTGCGTGGTGAGTCCAGAGAAGAAAAACTTGCACCTGCCAAACAAACTGCATCACCACCTCTGTCTCAGGTTTCCATACCTACCAGATTCAAGGTGGAAGTGGATAATGAAGTATTTGAGGTACAGGTAGAACCAATAGATGGTAGTGTTGTTGCAGTCGAGGAAAGCAGCCCAAAGACTCCTTCTGCTTCAGCATCTTCTTCTGGTGCTGTAACCTGTCATATGCAGGGTATGGTACTCTCAGTTGACGTCAACGTTGGAGATAATGTTGAAGAGGGAGAGAAAATTGGTGTCATTGAAGCAATGAAAATGGAAAATGCCATCAATTCACCGCATGGTGGTGTGGTGAAGGAAATCCTTGTTGCTGAAGGTGATTCCGTGGCAACAGATGATGTGATTATGATCATTGAGTGATTTAGCCGGAGGTATTCGATGTTTAAGAAAATACTGATTGCAAACCGAGGTGAGATCGCGATCAGGGTAATGAGGGCCTGCAAGGAACTTGATGTGTCCACGGTTGCGGTGTATTCCGAAGCCGATAGCAATGCCCTTTTTACCAAATATGCGGACGAGGCGTACTGCATAGGTCCACCCCCTTCTTCCAGGAGTTATCTGAATATAGATGCAATTATCGATGTGGCCAAAAAAGCAGGGGCAGAAGCAATTCATCCGGGGTATGGTTTCCTTTCGGAGAATTCGAAATTTGCCAGTGCCTGTGAAGAAGCAGGCATCAGGTTTATCGGTCCATCGAGTGAAGTTATAGAAAAGATGGGTAGTAAGATCACTGCCCGTTCGGCAATGATCGAGGCCGGTGTACCGGTGGTTCCCGGTGATGGAAGAGCTGTTGAGGATGATGCCACGGCAATTGAAATAGGTGAATCCATCGGATACCCTTTGATGGTGAAAGCTTCGGCCGGTGGTGGTGGTATAGGCATGAAAGTTGTTTATACTCCAGAAGAGCTGACCCGGGCACTTTCATCCATACGTAATGTTGCAGCTTCTACATTTGGTGATTCAACCGTCTTCATTGAAAAATATCTTGAAGAACCACGCCACATTGAAATACAGATATTGGCTGACTCTCATGGCAATTGTCTATATCTCGGTGACCGTGAATGTTCCATTCAGAGAAGACACCAGAAATTGATTGAAGAAGCCCCCTCTCCCATAATGACTCCTGAACTTCGCAAGGATATGGGTGAGGCTGCTGTAAAAGCTGCCAAAACAATAGGATATGTAAATGCCGGTACTGTTGAATTCCTGTATTCAAAGGGTGATTATTATTTCCTTGAAGTAAACACACGTTTGCAGGTAGAACATGGAGTTACGGAGCTTGTTACAGGCATTGATATAGTAAAGCAGCAGTTGCGTGTTGCCTGTGATGAAAAATTACCCTTTACCCAGGATGATATTGAGATCAGAGGCTCGGCTATTGAATGCCGTATCAATGCCGAAGATCCGTTGAATGATTTCGCCCCTTCGCCCGGTAAGATACGCAGGTATCGTTCGGCAGGTGGCCCCGGTGTGAGGGTGGACAGTGGTGTCCATATGGGTTATGTTATTCCTCCCTTTTATGATTCAATGATCTCCAAACTCTGTGTATGGGGATGTGATCGTGAGGAAGCCATTGCACGTATGAAAAGAGCCCTCTATGAATATGTGGTTGTAGGGGTTAAAACCAACATTCCTTTCCACAGAACGGTTTTGTCCATTGATGCATTCGTAAAAGGGGAGC
The DNA here is from genome assembly GCF_004104135.1 of Methanohalophilus sp. WG1-DM. Classification (NCBI taxonomy): domain Archaea; kingdom Methanobacteriati; phylum Methanobacteriota; class Methanomicrobia; order Methanosarcinales; family Methanosarcinaceae; genus Methanohalophilus; species Methanohalophilus sp. WG1-DM. The sequence continues at coordinate 52,532 of NZ_RRBA01000006.1, read as the reverse complement.
TAACAACACACTTTATTGATGACCACAATGTGCTTTCAGCTTTAGAAAAGGTTGCTGTATCTGATAGTGAAAGATGTGCAACTCTTTCTTCTGCTCTTGAGGATCGCAACAAGAAGATTGCTGCAATCAGCACTGCAGTTGGTTCATATATGAATGCTGCAAAAAGGCATGATATGAAAGGCTCAGATGAATGACGACAGATAACTTTTTTTATCTGTCGCTCTTTCTTTATTACGGGGAGTTTTGTGGAGAATAAAAAGATTGAATTGATACGTCTTCTTTCTCAGACAGAGGGCAAGCCTATTTCCGGGGAACAGATTGGCAGGAAACTGGAAATTTCCAGGACAATGGTCTGGAAATACATTCAGTCGCTTCAAAGCCAGGGGTATTCAATCATCTCATCGCCTGGTAAAGGCTATATTTTAAACTCGGTTCCTGATTCTCTTTTGCCAGAACTTGTGCAAGCAGGTCTTGAAACAGATATTTTAGGTAAGGACATCCAGCATTTTATGGAACTTGAGTCCACCAACGATTATGCAAAGACAATTGCAGGAGATGCAAAAGAAGGCACGGTTGTAATTGCGGAAGTCCAGAAAAAAGGACGTGGGAGAAGAGGGTTTGATTGGGTATCTCCTCAAGGGGGGATATGGATGTCTATAGTTCTTAAGCCATCGATAGCTCCTGCGGATGCTTCAAGATTGACTCTTGTGGGTGGGCTTGCTGTGATTGATTCCCTGAAAGCAATCGGTCTTAACCCGTCTCTGAAATGGCCAAACGATGTGCTTGTCAACGGCAAAAAGATTTGTGGAATACTTACAGAAATGGAAGCTGAAATAGATCGGGTTGAATATATTGTCCTGGGTCTGGGAATTAATTTAAACTTTAATACCGATATGTTGCCGAAGGAAATCCGGGATGGTTCCACAACCATAAGTGATGAGCTTGGTACCTATGTGGGTAGGCTTGAATTTGTCCACTCTTTACTTTATAATCTGGAACAGTATTATATCCATTTCAAGACACAACCCTTTGAGGAATTAATGGAAAGATGGATAGATTCTTCGGATACTATTGGTAGAAACGTACGTATTGTCACTCCTTCTAAAATGATGAAGGGCAGAGCAATTGGGATAACCCCCTCCGGAGGTTTGCTTTTGCAGAAAAATGATGGTTCAACCGAAGAAATTATGTCTGGCCGCTGCATCTACATCTGACGGGGATTGTGATGAAGGACATTCCGTATTTTAAAATTTTTTATTTTTTTATACTATGTAGTATTCTTTTATGTGGTGTGGTAACTGCCGGGGATTCGGAAGTAATTCTCAATGGGACTTCCGTGTATGTCAAAGCTGGAGAGAGTTTCGATTTTGAGCAGGATTATTCTCTGCATGTCAAGTATGTCAATCCCGAAAGTGAAAGGGTATGGGTGTCCCTTTCATTGAATGATGAAAGTGTAGCGGATTCCATTCTGGGTAGGGATGAGGTATTTATCTACTCCAGTAATTCATCAACGGTATTCAATATTACAATGGATAGGATATATTATGGTTCCAGTGGTGAGCTGGTAACTTTTGAACCGGTTTATCAATATGTAGATCACAGATATCCTTATAATCCGGATGATGAAAAGATGCAGAATAAGGTGCCAAATACATCTGAAAATGAATCTAAAAAGCAGGGAGTGCCTTTTTTAAATCCGACACTCCTGATTCTGTTTGCACTTCTGTTGCCCTATGTTTATGAACACAGGTAATTTTAGAGTTTGATATCTCCTTTATCCATAAGGACTCTCAGTTCTTCAAGACTGAGTTTGCCGGTCTTTTCAAATTTTTCTTTTGCGGCGACGTGCTGATCACTCTTTTTTTGTTCGTCTTTATGGGTCTGTATATCATTCAATCTATCAAGATAGATGCTCAGTTCATCTCTCAAATTAGATATTTTTGTTTTGAGAGGATCTATCTTTTCACGGGTAGGAGCAATTACCTGATAGGTTTCTTTGATCTGTGAATGGAATTTATCCGCTTCTTTACGGATTTCATCGACCTGGTTATATAACTTTATCATATTCAAATGATGTTGCTGGGATTTTTCTGCAAGTTGTTTTATTTCCTTTGAAACATCTCTTTCCTCATCACCAATATCCCTGGTATTTTCATAAATATTGATGACCTGTTTGTGGAAATGATTGGCAGCTTTTGCTGCTTCAAGACGCTTTTCCAGTTCGTTGAGTTTTTCAAAAAGATTTTGCTCGTGCTTCAGGGGGATGTCAGCGTTGAGAAATTTATCAAGGTCTTCAGCATAGGCTTTAGAAAGGGTTTCCAAACTCCCCTTTGATTGTTCGTTATACTGATCACGCTTTTTTTTGAGATCATTTATGTCTTTTACGACCTTATTCCTTTCACCAGCAACTTCATTCCTTCTGGATTTCAAATCAGCTATCTTCTTGTTGATATCATCACGTTGCGTTTTTTCTTCCCGTGCCTTTTTTGCAAGTTCCCTGACCTTTGCATTGAGCTCATTCCTTTTCTCTTTGAGTTCATCAATATTAGTTTTATGAAGTTTGAGCTCTTTGAAAACTCCTTTTAAGCTCTTTTCATGCTGGGATATCTCTTTCCTGTAATTATTTACAGTATCTTTAAGTTCGCGTTCTGTCATTGAAGATACATCTTTCATGCAACATCCCCCTCAATCGCTTTTTTTTGGTTTTTCCAGTACTCAAGTGCTTCTTTATGGCTTTTGATCCTTCTTTCCAACCAATTATACCTGGGTTTTTTTTCACCAAGTTCTTTATGGATCTGGTCCAGGTTTTCCTCTTTTTCCATGGATCTTTTCAGGGATTCTATTTCGGAGGAAGCTTTTGAGGCTTCTTGTATGCGGGCTTCTATCTGGCTGGTATATTCACGTGTGTTATCGTTTTCAAGTTTGGCTATTTTTCCCAGCACATCTTGAATAATTTTTTCTTCATTTTCCAGCTGCCTTGTCCTTTTTAACTCCTCTATGTCATCATTTGTGGAGTGCATAATCCGATTATCAAGTTCTTCAGGACAGGTGGTGAACATCTCCCCCAGCAGATTATTTGCCTGATGATACAATTGCTGTTTTTTCTCTTTGAGTACTTCTAAACGGTTTTTCTCTTCTTCTCTTTTCTTTATAGAGTTGCTTATTGTATCCTCGAGTTTTTTCACTTCATCCTCAAGTTTACTGTACTCAGCATTGTACTCATTCAGAAACTTCTGGTGTTTTTCAATCACACCTTTCACCAATCCTTCTTTTCCAGGGAAGGGTGAATTTTCTTCAACTGCACTCTCATTCATCTTAAAAACCTTTCGTAATCTTATATTCTGTATAATTGCGCATGTGGCACGCCATTAATAGTAATTATTGATTCAGGATCGATCATTCTGCATTCAAGGGCACATTCAATTGTTTTCTTGCCAAACAGGTTAGCACTGGTTGCCCTTCCAAGTGCAGATTGCACTTGTTTTTCAGATACTATGTCCCCTTTATAGAAACTTTCTGTTATTTCGACAACAACATCTCCCTGATTCAATTTTTGCCCGATTAATTCCTGGTCACAGGCAGCAACGATCAGTCTGTCTCTGGTTCGGTGTTCTTTGAGGTACATATATATTTCCTCATACCAATCTTATATGTTTTTTATCAGGTGCCAGCAAATCACCCGTTCGTTTCATTTTCTGAATAAGCTCCTCTGCATGTTCCCTATCTATATTTTCAGCTGAGGCTTCTTCATAGACTTCATCTAAAGGTGCTTTACTGCCGGCATGTTTCTGACTTACATGCTTTATAATATCCTGAAGTATGTGTATCTTGTCACGCTGGCTTTTACTCGTACCGGAAGCTATAACATCCACATCAAGAGCTCCGGTGTCAGGGTCAACTCCAACCTGTTTCATACAGGCAAGGGAAATTTTTGTGGTCCGTTTTGCATCCTCAAGGGACACAGTGTTGCTAAGCCTGATTCGAGCGCTGGCTTCAGCAAGCCTGACCAGTGCTTCCAGCTGTCTTGCAGTGACAGGTACCGGAGAATCCTTATTTTCTCCCATCTTACGTAGATCGAGATAGAAATTGACCAGATGTTGCCTTGCATCTTCTTCCATAATGGGGTAGACCATTCTGCGTGCGTAGGCAACGTATTTGCGCAATAATTCCGTCTCGATTTCAGGTAGGATAACCTTTTGGTGAGAATCAACCTTTTCCTGTGTTATTGTTGAGGTGGGTAATTTGTCCCATTGTTCATAGAGTTCTCCGGCATAATGGGATTTCAGAATGTGGTTTGCGATACTGGTATCCATTTTTGTATCAGGTACATCAAGCAGGACGAAAATCAGGTCAAACCTGGATACAAGGGCTGGGGGCATATTGATCTGTTCTGCAAGTCCTTCGTATCTGTCAAAACGCCCGTATTTGGGGTTTGCCGCTCCTAACAGGGCACAACGTGATTTTAGTGTTGCCAGGATGCCGGCTTTTGCCACAGAGATTGTCTGTTGTTCCATTGCCTCATGGAGCGCACTTTTGTCTTCCCTGCTCATTTTATCCATTTCGTCCACTGCGGCAATTCCCATATCTGCCATAACCAGAGCACCTGCTTCCAGTGTCCAGCGGCCGTCTCCCAGATCATCCTTTACCGCTGCTGCAGTAAGTCCGCTTGATGAGGCACTCTTACCTGAAGCAAACACACCTCTTGGGGATAATTTCACCATGTATCTGAGTAATTGACTTTTTGCAATACCGGGATCTCCTACAAGCAACAGGTGGATGTCTCCCCTTATACGTCCGCCGTCGGGCAGGGACTTTGGGACTCCTGAGAATAGCTGTAAAGTGAGCGCTTCTTTGATATTCTCATAACCATAAATTGAAGGCGCTATGGATTTTATAATTTTATTATATATCTGTGGGTCATTGCTAAGTTCTATTATTTCGTCTTCTTCTTCCGGAGATATATCCAGCTCATCAAATTCCTGATCCAGGTATTCTATGGAATTGCAGTGTAAGACAAGATCGTAAAATGTGGATTTCCCTTCGCGTGTGGTTCGCTGGTGGGACCTGAGGATGCCGTTTACTACTACACGGTCACCTGGTTTCACAATGCCGGCCAGTTCATCTTCGGCATCGACATCAATACTCTGGGGCTGACTTCCTCCCTTGAGACTTTCGGGGGATTCCTGTACCTGAAGCTTCTGGGCATCGATGAAATTGGATTTATCAATGAGAAGTTTGAATGGCCCTCTTTTGCCGCAACTCTCTTCTTCACATTCGCCGGGTTCCACGAATTTTGGTCCGCTCTGGGGTATATAATTTACTGTTTCACACCTCATACAGTAAAATGCCGCATTGGTAATCTTTGGACGTACTTCGGTTGCCTTGCGGACCATTCCTTCAACTGCAATGAACTTGAGAAGATGATTGCTCCTGAGGTCACGTATCGTGACCTTGTTTGGAATGCTGGTAAACTGGATGTGTGCATCATCCAGTTGTTTCTCAACAGGGAGCTCAATTTGTTTAAGAGCTTCTTCAGCCGAGGGGATAACCTCATCCGGCGTTTGTAATAATTCTTCGGAAAGTTCCCTGTCGAATTGTTCCAGATCTGTAAAATTTACTTCTATACTTCGTAATTCCGGGTATTCGTTGGCAAGTTTAAGTATATCATGCCAGCAATATCGTTTAAGAAAATCCCGGAATTTATTTTCCCATTTTTCTTCCGTCATTAATATCAGTGCATACCAGATTTGACTTCGGATTATAAAAACTTACAAGCTTTATCTATCTTTCGTGTGTATCATTTCTTTTGTCGTTGTATATCCCTGAGTACACCTCTTAATGTCTGTACTTCCCGTGGTGTCAGTTCTGCACGTCCGAATATTCTTTTTAGCATAATTGAAGTTTTTTCCATCTTATGTTCGGGGTGTTTTATATCTGCAAGCACCTGTCCAAAATGGTCATATAACAATTGAAGATCAAAACCATTAGCAATCGGTCTCTCTCCGATTTCCAGATTGCTCATTTCATACATTGCAACTGTTGCTGCATGGGAGATGTTCATGATGGGGTATTTTTCTGATGTCGGAATCGTCATGATCATATCGCATCTTTTGAGTTCTTCCCGGGTAAATCCATTATCCTCTCTTCCGAAAAGGAAGGCAATCTTTCCATTAGTTTCCCTGAATTTATCCCGTATCTCGGATGGAGTGTATGCAGGCATACGTATGTGCTGGTCGGTTTTTATACCTGCAATCCCCGATGTACCAATTACTATATCTGTATCTTCAATAGCCTCTTCCAATGTGTCTACTTTTGGAGCACTTTCCAGTAAATCACTTGCATGGCATGACATTGCTCTTGCCTGTCCTTCCAGTTTACAGGGATTTACAAGAACCAGGTCATCAAATCCGAAATTTTCCATTGAGCGTGTGACCGAACCTACATTTCCCTGGTATAGAGGTTCTACAAGTACGATTCTAATTTGCGGTGACATGTCTTGCTTTTTGAATACGCTCTTTGCTATAATATCTTGCGAATGGTTGTCTGTTTGTAGTTGGGTTGATGCAATATTTCATGCCAAAAAATGTTATATAATATACGAACAATCTACTTTCTACTGCTCTAACAGCATTATTGTGGAGTGATTTTATGAGTATTGAGAAAATATTGAAAGATACTTTCAAAGGGGAAACGACAGAAGTTGGATGGTACTTTGCCATGTCAAAACTGGCAGAGAGGGAAGGCTACCCTGAAGTCGCAGTTTATTTACGCCAGATTGCAATGGATGAAGCCTGGCATGCCGCAGAGACTGCAGAAATTCTTGGTCTGATCAAAGATACCACAATTGAGAACATCAAGATGATGCTTGAAGGTGAAACCATGGCAGAAGGCGAAAAAGGTGATGCTGCTAAAATTGCCAGGGATGAAGGTAATGCACAGGCAGCTCTTTTCTTCGAGAAAGCTTCCTTTGATGAGGCAAGGCATAAAGAAGGCCTTAAAGGTCTGCTGAAAAGATTGGAAAAAGAGTGCTAATGAGGGATTATTAATGTCAAAAGATATTCTTGAAAAGGGTGCCATTCTCCAGAGGGACCGTGAAACATTCGCGATTGCCCCCCAAACACCTGGAGGCATTGTATCACCTGATATGTTGCGTAAGATTGCTGACACTGCAGATAAATATGGTGCAGCTGCCATTAAACTGACATCTGCTCAGCGTGTCTGTATTGTAGGTCTCAAGGAAGACGATATAGACAATGCCTGGGATGACCTGGATATGAAACCAGCTGCTGCAATAGGTCTATGTGTGAGAAGTATTAAGATATGTCCGGGTACCACTTTCTGTAAACGTGGTCAGCAGGATGCTGTAACTCTCGGCCTTGAACTGGATGAGAAATACCACGGAATGCAACTTCCTTCTAAATTCAAAATTGCGGTTTCAGGTTGCATGAATTCATGTTCCGAACCTGCTGTCAGGGATATAGGTATCATGGGTACCCCGAAAGGCTATACTTTGATGGTCGGAGGTAATGCAGGAATTAGTCCAAGACTTGGTGATGTGATAGCTGATGAACTGAATGATGATGAAGTCAAAGAACTCGTTGATAAGATTGTCAGCTTTTACAAGACCCACACAAAAAAGCACAGGATCGGACGCATGATCGATGATATGGGTCTTGAAAATTTCAAAAGGGAAATAGGCCTGTAATTTAAAGGATTCTATTCTTTCCTTTTTCTATTTCTCCTCTCCTGTTTTGTTTTTTGCATAATGAAAATATTTAAATACAATTGTTACCACCAATAAACCATCTTATATTACTACTGCTAATAATTTTTGTAAAATATCTTTTAAAATGGTATCAGGAGATAAAATTTATGGCTATGGAATATTATGCTGGCATATCCGATGCTATGAGGATCACATTCGTGCAGGTCATGATACTGGCCATTATAGCGATTGTGATATTCCTCTATGGAATGTATATAAATCTGAAAAAATGGGGATTAGGTGCTGAAGGTTACGGACAAAAACCTTCCAAAGGCAGCATCTTTACTCTCCCTAAAACACTGGCCTATCAGCTGAGTGAGGATGGGCATGGTCATGGGCAGAATATCATTGTAACTCTTGTACTTGATATTCTATTGCAGCGTCGTATAATGCGCCGCAGTCCCCTCCGGTGGTTCATGCACATTACCATTTTTGTAGGCTGGATGGCCCTTTTTATTATGTCTCTTCTCATGTTCCTTGTGGAATTACTCCACATGGCACACCTGGGAATTGGGCCTGAACCTGCAGTCTTCCGAGAATTCCTCGGTCCAATTAATGACCTGTTCAGTTACATTCTGCTTACAGGTATAATAATTGCAATCGCAAGAAGGCTCTTTATTCCAAGAATGCGTGAAGCTACCATTGCATATGATTCCATACTGCTTGGTGGACTGACCCTCATTACTGTCACAGGGTTTATTGCTGATGGTATCAGGAATGGCACTTTCTGGGGCTTTGGTATTGAATATCCCTATGCTCCACCAGCTGCACTGTTCCACGTGATAATCTCCCTGCTCTTCTGTATTGCTTACATCCCATACAGCAAATACATCCACATGATTGCAACACCTCTTACTATTTTGGCCAACAAGGGAGGCGAATAAAATGGTACGTGATAATCCGTCTATTACAACGGAAAACCTTACAGCTGTCCAGCTTATGGAAATCGATTCCTGTACACGTTGTGGCGAATGTGTACAGTGGTGCCCGACATATGATGCATCAGGCAAAAAACCCGGTCTTGCACCCAGGGACAAGATTCTACGCTGGCAGGAATATATGAAGAAATCCTATGGTCTGCGTGCCAGGCTCTTTGGACCCAAACAGGTTCCAGAGGAAGAAATTGAACAATTCAAGGAAGATGTCTACGGATGTACCACCTGTGCAATGTGTGCTACAGTTTGTGAATCCGGCATCAATACCGTTGAACTCTGGGAAGCAATGCGCGCCAATCTAGTAAAACGTGGCAATGGTCCTGTTGGTAAACAGCCCATGTTTGTCAAGCTTATAGGGGAATATGGCAACCCATACATGGCAGATCCCAAGGAACGTCTCAGCTGGGTTCCTGATGATGTGAAAATAGAAGATAAAGCAGATATTCTCTATTTTGGTGGTTGTACTGCTGAACTGAGGCAGAAGAAGCTTGCTTTTGCAACCGCACGTGTACTGAATCATCTGGATATTCCATTCACCATGCTCGGTGAGGATGAACAGTGCTGTAATTCCGCTCTTGTAAGAACCGGTCAGTATGAAATTGAAGACATTTCCAGAAAGTCTGCCCGTAAAAATGTTGACGCTATCAAGGCAAAGGGTGCTACCAAGGTACTTTTCGCTTGCGCGGGTTGCTACAGGACGGCCCTTGTGGATTGGCCAAGGTTGCTTGGTGAAGAACTCCCATTCGAGGTAATTCACATCACCGAGTTCCTCGACAAACTCATCGATGAAGGCAAGATCAACTGGAAACAGCCCTTTGATAATAAGACAATTACCTACCACGACCCATGTCACCTGGGACGTCATGTTGGGGTCTTCGAACCACCACGTAAGGTATTGCGCAGTATCCCCGGTCTGAACTTTATTGAAATGGATCGTATAAAAGATAACCAGCGCTGCTGTGGAGCAGGCGGTGGTGTCAAAGCAGGTATTCCTGATCTTGCACTTGGTGTTGCCGAGACAAGGGTTGAAGATGCTCTTGCCAAGAATCCGGATATTCTTTCCAGTGCCTGTCCATTCTGTAAGAGAAATCTTTGTGATGGTAGGGATTCTGTCAAGGCAGACAATCTGGAAGTTGAAGATATTATAGTGCTAACTGCTGAGGCTCTTGGTATCGATCTTTCTGATTGTGAAGATCAGGCAAGATAATCAACTCAAGGGGTTATACCCCTTTTATTTTCTTTTTTTAGAAACCTACATAAATTATCAGTTACGTCTTGTTGCTGCTATGCAAATTCCCTATGAGTTTTTAGGCAGGATATTCATATACCTGATAATTCTGGCTTTGACAGGGATATTGTTGGCACTTATAGTAGGTGCTTACAGTTTCAGGAAAAGGCACATAATTTTCCCAAGTTTTGTCCTTTTCATTCTCTATATGTTCTATACTCCGGCCAAATGGATATGCAGAGCGTTCCGTATCAGGGATACTCTGGTTGATGAGATTCTGATCGAAGTGCGCAATGCTGTAATGCTGGATGAATTTAGTAACAGTTCCGGTTTACGTGTTGTATTCCTGCCTCAATGTCTAAGGCATGCCCAATGTCCTGCACGTTGTGATCCGATTCATGGTTATGAATGTCGGCGATGCGGCCTTTGTTCCATTGGTTATATCAGTGCAGTAGCTGAAAAGCGTGGCTTCCGCGCTTTTGTGATACCCGGGGGAAGTTTCATAAAGAAAATCATAAAAAACTATCATCCTACTTCATGTATCGGAGTGGCCTGTTATACTGAACTTGCAGAAGCTATGGAAGAAGTTTCATTTATGCCAGTACAGGGAATCTGCCTCTTAAAAGATGGTTGTTTTGAAACAGAAGTGGACGTCGAGGCTGTAATTGAGAAAATGGAGGCATGTAATGTACGATCTGATAGGTAAAGTGCTGATAGGAGCCGTGGCAATATCTGTCTTATTGAGTAGCTTTGCTCTTTTTGTCAGCCGCATCAGCCTTAATCGGCATGTACGTCTTGCAGGTATTTTTGCATGGGTACTTGATTTATTCTACCTGCCTATCAAATATTTCTTTTGCAAATTGTCTGATCCCCGTATTCTGGACAGCTGGATGGTTTCCCTGAAGAACATTGCTCATTACCATGCTTTTGGAAGGACTCGTAACAGGATTATGCTTTTACCACATTGTATGCGTTTTCTGGACTGTCCTGCTTACTCGTCGCGGTATGGTATACAATGCAAGGAATGTGGCAGATGTATAGTTGGGCAGCTAAAAAGGGATGCACAAAAGTATGGTTATCGTTTCTACATTATAACAGGCTCCTCATTTGTGAAGCATGTATTGAAAGAAAAGCCTGCAGACGGAATTCTGGTTGTTGGTTGTAATTATGAGATTAACAAGGGCATGCGTTTTCTACGAGGTAAAAACGTTATTGCTTATGGTGTCCCTCTTGAAAGTGATGGTTGTTATAATACCTCTATAAGTTACGAAAAAATTGCAGGTATTCTTGAGGAATTCGGTCCTGCTGGCAATAGTGTGTGAGTGAGGGGAGTAAGCTCCCTTCTGTTGATGCAAAGATGCATTGGCAGTATTCGGCTAAGCGTCACACCAAAACGGAGGTTGTCCGAACAACAACTTTGATCCCATTTCGACTTGCACCCGCGAGGATTCGCCGTTCCATCCGTACCCTGCGCGACCTCAATTTTTCATATCATTGCTTTAACGCAGGCCGGTATCGTTTCTGTGCCATCATGCGGTAAAACCGCAAGAGCCGGTTTCCCGGCTGCCCGGGCTCTCGCCCGATACCCTTTACAGGTATTCGCGTGTCCGGAAGGTGGGGAGACTTTCCTCAGACCAGAAGGCCCGGAAACTGCCCTCCCTCTCTCACAAGGCCCTTAATTCATCGGATATGTAGAAATACTTATCGCAATGGCTTTTTTATTTTCTTATTCAGGATTGAAATTCAGGGAAATCGAGTCTATGCAAAAATGCTCTCCGGTAGGGGCCGGTCCATCATCAAAAACATGGCCCAAGTGCCCTCCACAACGGCTGCATATCACTTCGATGCGTTTCATTCCCAGGGAATAGTCAGGTATTCTTTCAATGTTGTCTTCTGATATTGCTTCCCAGAAGCTTGGCCAGCCGGTGCCTGCATCGTACTTTGTGGAGGAAGAGAATAGATCCTGACCACATCCGGCACAGGAGTAGATACCTTTTTCATAAAAATCATTGTACTTGCCACTAAAAGGTGCTTCTGTTCCTTTTTTTCTGAGGACACGAAACTGTTCTGTAGATAAACGGCTTCTCCATTCCTCTTCTGAAATTTGGATCAAGTTTTCGGACATATTAACCCCTCATAAAAATATTGCAAACGGCTGGATGGAGAATGTTTGGTAGGATTGAATCAACCGTTCGCAATCATACTAACATTGTGTTTGGGCTATATAATCGTTTGCCTGATGCCTTAGGGTACGACCAATACCTGTGTTTTGGAATGTCTTACCACATTTTCTGCCACACTGCCAAGCAAAAGATGACTGATACCTGTCCTACCAAGTGTTCCCATTACTATGAGGTCTATCCCGTTTTCCGTGGCAAATTTGACGATGCTATCTGCAGGATTGCCCTCTATTATTATGGGTTCTACATCGACATCTGCCTTCTTCCCGGTATCAACAACGTATTCAGTTGCACTTTTTCCTTCATCCTTAAGATGATTGCGCAATGAATCGGCCCACCTTTCTCCGCGGGTTGTGATGGATACACTTACAGGTGGCAAAACATAGACTGCCTTGACCTTTGCACCGGTTGCTTTTGCAAGTTCAATACCCCAGTTAACTGCATTCTTTACATTCTCAGACCCGTCGGTGGCGATCATTATCTTTTCAATTTTCGTACTCATCAATATACCCCCATAATATCTTCTGATTATTATGCTATATTCCTTTTGGTTGTATTTGCCAATATATCACAATCTTAATTTATGGCTACTATCATTTAATCCATGATGGGCGAAACGATTCTTGTTGCAGAGGGTATTTTCCGGGATTACGGTTGCCTACATGCTCTAAATGGAATTAACCTGCGTGTGGAAGAAGGTGAGTTTATTGCAATTATCGGCCCCAATGGGGCAGGTAAATCTAGCCTTTTGAAAATTTTTACCTCTCTGCTCTCTCCTACCAAAGGTACATTGCAAATCTTTGGAACAAAAGGTAATGACAGGGAGGATGTACAGGATAGAATAGGAATGCTTTCCCATGATACTTTCCTGTATGACAACCTGACAGCTCGTGAAAACCTTTTGTTTTTTGGGAAACTGTATGGTATGGAACATGCTGCTCTTGCTGAGAGGTGTGATTATCTTATCAGGAAAGTCGGTCTGTGGAAAAGGGCCGAAGACCCTGTTAAAAATTTCTCAAGAGGAATGAAACAACGTTTGTCCTTTGCAAGGGCCATTATCCATGACCCTTCCTTGCTATTACTTGATGAACCTTATACTGGCCTTGATATGAATGCATCTTCACTTATGGAAAACCTCCTTATGGAAAACCCGGCTGTGACTAAGATAATGGTAACTCATGATCTGGATAAGGCATTTCGTCTGTGCAGTCGCCTGTTAATTATGGAGGCCGGGAATATTGTTCATGATGTGGCGGCTAACGACCCAAATGCCCGTAATTTTGCCGAAGCCATCTGTTCTTCTTCTGGAGGGCAATTTAAATGCTAAAGGGCCTGAATATAGCCTTTAAGGATCTGAAAATTGAAAGCAGGGCCAGAGAAATATTTATTTCGATGGTTGTTTTTTCTTTATTGGTCCTTATTATCTTTAGTATTGCTTTTTCTGATCTGTTGTCTTCTGCCAGCAAAACTGCAACGGTGGCTTCGGGTGTGCTCTGGATATGTTTCATATTTGCAGGGACGCTGGGTCTAAACCGTACCTTTGCTACAGAGGTCCAGAACAGTTGTATGGATGCCCTGAAAATGTGTCCCATACCCCGCAATTCAATTTACCTCTCCAAGGTCATCTTTGTATTCTTGCTGATGCTACTGGTAGAAATAATTACTATCCCAATGTTTTCTGTCCTCTTTAATTACCAGTTTACTGCAATTATCTGGGTTGGTATTGTCATATTACTGGGATCTTTTGGCTTTGTAGTGGTTGGGTGTCTGATATCTGCTCTTGTTATACGAGCCCGTGCAGGGGAAATGCTGCTTCCGGTTCTCCTTTTGCCTCTTTCCCTGCCGGTGATCATCCCTGCTGTCTCGGCTACTTCGGGTCTTTTGAGGGGTGAGGACATACTGTCTTTAGTGGGATCTATCCGACTGCTGGTAGTCTATGATTTTGTCTTCTTTGCAGTTTCAATGCTGGTTTTTGAGTATGTCGTAGAGGATTAATAATCTGCAGAGTTTTCATCTTCGAGTTTGTAGAGACCCTTGAGAGACAGTGTGGTGGCCAGCATGATAGTCTGATGCTCGCATGCTACCTCATTGGAAATGTTTTGACTGATTGCAGGATATTCACGTTCCTGCTTGGCCAGACATTCGATGCAGTGACTTCCTCACCGTTGACAGTGATAGAGGTCGGAATATTCGTGAAAATAGCCTTCTTTTGTGCTTTAGATAGAACAGTGGATTGGACTTTCATACCGGAAATTCAACATAGAGCAGTATTAAATGGAAAGTTAAAAATTAGCATTATAAGTAATTATAAGTTATAATATGAAACTTATAGTTAGATATAAATAGTATTAAATAAATATAACTGATTGCTTCTAGTCACAAAAAGACCAGAAATAATAAAATAATAAACAGAAAATAACCAGAATAAAAAATGGAAGGAGTTGAACAAGATGAGTACAGAAGCAACAACAATTCCCACAACAAAATCAATTCGGGACAGGCTGAAAGGCTATGGTAATAAGGGGGAGACCTATAGCGATATTCTTACACGCATAATGGATTCGATCGATAAAGAAGAATTTATGGATCGGATGTACAGACGTCTGGAAGAAAAAGATCAGTTTGTCTCACTCGATGATTATGAGAGTGAGCTTAATGAACTACAAGATTAAAATACACACCCAAGTACGGAAATATTTGGACGCACAGGACAGCAAAACACAACAACGATTGATTAAAGGATTAAGGCAATTAGAATCCAATCCTTTGACCCGCGATGTCAAAAAACTGAAAGGCACAAAGGGAAGACGGGATTTATACCGATTGCGTATTGGGGATTATAGAGCTATTTTTTCTATTGAAGGTGACCTCATAGAGGTTACTGAAGTAATAATTCGTGGGAAAGGTTATAAGTGGCTTTGATATCTTACTCACTTTGTGGTTTTTATGGGTGTTCCTTATCAAACACCCACTTTTCTTTATCGTCATCGTGTCTCAAAACAACTTTCTGTTTTTCCTTTTCAAAAAACTCAGGCCACGTGTCAAGTTCAGGGTCATTGAAGTATGTCACTTGTCGATGACTGCAATTCGGTTTATCAAGCAATCTGAGAGCATAATCGGATTGTTCTGTTCTATATTCATAGACACTGCCAAGTATGGCCACATGGTCTGGCCTGGAACGTTCATCTACAGGACCTACAAAATGCCAGCGACTAAATTCTTCATTTGATATTCGGATGCTCTGCTCCTCTCTCATGCTGAATTTGTGGAAGTTTGGGAAAGCATGTCAGCACACCATTGGACCCCATGAACAACGTCATATTCAACAGTTCGCTTTCTATCGTCAGGAACACCTGGGTGACATAGGGCACCTCTCCACTTTTGAATGCACTAATCAGGTACTTGGATTAATATACAGTGAGTTCCATAGTCATGCAGACATCTGAAATAACCCTTACAAACCGGTGATGTTAGTTGCAGTGGGAAAAATATTCCAAACCATTTTACCTGTTCACAGCCCTGATGCTTGTTGTAGCATTTGGGGCCATTTTTTTCTATCTGCCGGTCATGAAAGATCCGGCAGGTAATGTACTGGATTCCAGTTTCAATATATTCTATTTCCATATGCCGATTGCAATTGTGGCTTACCTGGCCTTTTTTGTAGTCTTTGTTTCGAGTATCCTTTATCTGCGTGACAATAACGATAAATGGGATATGTTGTCCCTTTCTGCTGCAGAAGTAGGTGTCATATTTGCATTCCTTGTGCTTGCCACCGGTTCCATCTGGGCAAAAGCTATATGGGGCTGGTACTGGGTGTGGGAGCCCCGTCTGACAACATCCCTTGTGCTTTTTCTTGTGTATGTAGGCTATCTCATGCTCAGGACAGCCTTGGATGACCCTCTTAAAAGGGCCCGGTTATCTGCGGTTTTCGGGATTGTGGCCTTTGTATCGGTGCCTTTGAGTTTTCTTTCCATTCGCATCTGGAGAAGTGCCCATCCCCTGATGTTTGGAGGCTCTCTTTATGGTCAGGAGGGAGGCGGGCTTGAAGGCTCTTCCTTACTCCTTGTGCTCCTTCTCAACATGCTGGCATTTGTGATGTCATTTATAAGCCTTACTTCTTTTAAGTATCAAAATGAAAAGCTTGGAAGAGAACTGGAAATTGCTAAAGGCCGTTGAGTAAAGCATATATGCCCCTGCGGGCATGAATATTGAAATATGCTATTCGATCCGATCAATATTGAAGGTTTATCCATCCCGAACAGATTTGTACGCTCAGCAACCCATGAATGGCTGGCAGAGGAAGACGGCACACCCACAGCAGCTATAGGGGATATCTATGAAGAGCTGGCCAAAAATGAGGTTGGGCTTATTGTAACGGGATATTCTTACGTAAATCCTGCTGGTAAAAGCGATGGTTTGCAGCAGGGTATCTATGATGACCGTTTTATAGGCCCTTACAGGAAGATTGTTGAAAGAGTTCATTCCTATGAGAGTAAAATCGTTCTCCAGATTGTACATGGGGGACGACAATCAATGACACAGCACGGTTATCCTCTGCTTGCTCCTTCAGCGGTTGAAGACAGTTCCACAGGTAAACTTCCAAGGGCAATGACAGAAGAAGAGATCCTGGAAACCATTGATGATTTTGCTAATGCTAGCCGCAGGGCAATGGAGGCAGGTTTTGACGGGGTACAACTGCACTGTGCCCATGGCTTTTTGCTGAGTAGTTTTATCTCGCCCTATACCAACAGGCGTGAAGATAAATGGGGTGGTTCTGTGGAAAACCGTACACGTATAATCACCGAGATAGTGCGCCGTATCCGGGAGGATGTCTCTCCTGATTTTCCTGTAATGGTCAAACTGAATGCAACCGATGGTTTTGATATATATTCTGGTCACATTAGCCTGGATGCACCTGAATGCGTGGAAATTGCTGCCCTTCTTGAAAAAGCGGGAGTATGTGCCATAGAGGTAAGTGGTGGAATTGTCGAGGCTGGTTCTGTGATGTCCCAGCCCGGGGTTGATTCAGAGGAAAAGGAAGCCTACTTCAGACGTTATGCCAAGATGATAAAAGATACTGTAAGTATACCCGTAATACTGGTGGGCGGTATCCGTACAAGAGCCGTTATGGATGAAGTCCTCAGGGTTTATGCGGATATGGTCTCCATGAGTCGTCCGTTCATCAGTGAACCAGACCTTGTGAAAAAACTGGAGAACGGAACAGAAGGGGCGCGCTGTGTTTCATGTAACCGTTGTTTTGATAAAGGTGGCATTAGATGCAATTATGATTTTGGCCTCTAATGCCAGGATCATTCTTTTAAAGCAAAAGAAATATTTCCGGGCATAAACATGCTTAGTTCCCGTGCAGGTCAACTTACCCTATATATAGGGCGTTGTACATCTTGTATCTCATGCGACTTGATGTATATCTTATAGAAACTGGCTTTTTCAGTTCCCGGGGAAGGGCTAAGAAGGCAATAAGTGAAGGGCATGTGAAAGTTGATGGCAACGTCACAACGAAATCTTCCCGTGAAGTGTCCGAGTTCAATGAAATAGAAGTCGATGAAGGGCTGGATAAACCGCGGGGATATTTTAAACTTCGTAACATACAGGAAAAATTCGATTTAATCAAAGAAGGCGACCGTGTATTGGACCTGGGTTCCAGTGCTGGGGGCTTCCTGATGTTTGCTTGTGAACTCGGTGCGAACGTAGTAGGAATTGAATACAGCCGCCATTTTCGCTCAGAACTAGGGAGACTGGCCTATGAAAACCCAAATATTACCATAATCTTTGATGATGTATTTACGATGCCGACATCTAAAATACCTGGAAGTCCCTTTGACGTATTGCTTACTGATATGACTCTTGAGCCCGAGGCTTCGATAGAGGCCCTCGGCAAGGTACTCCCCCTTCTCAAGAAAGGTGGAATGATTTTTCAGGTAATTAAACTGGGCAGGGGAAGAAATAAAAAACACCTGGTTGAAAATATTAAATCACTGGGAATCGAAGTCCTGGAAGTCCTGGATTCTGCCCAGAGGGAATTTTACGTAGTGGCAAAAAAGACATGAGGAACTTATGTTGCTCAAGGTTTATGGTAAAGGCAGGCCTTACAGGTTTTTTGCTGCAGGGATGCATGGTGGTGAGTGGAAAGACACTTCCAACCTTCTGCTGGAGTTGAACCCTCCATTGTCGGGTTCTCTTTTTCTGTTGCCCCTTGTTGACCGGGGTCGCTATCTCTCTACTCTTCAGGATGGCTACTACAAAGGTCCCGGTTCTAATATTCCTGTTTTTGTGAACAATTATGCGCCTGAGATATATATTGAGATTCATTCCTATTCAAAGCAGAATTTTCATAAACTTGCCGGAGGGGATCGTATTTCCAGAATAGGTGTCCCTCCTTACAGTGTGCTGGAAGAAGGCCTGCTACTTGGTTCGGTGTCTCCTCACATCAGGCTACATTTCCCCAAAGAGGCCCTCTGCTTATCTCTGGAGGTGCAAAGGGAAAATCCTGCATCATATGAACTTGCACTGCATATGCTTGATAGGATGAAAGAGTGTAGGGGTCGGGATGATTTTATAGCCTTTTTGAATAAAGAATATCCATCTGCGGTTCTTAAGGCAATTGAAAATTACAAAAAGTTTTATGGCCTGTGAATATATCACAGGCCAGACGGCCATTTAGAAAGGCCTGTTGTAGTTATGGACATTATGTTCGGGTTTGACATCCATCATATCTTTTTTCTGTGCCCTCATCATGTCGTCGATCCTCAGGATCATGGTTGCAACTTCTGAAGCAGACCTTATAGTTTGGGTTTTTACACGAAGGGGATCCACTATTCCTTTTTCAACCATGTCAAGATAATCGCCGCTGTAGATGTCCAATCCGATATTGGGATTTTTGACATGTGCATTACGCAGTTTCAGGATTACGGATGTCGCGTCCATTCCACCGTTTTCAGCAATAGCCATGGGTATGGATTCTACAGCATCGGCAAATGCAGTGATTGCAAGTTGTTCCCTGCCACCTATGGATGAAGCATAATTGCGCAGTCTCTGGGCAATTTCCACTTCTGCTGCACCGCCACCTGCCACAATCTTGCCATCCTCAAAGACTGAGTTGATAACATGGAGTGCGTCATCAAAGGCTCTTTCCAGATTGTCCGTGACATGCTCGGTACTTCCACGAAGCAGAATGGTAATTACCTTTGTATTTTCACATTTCTTTATGAATATCTTGGCAACGGTGGACTCTCCTTCTTCTCCGACTTCGCCTGCATGTCCCAGGTCCTCTTCACTGAGATCAAAGACCTTTTTCACGATTTTTGCACCTGTTGCATAGGACAGGTTCCTGATATCATCATCACTGACTCTGCGGATACCCATAACACCGCTCTTTTGCAAGTAATGTGCTACCTTGTCGCCGATATTCTTGGAGCATATTACGACGTTTGCCCCGGTTTTGATGACATGGTCAGCCATCTGTTTGAAATCATCCTCTTCACGGGCAAGGAATTGTTGCATTTCATCAGCATTGCTAATTTGTAATTTGGATGTGTTTGATGTTTTCTGGGTTTCAAGAGGTGTGTCTATAATAGCGATCTTTGCATCCTTTACAGTTTTTGGCATACCAGGGTGTACCCTGTACTTGTTGAGCATTATGCCATCGAGGATCTCTGTTTCACTGACACTTTTTCCGGGTTCCTGTCTGAGGATTATGTCGTTGTCTACATTGACACTTCCCTTTTTGCTAATCTGCAGGATTGCATCCACACAAAGTGCTGCAAGTATCTCCTTGTTTGTTTCGGAAGCTTTTCCTGACATAGAAGTGCTGGCGATTTTTTCAAGAGCTTCCCTGTTTCCTTCGGATACATCTATGGCAAATTCATTGAGAATTTCCAGAGCTTTTTCAGATGCATTTTCGAATCCTCTTACAAGAACACGTGCGTGTACACCTTCTTCTATAAGATCGGATGCTTTGTCAAGTAATGTACCTGCAGTCACAACTGCACTGGTTGTACCGTCACCTGCAATCTCTTCCTGGGTACGGGCAACCTCTACGATCATTTTGGCAGTTGGATGCTCGATATCCATTCCCTTGAGGATCATGGCCCCGTCGTTGGTGAGGACTATGTCTCCAATGGAGTTTACCATCATTTTGTCCATGCCCTTGGGTCCAAGGGTAGTCTTAACAATGTTTGCTACTGCCTTTGCCGCGGCGATGTTTACGGATAAAGCATCCTTTCCCTGCTTGTGTTCGGTGCGGGGATTCACGATGTAGGCGGGTTGTCCGCCATAATGTCCTGGCATTGATGTTGAACCTCCTGATGAATAATCTGTATATAAAGAAATCTAACTGTCTATGGTTCTATAAATACGTTTCGCAGTAACTCTCTGCTATTGCTAGCCTTTTCAAAACCTTTAATATATAGAGCGGGGTCTTATAAAGCCTATGCTTTATTTTGTCGGACTTGGGTTATTTGATGAAAAGGATGTTTCTGTAAAGGGGCTTGAAGTTATAAAAAATGCCGGTAAGGTGTATGTGGAATTTTATACTTCCCGATTGATGGGTGCGGATAAAGAAAAGATGGAAAACCTGTATGGCAGGGAAATACACGTTCTTGACAGGCAGGAAGTAGAGCAAGATCCCTGGTGGCTTGAAGAAGCAAAAGAGATCAATATAGCTTTTCTGACAGGCGGGGACACGATGGTATCCACTACTCATGTAGATATCCGGCTCAGAGCAATGGAGATGGGCATTGAAACCTGTTTGATCCACGGCGCTTCCATAGTCTCTGCTATCTGTGGTCTGACTGGCCTCCAGAATTACAGGTTTGGCAAAGCAGCAACCATTCCTTATCCATACACGAGCACCCGGGGAAATACAATTATTTCTGAAACTCCCTATGATACTATTCTACACAACAGACAGATGGGTCTGCATACGGCTGTATTTCTTGATATTGATATGGATAAGGGTTATATGACGGTTAATCAGGGAATTGAGCTCTTGCTTCAGGTAGATGAAAAAAGAGGTGAAAATCTCATAAAAGGTTCAATAGCTGTGGGTATTGCAAATGCAGGTTCTGAGAAACCTATTGTAAGGGCAGATTTTGCTGAAAATCTCGAAAGTTGTGATTTTGGTTCTCCCCTGCATATTGTAGTTATTCCGGCAGATCTGCATTTTGTCGAGGCAGAATCCCTTATTAAACTAGCGGATGCACCTGAATCTATCCTTGAAGAAGGAGACATAAATTAATTTGAAGTATTTTGAGTGAAAATTGTTTACTGGTGAGAGTATAATATGGTACGTGGTTCAGTAGGAGTCATATTTGGTGAAACAGGAACTCTTAATTTCAAGTTCCTGATATCGGACAGTACGGCAGTTCTGAGAGGGCATTATGTCAAAATATGGCATGAGACCGATGGCTGGATACTTGCACAGGTAATGTCAATTGTGCGCTCCAGTGAAAAATATTCTCTGGAAGAAGCCAAAAAAGGGCAGAGGAAAGATCGAAATGATGACCGTATAGTGGCCTCTGCCACAATAATAGGAAGCAGGGATGATCGTGGTCTTTTAAGGGCACCTATGAGTCCTTTCAGTCCCGGGGATCAGGTCTATCTGGCAGATGATACACTTATTAGAGATACACTGGGTCTTGTGGGAGATGACATGTATATTGGATTGCTTGAAGGTACCGGTATTCCTGTACATCTTAATGTGAACAGTCTTGTACAGAAACATTGTAGCATCCTTGCAAAAACCGGTAGTGGTAAGTCTTACACTGCCGGAGTAATTCTTGAAGAATTACTTGATCATAATGTGCCCATGTTGATAATTGATCCTCATAGTGAGTATTCTTCCCTTAAAGAATCAGCCAGTGGAAATGAAGGTGACCTAAAAAAATACGGTATAAAATCCAAAGGATACGGCTCCAGGATACAGGTTTATACTCCTGCCGATAAATCAATTAATCCAAATGCTGATCATCTTTTCAGGTTAAACGGGGTTAATCTTACTCCCAGTGAACTGATGACTTTATTTCCTGATAATTTTAACAGTACCCATTCCGGTATTCTCTATGAAGCTGTACACAGGTTACGTGCTGATGTGGAAACCTATTTCCTTGATGATATAATCAGGGAGGTCAGTAATAATGAAAGCAAGGCCCGCTGGAATGTAATTAATTTACTTGAAGACATTAACCAGCTGGATATACTTTCCCCTCAACCTACTCCGGTTGAAGAATTAATGCAGGATGGAAAGGCTTCGATCATTGACCTGAAAGGGGTCCCTCCTCATATACAGACAATGATTGTGGCCCAGCTCTGTGATACTCTTTTTGAAGCTCGCAAACTTGGCACGATTCCTCCGGGAATGCTGGTTGTGGAAGAAGCCCATAATTTTGCTCCTGAAAGAGGGTATAGCAAGAGTTCCAGTTCCGAAATTCTCCGCACAATAGCCTCAGAAGGGCGAAAGTTTGGTTTGGGGATGCTGGTTATCTCCCAGAGGCCTGCAAGGGTTGATAAAAATGTACTTTCACAGTGTGGAAGCCAGATTATATTGAAAATTACCAATCCAAATGACCTTAAATCCATCAGTAAAGGTCTGGAGGGTGTGAATTCCTATGTAGAAGAAGAATTGTTACGCCTGCCACCCGGGATTGCGATGCTGGTGAGCAATGATATTGAACGCCCGATTCTTGTGGATATACGTGCCAGGAAATCCAGGCATGGTGGGGAATCTGTGAAAATTCTCAATAAATCCTCCCGTAAAATATCTCCCGGTACCAAAAAAGAGTCCAAAACAGAACCTGTAAACGAAAAGAAATCCCAATCCCCGCCACCTAAAAGGAAACCAAGCCGCAATCCCAAGAAAGATAGCGGAGGTCTTTTCAATAAGCTGTTTGGCTCTGAAAGTAAATAAGGTGTTATAAATGGCAGCGGATTTGAATGAGAAAGTTGGACGATATGAAAAATTGCTTAAAAAAGCTCTGGAACTTGCACAACCTGCTCCCAAGGCCAATTCCCATTTGATGAAAGTAGCAGATGATTACGTGGATATGGCTCAATCCTATTATAATGACGGTCTTCATTTTATTAAGATTGGGGATCCGGTAAATGCCCTTGTATGTTTCAGTTATGGACATGCCTGGCTGGATGCCGGTGCAAAGCTCGGGATTTTTGATGTGGATGATGATGTGTTA
Organism: Methanohalophilus sp. WG1-DM; assembly: GCF_004104135.1. Taxonomy (NCBI): domain Archaea; kingdom Methanobacteriati; phylum Methanobacteriota; class Methanomicrobia; order Methanosarcinales; family Methanosarcinaceae; genus Methanohalophilus; species Methanohalophilus sp. WG1-DM. Next base: position 29,220 of record NZ_RRBA01000006.1, on the reverse strand, counting down.
TTTACAATATGATCTGCCATACCTTATTCAAATTCGGTTTAAGCAGAGAATTAATATAAGTGAAACGAATATGACTGAGTTTATTGCTTAATATACTATTTGTGCTTATTAGTTTTGATGGCGATGTTTTAATTTGAGAGAATGTAGAAGTTTTAAACCTGGAGACGAAAAGTATGCCGAGTTATCATGTAACCCTTGAAGCCGCCTGGTTGGTAAGGGATGTGAAAAGCGCAGATGATGCCATTGGTGTAGCAATTGCTGAAGCCGGAAAGAGGCTCAATCCCAAACTTGATTTTGTTGAAGTTGATGTGGGTTCTACTTTCTGTCCTGCCTGTAATGAACCTTTTAGTAGTGTTTTCATAGCAGCAAATACCGGTATAGTCGGCCTTATCCTGGAAATGAAAGTTTTTGATGCTGAAAGTGACGAACATGCTTCCCGTATTGCCAAATCGGTCATCGGAAGGACCTTGAGGGATGTACCTCTTACTGTAATAGATGTCGAAGAATTTGTCAGATGAAGTGGGAGGTCTAATGTCGGGACCCATGGATGTTGTAGGACATGCGGCATTGGATTATATTTTTGAAGTAGAACATATCGCTTCACCCAATGAATCCTATCCGATAACAAGCTACAAAGTGCTTTTCGGAGGGGGTGGTTCCAATATTGCCGCAGCAATGGCGCAGTTGGGCGGTAATTCCCGTCTGGTTGCTGCTGTAGGGGATGATTTTTCCACAAGCGGCTATGAGCAACATCTGGATAATCTGGGTGTTGATCTTTCTCTCCTTTATCATATAGAAGGTGAGGAAAGTACCAAAGCTTTTGTCTATACTGACCCAAATCATAACCAATCATCCTACTTTTACTGGGGTTCATCTTCAAAGTTGCCGGATATGGAAACTCCAGCGCTGGATTTTGTCCATCTGGCACCTTCTGAGGCAAGTTTCAGTGCCCGGGTGGCCCAGAAATCAGAGTTTGTTTCATTTGATCCTGGCCAGGATTTGGTTACTTACTCAAAAGAGCATCTGATTACGATACTGGATAATACGGATATTCTCTTTGCCAATATCCATGAGCTCAAGCGTGTAAAAGAGATGACGGGAAGGTCTTTTGATGATCTGAAACAATCCATTTCAACTATTGTAGTTACCTGTGATTCCAGTGGAAGTAAGATTTATCATAAAAATAAAAAGATCGATATTCCTGTCGTGGCCGTAAAAGCTGTGGATCCCACCGGGGCGGGAGATGGTTACAGAGCGGGATTCCTTTTGGCTTTCAGGAAAGGCCTACCCTTTGAGGTATGTGGCAAAATAGGTTCAACAGTTGCTTCATTTGAAGTGGAATGTGTTGGATGCCAGACCAATCTGCCAACATGGGGTGCTATGAAAAAAAGATATGAAGAGAACTTTGGAGCATTGCCCCTCTGATCTCTTCTTTTTTGTTTTACTTATTTTTGTTTTCGATCACGGCCTGGGCTGCTGCCAGTCTTGCAATGGGAACGCGGAATGGTGAGCAACTTACATAATTGAGTCCTACGTTATGGCCATATTTTACAGAAGCCGGTTCTCCGCCGTGTTCCCCACAAATACCTATTTTGAGTTTACTATTTGTGTTTCTTCCTTTCTCAATACCGATCTTGACAAGCTCTCCGACCCCTTCCTGATCAAGTACTGCGAATGGGTCCTGCTCCAGTATATTGTTCTCTATATAGGATGGGAGGAACTTACCTGCATCATCTCTGCTGAAACCGAAGGTTGTCTGGGTAAGATCATTAGTACCAAAGGAGAAGAATTCGGCCTCTTCAGCGATACGGTCTGCAGTAAGGGCTGCTCTTGGTAATTCTATCATGGTTCCAACCAGATAATCAATGGTTGAACCGTTACAATCCATTACTTCCTGTGCAGCCGATTTCACTGTTTCCTTGATTACCTTGAGTTCATTGACATGGCTGACCAGTGGGATCATTATTTCAGGTACAATTTCAAGTCCTTCCTTTTTCAGGTCACATGCTGCTTCAATAATAGCTTTGACCTGCATCTCGTACACTTCCGGATAAGTAATGCCAAGACGGCATCCACGGTGGCCAAGCATCGGATTGACTTCTTTGAGTGATTCTACTCCACCTATCAGTCTGTTTACTTCAGCTATCTCTGATTGTTTGGCGCCTTTATTTTTCAGTTCGCGTAGTTTTTCCGTGAGTTCCTCATGGTTGGGCAGAAACTCGTGAAGTGGAGGGTCAAGCAATCTGATTGTAACAGGATAGCCTTCCATTGCACGGAATATGCCGGTAAAGTCTTCCTTTTGCATGGGAAGCAATTTTTCAAGTGCCTTTTTCCTTTCCTGACTGCTTTCTGCCATTATCATTTCACGAACAACAGGGATTCTTTCCTCGCCAAAAAACATATGCTCTGTACGGCAAAGGCCAATCCCTTCAGCTCCGAATTCCCTTGCGACTGTTGCATCATGAGGAGTATCGGCATTGGATCTGATATTTATGGATCTGATCTTGTCAGCCCATCTCAGAATGGTATCAAGTTCACCACTCAGTTCAGGGGAAATGAGTTTGACTTCTCCCAGTATGACTTCTCCTGTACTGCCGTCGATGGTTACATAGTCTCCTTTTTTTACAGTAACCTTCCCGTTGGTGAATTCTTTTTTGTCCATATCGATTGTAATTTCGCCACAACCAGCAACACATGGTTTACCCATTCCTCTGGCAACAACTGCTGCGTGGGATGTCATTCCTCCACGAACAGTAAGTACACCTTCAGAAGCTGCCATTCCTCCGATATCCTCCGGTGAGGTTTCGGTACGTACAAGAATAGTCTGTTTTCCTTCCTTGGATTTTTCTTCGGCTTCCTCTGCTGTGAATACAACCTTTCCGACTGCTGCACCTGGGGATGCCGGTAATCCTGTAGCAATTACATCGAGGTTTGCATCAGGATCTATCATTGGATGGAGGACTTTATCAATCTGTGAAGCTTCGATACGTGATACTGCGATTTCTTTATCAATGAGGCCTTCTTTTTCCATATCCACGGCTATTTTGATAGCTGCTTTTGCAGTCCGTTTACCGGTTCTTGTCTGGAGCATGTAAAGGTTACCTTCCTGGATGGTAAACTCAATGTCCTGCATGTCCCGGAAATGATTCTCCAGTTTCCTGTAGATCTCCACCAGTTTATCATAGACCTCAGGCATGCTGTCCTGGAGTGCTTCGATGGGTTGTGGGGTGCGTATTCCTGCAACTACGTCTTCTCCCTGGGCATTTGTGAGGAATTCGCCAAAGAAGCATTTTTCACCGGTAGCAGGGTCACGTGTGAATGCCACACCTGTTCCGGATTTTTCACCCATGTTTCCATAAACCATGCTCTGTACGTTTACAGCAGTACCCCAATTGTCAGGTATATTATTCAGGCGGCGGTATTTTATTGCTCTCTGGTTGTTCCAGGAATTGAATACAGCATCGATAGCCATCTGGAGTTGTTTTCTGGGATCCTGTGGAAACTCTTTCCCTGTATTGTCCTTTATTATTGCTTTGAATTTTTCGACCAGGTATTTGAGAGAATCCGTGTCCAGTTCGGTATCCAGTTCTACATCCAGCTCTTTTTTCCGGGATTCTATTACCTTTTCAAAATTTTCAGTAGGTATTCCAAGTACAACATCTGCGAACATTGTCAGGAATCTTCTGTAACTGTCATAAGCAAAACGCTCGTTAGATGTCTTTTTTGCAAGTCCTGTGACAGTTCTGTCGTTTAGGCCGAGATTGAGAACAGTATCCATCATTCCAGGCATTGAAACCCGTGCTCCGGAGCGAACAGAAAGGAGAAGGGGATTGTCCGGATCACCAAATTGTTTGTTATTTGCTTTTTCGAGATTTTGTAAAGCCCGATCCACCTCATCAAGCATTCCGGATGGATATTGATTGTATTTCGTATAGAACACACACACTTCGGTGGTAATTGTAAAGCCTGGAGGTACCGGAATACCCAGGTTTGCCATTTCGGCAAGGTTTGCGCCTTTACCACCCAGCAAATCTTTCATGCTGTTTTTTCCTTCGGTTTTATTATTTCCAAAAAAATAAACAAATTTTTCATCTGCCACTAACTTTCCTCCCATGGAAATATAGATTCTTGATTATATGTAGGGTCCTGTTTGTTAGTAGATGACACAATAGTTCATTTTATATTAAGGTTTAACGATGCATCATATTTTGAAGCAAAAATGAAATAATTCCAGGTGTATTAATTTTGTTTAAATCCTTATTTTGTGCCCGGGAATGGCATAGATTCCTATTAAAGGTATTGCGATACATTTATATATAATCAATTTAATCTAATTTATACATCCAAATTATCTTATATTATGGAAAAATGCATATGAAAAGGCTTGGAGTAGTGTCCCACCTGATAGGTGGCAGGAAGCTTATAGTAAAAGGCTCCGAAAGCATGTCTTTCTGTAATATAAAGGATTTGCCCAGGAAAGGGTCGGCAGTTCTGGACAAGAAGGTCGCAAAAATTGGCAAAGTTTCCGATATAATAGGTCCGACCGCCCATCCTTATGTTGTAGTCAAAATTTTTAGTGACGTGCCGGATTCGAAGATAAAAAGCTGGATTCGGGAAAAAGTGTATGTCAAATAATAAATGTTTACATTTTTATTCCGTGATTTTAATCAGAGGTCCAATACATGGTAGAAGTTGAAAGGGTAAGGTATTCAGACACTTCCGAACGAGAAAAAATGCGTGCTATGATAAAAGCACGTCGGGAGAAGGAAAAGAATACTGATGTAGAGAATAAGGCACTGGAGTGCCCTGAATGTGGTAGCCGCAATCTTGAACAGGATTACGAACGTGCAGAGCTTGTATGTGCGGATTGTGGTTTAGTAGTCGATGCTGATTTTGTAGATGAGGGACCTGAGTGGCGGGCTTTTGACCATGACCAGAGGATGAAGCGCTCCCGTGTGGGTGCGCCGATGACCTACACGATACATGATAAGGGTCTCTCCACAATGATCGATTGGAGGAACCGTGATTCTTATGGAAAGTCCATATCATCCAAGAATCGTGCCCAACTGTATCGTTTGAGAAAATGGCAGAGGCGTATCCGTGTAAGCAATGCAACTGAACGAAACCTGGCATTTGCTCTTTCAGAACTTGACAGGATGGCCTCAGCCCTTGGTCTCCCCAGGACGGTTCGTGAAACAGCAGCTGTTGTTTACAGAAAAGCGGTTGACAAGAACCTGATTCGTGGTCGCAGTATTGAAGGTGTTGCCGCAGCTGCTCTGTATGCGGCATGCAGGCAGTGCAGTGTTCCAAGGACACTGGATGAGATAGGAGAAGTATCCAGGGTCAGCAGGAAAGAAATTGGTAGGACATACCGTTTCATTTCAAGGGAATTGTCCCTCAAACTAATGCCTACTTCCCCGATAGATTATGTGCCCAGGTTCTGTTCGGGCCTAAGCCTGAAAGGCGAGGTACAATCCCGCGGTGTAGAAATCCTGAGGCAGGCATCGGAGAAAGAATTAACAAGCGGACGTGGGCCTACAGGTGTTGCTGCTGCGGCTATTTATATTGCCTCTATCCTGTGTGGGGAACGCCGCACACAGCGTGAGGTTGCAGACGTGGCAGGTGTGACAGAGGTTACTATCCGTAACCGCTACAAGGAACTTGCAGAGGAACTCGATATCGAGATTATCCTCTGATTTTGAAGGATACCTTTTAATATCCTTCAACTTCTTTTCTTCCCTATCCATGCTTGCAATACTGGACATGCTGCTTGTGGGATTCGCAGTAGGTCTTACAGGAGCGCTTGTGCCAGGCCCGATGCTTTTTGCCACCATTGAAGGGTCTTTGAAAAAAGGATGGAGGGCAGGGCCTGAAGTTGTCCTTGGCCATGCTTTGATTGAACTTTTAATTTGTATTCTTATTGTGCTGGGCCTTACATCGCTTATAGGGGATGCGGAAATGTCCGTTATATCCTTTGTAGGGGGTATGGTTCTTGTTGTATTTGGTTTACTTACGATAATACAGTCCCGGAATACATCTATTGATTCAGGGTTATCTGGTGGAGTTCTGGCAAACCCTGTTTCTGCAGGTCTACTAACTTCAGCTTCCAATCCTTATTTCTGGGTATGGTGGCTGGCTGCAGGAAGTGCACTTGTGCTCAAGGGGTTGGAGATAGGTATATTTGCTGCTGTGATGTTTGTAGTCGGACACTGGATGGCTGACCTTGGATGGTTTACCTTTGTTTCCACATCTCTTAGCAAGACGAGAAGTTTCTTTTCGGGAACTGTATATAGGAGTGTCCTTGCATGTTGCGGCCTTTTCCTGATGGGATTTGGTACCTGGTTTGCCCTGGGGTGATTTGATGGAACGTTTGTGTGTAAAAGTGAAAAAACGGTTTGGTGAGCCTGTCAGGCAGGCACTGGCGGAGATGGATTTACTGGATAATTCATACAGGCTGTCTGCGGATGATGACTGTCTGTATGTGCCTGTTATGGACGAGTGTCCGGAAGATGTCTGTTCAAATCTTCCCCACGTGGCAGAACTGGTCAAACATGACCTGCAACCCAATAAGAAACAGATCACTCCCGAAAATTTACTTGGTTTTTCTCCCTCTTTTGAAATAGTGGGGGATATTGCAATTCTTGACGGCGATGAAGAGGAACCTGAAAAGGTTGCCCAGGCCCTTCTGGAATTTCGAAAGAGTCTGCGTGTGGTTTTACAGGAAAAAGCAGGGATCACAGGAGAATTTCGGGTACGCAGTTTCAGACTGGTTGCAGGAGAAGACAGGACCGAGACGGTTCACCGGGATCATGGATACAGGTATCTGGTGGATGTCGCGAAGGTTTATTTCACTCCCAGGCTTTCCACAGAAAGACAACGGGTGGTTTTGCAGTTGAAATCGGATGATGTAGTTGTGGATATGTTTGCAGGGGTGGGTCCATACAGTATCCCGGCGGCCAAAAAATGTGGTTATGTGTATGCAATTGATAAAAATCCGCACGCAGTTGAGTACCTGCTAAAAAACATCGAACTCAACCGGCTGGATAATGTTGAAGCCTTTGTGGCAGACGCCCGTGACCTTCCGCAGAGGCTGGGTCAGGTAGCAGATCATGTGATCATGAACCTGCCCCATAATGCCTGTGATTTTGTCAATGAGGCCGTGGCCCTGACCAAACCCGGAGGTATAATCCATTATTATGCAATGGCGCATGAGGATGCCCTTTTTGGTCCCTCTCTTTGCCTGATCGAGGAGGCTGCAAAAAAAGCAGACAGGGAATTTGAAGTACTGGAAACCCGCTCGGTCCGTTCGTATGCCCCGCATCAGTACAATATATGTATCGATGTGCGGATTGATTGATATGCAGGCAAAATAGCGAAATGGTTAAATCCTAATATCCGTATCTGGATACGCCTCGGTGTGCCGTCGTGGCTTAGTGGTATAGCGGCTGATTCGTAATCAGCAGGCCGGGGGTTCGAATCCCCCCGACGGCTATCGCACTTTTGTTCAAATCCCACCTTTTTTGAGTGGTCAAAAGAGGTGGAACAGTGTTTGTACTGTACGATACTCAAAACAAATTGAAGTCTGTTGAGAGAATAACTGATAAATTTAATTTTCCTGAGAAAAGTAAATCATTCTTTTTCCCAAGAAGCCGGTCTTATAGGTATGTTTGCCTTTTTTCCTTCTTCTCACTAATATCTCATAATCCTCTCTATCTTTTGTATATTGTTTTATCTCCTATCTAGGAGATGTTAGAACTTATGAAAATATTAGGTGTTAATACTGCTGGAATTTGGTATGCAGGATTTACAACCCCTAGTAGACTGATCTTATTTCAAAGTAATAACTATGTTATCAAAAAAATTCAAAGATAACTATTGATGCTACTTTTTATTTGAAAATAAAAAGTAAATCCTATGAACTTATTGAAGACCTCCCAACCATCTTGTTAGAAAAATAGCATAGAGAACAAGTAGAATAAGCCCTGCTGCAAGTTTTATATTTACATGTTCCACCGCCCATGCTGTTGACAAAAAGTCGTCTGGAATATATTTCTCAATATTATAGTTTTCAATTCCCATCTGTAAGTCCCCCAACAAAAATGGGGATTCATTTTATATCTTCTTTTTTCATGATCGTTAAAGAGCAATAGTAAATATAGAATAATTAACCGAAGTGAAATTGCTGGTATCCATAATCTTCTTTGTCAAATATGTATGGCTTTTTGGCCCGGAGACTCCTATCAAGAACCAAATCGATGCATTTGGTGATTATGATGTTATATGTGGTAATATCAATCCGCCACTGTTCCTGAACAGTACCTACGAGGAAGTTCTGGAACTCTGCCGGGAAAACATCGAAGAAGGTATTGATTCACCGGGCGGTTATATACTGGCTCCGGGTTGTGAATTCCCGTTGGATGCTCCACCTATAAAGGTTATGGCAATGATGGATGCCGCCGAAATGTATGGAAGTTACATATAATTTTTCCTTCTTTTTCTTATTTGATTTTGTAGCATTCTTAATAAGACCTTTATACTTGTCGGCGTTATTGTTTAGGATACACTATTAACTGTGGAGCAAACAAATGATTCCTGCTGAATTCCTAGTCGTGTTTTTTGGGCTTATTTCTGCCGCTTCCTGGGGAGCCGGTGACTTTAGCGGAGGATTTGCTTCAAAGAAGGCAAATGTCTATGCTGTGGTCCTGATTACCCAGGCAGTTGGCGTGTTTCTCCTTGCAGGTTCTGCATACTTACTCGGAGAGACGTTTCCGCCGTTTGATGGTATCATATGGGGAGTACTTGCAGGCATTTTCATCAGTATTGCTCTGCTGTCCCTTTACAAAGGCCTCTCCCTTGGTAAAATGGGCTTTGTTGCCCCTGTGTCAGCGGTTGTGGCTGCGGGTGTGCCGGTAATATATGCTACTATTTTTGAGGGTTTGCCGCAAGTCCATAAACTGCTGGGTTTTGTGGTTGCCCTGATTGCTGTATGGCTGATAGCCGCAGACAGTGACGGAATCAAAGTGCAGAAAAAAGACCTGTATCTGCCTCTTACAGCAGGTTTGGGTTTTGGTCTTTTTTTTATTATAATAGATCTTGTAAGTGAAACGGCGGTTTTGTGGCCCCTTACTGCTGCCAGAATTGCGGCTGTGGGGGTCTTGCTTGTGTTCATCGCCCTGTCCGGCCCGGTAGAGATGCCCGGGCGCAGTGTTTTGCCTGTAATCCTTGTGGCAGGAATTTTTGATACCGGGGGAAATGCCTTCTATGCTCTTGCTTCCCAGACCGGCAGGCTGGATATTGCATCAATCACATCTTCCCTCTATCCTGCAGGCACAGTACTTTTGGCCTGGTTCATACTGAAGGAAAAACTTGCTCAGAAACAATGGATAGGAGTAGCAACTGCCCTGGTGGCTATTGTGCTGATTTCGATCTGACGGCAGGGTCCTGTGAACTTATTAGATAAGTTTATATCTGTATTAGTATATTTGCTATTACTGTTTATTAATAAAGAATGGAGTAGTGATCATATGGGATTTTCGGGTATTTTTGGTAATGCAGGTGTTGTTGAACCTGAGAAATTGGAATCGGATTATGGACAACTTATGTGTGACGGGGAAACAATAGAGATTGGTTTTGTTGTTATCCGGGATACGTTTATTTTCACAAATAAACGGTTAATTATTGTGGATGTTCAGGGCATGACGGGCAAGAAAAGAAGTTATCTGTCCATTCCCTATAGCAAAATCACAAAATACAGTATTGAGACATCAGGTCATTTCGATCTAGATGCAGAACTTAAGATATGGGTTGGCAGTGATCCCCAGCCAATTGAAAAGACCTTCAACAAGAAGGTGGACATATACGAGTTGCAGAAAGTACTGTCCACGCATGTGCTTGGCTGATTTTATCGGATTATGCTTTTTTATTTAGCAAGGCGGGCGATATGTTTGCCCGCTGGATTTTTCTTATTTTTTTTGGGGGATTTCCCTGTGTCTATTTATCGATGAAACAGGAGTTTAACTGTTTGTTGTTTTTGCAATAACTAATGCAATAAAATTATATGCATTGTATTATTTCCTCTATGTATTATCACAATTAATGAGAGATCACAATGGTCAGGGAATCAACGGGTGAGAATATCAATTTTGAGGAAAAGTTGTGGCAGACTGCAGATAAACTCCGGAATAATATGGATGCTGCGGAGTATAAGCATGTCGTGCTGGGTTTGATTTTCCTGAAGTATATTTCCGATGCTTTTGAGGAGAAGTACACTGAACTCAAAGAGGACGAATGGGCCGATCCCGAGGATCAGGATGAGTACCTGGCCGAGAATATTTTCTGGGTGCCGCCGGAAGCCCGCTGGGAGTACCTGCAGAATAATGCCAAGAGACCGATTATCGGCAGGCTTGTTGATGACGCGATGGCTGCGATTGAGAGGGATAATTCCACCCTGAAAGGTGTGCTGCCGAAGAATTATGCCCGGGAGGCCCTGGATAAGCAGCGACTCGGGGAGTTGATCGACCTGATCGGTACGATAGGATTGGGAGATCGGGAAAACCGCAGCAGGGATGTGCTGGGCAGGGTTTACGAGTATTTCCTGGGCAGGTTTGCGGATGCAGAGGGCAAGCGTGGCGGCCAGTTCTATACCCCGCGCAGTATTGTGAGGGTGCTGACCGAGATGATCGAGCCTTACCACGGCAGGGTGTACGATCCGTGCTGTGGTTCGGGCGGGATGTTTGTGCAGAGCGAGAAGTTCATTGAGGCCCACGGTGGCAGGGTTGATGATATAGCGGTGTACGGGCAGGAATCCAACCAGACGACCTGGCGGTTGTGCAAGATGAACCTGGCCATCAGGGGCATAGATGGTAATATCCAGTGGGGTGATTCCTTCCATGATGACCGCCACAGGGACCTGAAGGCGGATTTTATCCTGTCCAATCCGCCGTTTAATGATTCAGACTGGAAGGGCGACCAGCTGGCCGATGACAGCAGGTGGCAGTTTGGCAGGCCGCCGAAGGGGAATGCGAATTTTGCCTGGGTGCAGCACTACATCCACCACCTCTCCCCCACAGGCATTGCGGGTTTTGTGCTGGCCAACGGTTCTATGTCCTCAAATACCGCAGGCGAGGGGAAGATTCGCAAAAGTATCGTGGAGGCGGACCTGGTGGATTGCATGATAGCCCTGCCGGGCCAGTTGTTCTATAATACGGGCATCCCGGCCTGCCTGTGGTTTGTGACTCGTGACAAGCAGAATAACAAGTTCCGGGACCGCCGGGGCGAGGTGCTGTTCATCGATGCCCGGGAGATGGGTTTCTTGCGGGACCGCACCCACCGGGAACTCACGGATGAGGAGATTAAGCAAATCGCCGACACCTACCATGCCTGGCGCGGTGAGGATGTCGGATTTACGTATAAGGATGTCCCGGGCTTCTGCAAGTCCGCAAATCTCGAGGAGATCGCAAAGCACGACCACATCCTGACCCCGGGCCGTTATGTGGGCTTTGCCGAGGAGGAAGAGGACGATGAGCCCTTCGAGGAGAAGATGGAGCGGCTGACGACTCAATTGGCGGAGCAGTTCAGGGAGTCGCGGGAGCTGGAAGAGAGGATTAAGGAGAATTTGAAGGGGATTGGGTATGAGTTTTAATAACATACCAAAAATTTTATCAATAAGTATTTCTATTATGCATTGGTGAAAATATGGGAGATCGGCATAAAATCTTTGTCAGTTATCATCATGCAAATGATCAGTATTATCGGGATATGTTTGAAGACATATTAAGTCAATCTGATATATCAGTAATCAGGTCAGTTCAAATAGGGGATATTGATGATGGGAATTTGAGTGATGAAAGAATAAGGCAAATTGTTCGTGACCAATATCTGAGAGACCCGACAGTTACAATCGTATTGATTGGAAGAGATACTTGGAAAAGAAAACATGTTGACTGGGAAATAGGTTCCAGTATAAGAAATACAGCGAAGAATCCACGTGCGGGTTTACTGGGAATATTGCTTCCAACACATCCTGATTATAATAGAGACCTTTTTACTCCTGGTCTTATTCCACCTAGACTTTATGATAACCAACAGTCCGGTTATGCAAAAATATATGATTGGTCAGAGAATCCGGCTTTAATCAAAAAATGGATTCATGATGCCTTCGAAGTAAGGCATAAAGTTAACCCCAATAATTCAAGAAGTTCTTTTAGACGTAACCATAGTGGTGAAAGCTGGTGTTAAATGATATGAACTCGTTATTACACATATATTATAACGGGTTTTCGATAGGGACAGAAGTCAATTACATAGCATTAATAGTAGCAATTTTAATTGTTGGCTTTATCTTTTTTTTTCATAAGAGGCATCATTTTATGGCGGATTCTATTGATTTGACATTAGACACCAGAATATTAAACTGTACCTATCATGTAGAAAGAAATTATGACAATCTGGAGATTGCCCATCGGATATATACTGAACTGGTAACCCGGAAAGCAGCCATACCGATAGATCCTGACCAAGATGTTATCAATGAAATATATGATTCATGGTATACCCTGTTCAAAATAACCAGAGAAGAAATCAAGACACTTTCAGGGAAATCCCTTAAAGATGATAATTCTGATGAATTGGTTAAAATGTCAATTGATATACTGAATAAAGGGTTGAGGCCTCATTTAACCGCCTATCAGGCAAAATTCAGAAAATGGTATGCTGAGGAATTAGAGAAAGAAGATAATTTGGGAAAATGCCCACAGGAAATCCAAAAAGAGTACCCGGATTACGATGAATTAATTAAATCAATGAAAGATGTTAATGATTTATTGGTTCAGTACTCTGAAAAGCTTAATACGTTCATTCGAACTACAAAATGATTCTATAATTATAATTTAAATTACACGGATGTTATAAAAGATGGATATTTATTTAGCAACTTTATTACCAAATACGTTATTTAATATACTTCCTGCATTGACACTTATTGCTATTGGAGCAATTGTAGAAAAATATTATGTTGGTCGAATAGCAATATTTTCTAATGCTGTTGCACTGACATCATTTTATTATACGTTTTCAGATTTACCTTTCTTGCTGGTTATTTATATCAATATTCTGACAGTTGTAGGTATTCTTAGTTTAGCATCATATCTTTCAAAGACATCATTACCAACTGAATTTTACACTTTTTCAGGATTATTTTCATCATTAGTGTCGGGTATGGTATTACTTTACGGACTAACACTATGAAATACTAAACAAAATCGAAAATATTTGATAAACATGTCCTCTGATCTTAACACCAAATTGGCCACGTCGAATTCTATTCAAGAAGAATGGAATTTGGAAAAAATCGATAATGTTTGTGAATTAGTGAGAGAACCATTTACCCCTTCAGATGATGATATCAGAAAATACGTTGGTCTTGAACATATAGAACAAGGTACGCTTAAGTTGTGTGGAATTGGTTCATCATCTTGTGTAAAAAGTAATAAGTTGCAGTTCAGGTCTGGTCAAATATTATTTGGTAAACTTAGGCCCTATTTCCGTAAAGTAATTAGACCTGATTTTGATGGTGTTTGTTCTACAGACATTCTTGTCATAGATTCAAAAAAAGGCTACGATAACGGATATCTGTTTTATTTTTTCGCCAACAATGAAATGATTGAAGAAGCAACCCGATCTTCTGAAGGAACTCGGATGCCACGTGCATCGTGGAAATATTTGTCTCAATTAAAGAAGCCATTTCCATCTCTCCCCGAACAACGCGCCATCGCTGAAATCCTTTCCTCCCTCGACGACAAAATCAAACTCAACCGCCGGATGAATGCCACCCTCGAGCATATCGCACAGGCCATCTTCAAGCGGTGGTTCATCGATTTCGAGTTCCCGGATGAGAACGGGCAGCCCTACAAATCCAGCGGCGGTGAGATGGTGGAGTCGGAGCTGGGGGAGATTCCACGAGGGTGGGAAGTTAAGGCTATTGGGGATATTTGCAAAACCTCTGGTGGTGGCACTCCCAAAACCAAAGAACCTTCTTACTGGGAAGATGGGGATATTTTTTGGGCGACTCCAACAGATATGACTTCTCTAAAATCTCCTATTATTTTTGATACATCTAGAAAAATAACCGAGGAAGGTTTGAATAAAAGTTCGGCTAAATTATTGCCAATAGGATCAGTTTTGATGACTAGCCGAGCAACATTAGGTTATTTTGCCATTACTAAAGTTCCAATCTGTACCAATCAGGGATTTATTTCAATGGTTTGTGATGGAGAGGTCTCAAACTATTATTTGTTGCATACACTTAAAAATAAAGTTGATTTAATTGAAAATTTAGCTAGTGGAAGCACTTACCTTGAGATTAATAAATCTTCTTTTCGTTCAATATCGATTATAAAACCGCCTTCTTCTCTAATTGAAAAGTTCGATAATTTCGTAAAATTGATTTATGATAAAATATATTTGTATGAGTTAGAATCTCAAAATTTGTCGTTGATTAGGGATGAATTACTTCCAAAGTTGATGTCGGGGAAAATCAGGATTTCAGGTGAGCTTTGAGTATGTATTCTTTATCAAATAAGTTAAAAGGCTATTCATTATGTAAGGAATTTCTCATCTCTCTACTGGTAGCAACCACCTTTAATGCGATTATCTATTGTGTTAGTATTTTTATTTCACAGAATTATTTCATAACTCGTAGTTTTATTGGTATTTATTACGGTGCATTTGTTAGTTTTGTTGCTATATATGCGACCATAGTAGTAATTAGTACTAATCTATCTCAAGAATTTCCATTAAACATTTCTTTAAAATATATTGTCAATTCACGATTAAGTTTTTCTTACTTGTTGTTAATAATATTAAATATATTAATGATACACATTTTATTTTTATATAGTATTTCAGCTAATCTTGAAAACATCTGCTTGGCTTTTAGTACTATAATATTATTTATATGTACTATCGTTTTTATTTTATTATTTTTAAATACATTTAAATTAAAAAATCACATCAAACTTTTTTTTGAGGATATGATTAAACAATATGCAAATGATTTTTCTAATAATGACTTAAAATATAACTGGAAGAATTATAGCATAATAGATAATGATGGACTTTATATAGTAACATCTAATGATTTTGAAAATAATAAAGCAATTTTTGAACTAGAAAATACCAATCCTAAAAAAAATTCTGGCAATGAACTTGAATCAATCACCACTTCTGAGAAACATGTATCACCTATTCCTTTGCGAATATATCTAGGACATGGAAAAGTTAAGTTTAAAGATTGGAAATTTTTGGATAGGCTCTCTGTTCCTGTGAAGTTGAAAATCAGTAAATATGCATTTTTGGATAATATACTGAGCTTTCAAGTTATTTGTGAATATTTGCCTACCAACAATGGTTATGACATTAAAGCTGAACTAGAGAAAATTATAAAAGAAAATATTACTTATAAAGACTTCCCCAAGGAAGAATTTAAAGAAGTATTTGATAAACTCAAAAAAAATGGTACTGAACAAAAGTTGATTGCAAATATTAAAGATCACATCGCAAAACAAGATAATCTTTATGAAAGAAAATTTTTATATTCATCCTTTGAAGAGTTCTTTAAAGAAGCTGAATTTAATAGAAAACCAGTTCTAGACATCGAAGAACTTTTAAATGTGGAGATAAGTGGCCTATATGAACAAAAAACATTGTTTTTCAAATCACCTGCTATTATTGCAAAGTTACAGGATAGGCTAACTTTTTTTCTCATTCGATATTTTAGGCGGTTTGATTATTTTAATCCTCAACTAAATACAGCTGGATTGTATATAAAAGAATTTCTTGATGTAAGATATAAGGAAACTTACCTTAAATCTGATGATCCTACTTGGATAGAAGAGTACCAAACTTTAGTTACGAATACAATAACAAATATGTTCAAAATATGTCGTTCAATTATAGAACTTAATATTGCAGATAATTTAAAGCAACAATATCTTGTAACACAACTTGAGGATCTAAATCAAGTTTTGGACCATTATTCTTATCTTCGTGGATCTGACTTTTTGAAAGACTATTATGATAAAAATACTGATGATTCAGAGAAACAACAAGCCGACAAAAAAATAGAGTTTATTAATAAACAAAAAGTTTTCTTAAAAGAAAAACAATCAGATTTATTTTATATTATTTTATATAATATTGATGAAAAAGATTTATCCAATGATTTCTTTGACATTGCTTTAAAAATCTACAACTTAGAAGGTTTTGAAAATCAATATTATAAATATGAAAAATTTGATAAACTATATTGGTTAAATTATGATGAATTTAGTGGAGGGGCACAAATTAATTCACCATTTAACTTTACTAGATATAAATTACTAATTTCTTTTTATAAATTCATGAATAATGGAATAATGGATATTGAGAATTTTGATAATGAATTCTTTATCAATAGTTATCATTCTTTACAAAATGAAGTGGATAGTTTGGATGAAAAATTTGTTTCAAAGTATTTTGATTATGGTGACGACGAGTCTTTAATAAATTTCAAAAAAATGGTGTTTGCTAAAGTAGAAGAAAAGAAGGCATCAATCAAGAATGAAAAACAAAATTATATTGCCGATACACCTCCAAAAAAAGAATATGTAGATATGTTTATTTCTGATTGTAAAGAAGAATGGCAAAAGATTCAAAGTCAAATACTTAAATTCATGAAGTTAGAAGAGATTGAAGATGATCATTCAGTTGAATCTCCCTTTGGTCAATACTTTTTGTACGATAAAAAATTGCTATTAGATCCATTTGAAAAAAATGTTGCATTTTCAAGAGATTCAGGGAAATATTTTGGTAAATTACAAGGGGATAGTAAATTAAGAGCAATCATCAATTCGATTAGTGAATCATTTGATGAAAATAAGGATAGAGAAGTTTATGTCAAAAATATTATTTCTGATCTATCTGAAGTAATAGTCCCAAACAAAGATTACTATTTATTTTACAATTCTAATTTGAAAATTTATAATATTCTTGACATTAATTGGAATAAAGAAGGAATTGAAAAGGCCAATTTAGATATAAATAATTCTAAAATACATTTGTGCTTTTCCAACAATACTGAGAATATACTATTCGAAAAAGAATCTTTTTTATTGCAACAATATAAGCAGGGATATGAGAGAATAAATGAACCTCTTGTAGTTCAGATAGAAACTATTGATAATGAGGAAGATATTACTGCTATCTTAAATAGGGATAATAATTACAAATCAGAGAGAGATGTTAAACAAAAAGTAAAAGTAAGAATTGCAGAGAAATTTGATGTGAAAAGAACGAATGCTGCAAAATTAATAAAATTAAATATAGTAGATTAATAAAATGTAACTATTTAGCTTGTTAACAATAAGCGGGACATTTTAATATTTAATTCTATTTTAACAATTTATTTAATGATTTACTTTAGCATTAGTAGTAATTAATTAATATCTAATGAAATTAGTTTAAATATACAAAATAATTTGATTATGTATGTACCAATTCCTGCCAGATTGGTGGTAATCTATTTATTCCAATAAATACCAAAAACTACCAGAAACTAACGGATTGGTAGTTATGAAGGTTCCGCAGAAGGCCCCGGATATGTGGGCGGTGATTGAGAAGTATCCTGATGCGTATTCGCTGTTTGTTGATCCCGGGATACAGGAACTTGTTACAAAATATAACCGGGAGTACCTGCACTGGGAGGAGCTGCGCCGCAGGAAACTGCCGGTGGAGGCGGAAAAACTCTGGGCTGTGATCAAAAGCAGCAGGTCGATGCAGGCACGACATATCGAATTCGGGGAATGGGCCTTCCAGTACGTGCAATCCAATGAAACCCTGCGCAGGCTGCACCTGCTGGACACCCGGGGGGCCGGTAATCTGGAAGG
Source organism: Methanohalophilus sp. WG1-DM (assembly GCF_004104135.1). Classification (NCBI taxonomy): domain Archaea; kingdom Methanobacteriati; phylum Methanobacteriota; class Methanomicrobia; order Methanosarcinales; family Methanosarcinaceae; genus Methanohalophilus; species Methanohalophilus sp. WG1-DM. The sequence goes on along the minus strand of NZ_RRBA01000006.1, from coordinate 11,299 downwards.
TCGGCCGGGCGGGGTCAGTGCTGCGGATCGCAGGCGCTACATTGTCAACTCCCTCATGGAAGAGGCCATCGCCTCCAGCCAGCTGGAGGGGGCAGCCACCACCCGGGAAGCCGCCAAGCAGATGCTGCGGCAAAAGCGCCGGCCTCGGGATTACTCCGAGAAGATGATCGTCAACGGCTATCGCACTATCCGCAGGATCGCCGACATGAAAAGCAGGACCATTGACGTGGACACCCTGCTTGAAATTCACAGGGAGATTACCCGGGATACCATGGAAAACCCGGTGGATGAGGGCAAATTCCGGGACAACAACGACATAGTGGTAGCCGATCCGCAGGACAGTAGTAAAATCTACCACACCCCGCCGGACTACCGGAAAATCCCGGCACTCATGCAGGAATTCTGTGAATTTGCCAGCAGCGATGAAGACGAATTCATCCATCCCCTAATCAAAGGGATCATGCTGCACTTCCTCATCGGCTACATTCATCCCTTCATCGACGGCAACGGAAGGTGTGCGCGTTCCATCTTCTACTGGTACATGCTCAGCCGGGGCTACTGGCTCTTTGAATACATGCCCATCTCCCGGATATTGCTTCACTCCAAAACGAAATACGCCCGCGCCTACCTTTACACCGAAACCGATGACAATGACCTGACCTATTTCATAAACTACAACCTCTCGGCAATCGAAAGAGCCCTGGAAGACCTCGAAGAGTATATCGTTCGCAAAAAGGAGGAGCAGGCCACAGCCATGCAGCTGATTGAAACCGCTGAAAGCTTAAATCTCCGGCAGGCCGACATCCTCAAAACCCTGCTTGAAGAATCCGACAGGCTGTTCTCCATCGCCGAAATAATGGGTAAATACAATGTTGCCTACGACACCGCAAGACGTGATATGCAATATCTCTCGGAACTGGGGTATATTGAGCAAATAAAGGTACGCAACAAATTGATGTACAGATATTCAGGTGTAGCAGGGTGAATTAAATCCCGATACCTTACCTCCAGTCAAATCAGTACAATCAAATTTAATATACCAGAAACACGGATGATTAACTATGGAATATACAGTTGTTTTTGAGGTTGCAGAAGAGGGTGGGTACACGGCACGCTGTCTGGAACTGCCATCGGCTATAAGTGAAGCTGACACAAAGACAGAAGCTCTTGAGAATATTCGAGAAGCCATCGAATTGGTGCTTGAAGTGCCTCCTCAGTCAGTCCAATGTTACAATGGATAAGTTTTGCAATTTTGAAGTAATACATCAATTCCTGAAATTACCAAAAACTACCAATTTCTACCGGATTGGTAGTTTTAACATCTTCTCCGGGCATCTCTTGCTATAAATTAATAAAATATATCTAATAGTAAAACAACATATCCTGCAATATCCTAATAATTTATGGGAAGTAATTCATGCCGGCCATAATCTCAGAATCTGAAGTAGAGGAAGCAGCCCTGGATATTCTTGTAACTGATCTGGGTTACGAATACCGGTACGGTCCTGATATTGCTCCCGGGATGCCTGACCAGGAAAGGGCAGAGTTTTCTGATGTGGTTCTTGAGAAGCGTTTGCAGGATGCAATCGCAACCCTCAATCCCGATATCCCCGTGCAGGTCCGGGTGGAAGCGCTGAAAAAGGTTATCCGGGAAGAAAGTCAGGATTTGGTGCACAGCAACCGCAGTTTCCATAATATGCTGGTCAACGGTGTGGATGTGGAATACAAAAAGGAAAGTGGGGAAACCACCTATGACAAAGTCTGGCTTTTTGATTTTGAAAATTTCGATAACAACGATTTTCTGGCTGTAAACCAGTTCACAGTTGTAGAGGACAGGCATGAACGCCGGCCGGATGTAATTCTCTTTGTAAATGGGCTGCCTCTTGTTGTAATCGAATTAAAGAAACCCGACAACATGGAGAATTTTGAAGACAATGACCTTCTGGATAATGCCTACAACCAGTTACAGACCTACAAAAAAGAAATCCCTTCCCTGTTCCGCTACAATGCCATACTTGCAATCAGCGATGGGCAGGATGCCCGTGCGGGAACCCTTACATCAAGCAGGGAATGGTTCCTCTCCTGGAAGACCCTGGACGGAGAAAAAATTGCCGAATTCCTGGTGCCACCCATGGAAGTCCTCCTGAAAGGCATGTGTGAGCCGAAAATTCTTCTTGATCTTACATGCAACTTCATTGTATTTGAGGAAAATCACGGTCCTATCAGCAAAAAACTGGCCCGTTATCATCAGTACCATGCGGTCAATAAAGCCGTGGAAAAAACCAGGATTGCCGTCTCTGCTGAAGGAGACCGCCGATGTGGGGTTGTATGGCATACCCAGGGTTCCGGGAAAAGCCTGTCAATGGTTTTTTATTCGGGCAAAATTGTACAGGCTCTTAACAATCCTACCGTCGTGGTAATAACAGACCGCAATGATCTGGACGGCCAGCTCTTTGAGAATTTTGCACGATGTCATGAGCTTTTACGCCAGACGCCGGTACAGGCAGAAAACCGCAATCATCTAAGGCAACTATTGTCAGTGGCCTCAGGCGGCATAATATTCACCACCATACAAAAATTCCTTCCCGGGGAGGATGAAGATCGCTTTCCGGTGCTTTCGGAAAGGAGCAATATTGTTGTAATTGCAGACGAGGCTCACAGGAGTCAATATGGTTTTGATGCAAAGATTACCCGGAAATACGATGGTGCACAGATACATTACGGTTTTGCAAAACACATGAGGGATGCTCTCCCTGAAGCCTCCTTCATCGGTTTTACAGGGACTCCTGTAGAACTGGAAGACCGCAACACTCCTGCAGTTTTCGGGGATTACATTGATATCTATGATATCGAGCAGGCTGTAAGGGACAATGTAACCGTCCCGATTTATTATGAAAGCCGCCTTTCCAAACTGGAGATCTCAAACGAAGTAAAGGAAACCCTGGATTCGGACTTTTATGGGATAACCGAAGGCCGGGAAGATTATGAAACTGAAGAATTGAAAAGTCGCTGGTCACGGCTTGAGGCGGTTGTCGGAAGTAAAGACAATCTCAGCAAACTTGCCGGCGACATAATAGATCATTTTGAAAATCGTCTTGAAGTACTTGAGGGCAAAGGTATGATTGTCTGTATGAGTAGGCGCATGTGTGCAGACCTCTACGCCGAAATCATAAAGCTTCGCCCTGACTGGCACGACGATGACGATCTTAAAGGTAATCTCAAGGTGATAATCACAGGCAGTGCCGCGGACGAGTCCCGGCTTCAGCCCCATATTCGCAGCAAGACCCAGAGGCTTAAGGTCAGAGACAGGATGCAGGACCCTGAAGACCCTCTAAAGATTGTCATTGTATGCGACATGTGGCTCACAGGTTTTGATGCTCCTGCCCTTCATACCATGTATTTTATAAAATGGCTTACCGGTCACAACCTCATGCAGGCAATAGCCCGTGTCAACCGGGTTTTCGGTGATAAGCCCGGCGGCCTGATTGTCGATTATGTAGGTATACTCTATGATCTCAAAAAAGCCATGAATAACTATACGGAAAATGGTGGTCGGGGTGATCCTGCCAGTTTTAAGGAAGAAGCTATTGCATTAATGCGTGAAAAATATGAAATTGTAAAGGATATGTTTCATGGTTTTGATTATCAACGTATATTCTCCGCCTCGCCCCGGGAGAAACTTTTAATTGTACGGCAGGGTGCGGATTTCATTCTATCCAAAGGCAATACTGATAAGGCAATGGATGATGAAAAGAAACGCTACATTAAACATGTGGCCGAACTTTCCAAAGCTCTAGCTCTCTCCAAACCTCATGAAGAAGTGGATAAAATCAATGAAGAGGTAGGTTATTTTCAGGCCGTACGATCTATTCTGGTCAAGATTGACCGAAGTTCTGCAAAATCAAATCGGGAAGTAAATTCGGCAATCAAGAATCTTGTCTCCCGGTCGATTGTAACTGATGAAATAATAGATATCTTTGATGCAGCCGGGCTCAAAAAACCGGATATATCCCTCCTGTCTGAAGATTTCCTCGATGAAGTGCGTTCACTTCCCCAGAAAAACCTTGCCTATGAGGTCCTGAAAAAATTACTCAATGATGAAATCAAAACCCGAACAAGGAAAAACCGTATCCAGGGTAAATCTTTTGCAGAGATGCTTGAAAAATCGGTTAACAAATATAAGAATCGCAGTATAGATAATGTGCGTATCATTGAGGAGCTCATTGAACTGGCCCGTAAAATGCGGGAGGCAGATCTGCGCGGGGAAGATCTCGGTCTCACAGATGAAGAACTTGCTTTTTATGATGCCCTTGCAGCAAATGAGAGTGCTGTTGATGTGCTTGGCGATGATACCTTAAGGCTTATGGCTGAAGAACTCGTGCGCCTGATCCGCCAGAATGCCACAATTGACTGGACCCTGCGCAAAAACGTGCAGGCTAAAATGCGGGTAAGCATAAAGCGACTGCTCAAAAGATATGGTTATCCTCCGGACAAACAAAAAATAGCAACCCGAAATATCCTGGAGCAGGCAGAGATAGTATGCAGGGATGCGGCAGTTTCTGCCGACTGAATTGTAAATAAAGCATAAAAAAAAGAGTTCAGGCCGATTGCTGAACTCTATCGAACTTTTCCTGCATCTCCTGGGCAGGTTCACGGTCCATTCTTGTTCTCAAGAGGATCACAATGCTGGAAGGGATAAATCTCTGAACGATCTCATAAAGGTCAAAAATCCCTCCGGACAACTGTTTCCACAGGATCACCATGACACCGCCTTTCCTCCGAGGACTGCATTTCTTGTCACCTTCCTGGAGAACAGGGAAAAAATGATAGCCGGCCCAAAAGCAGCCAACCACTCATATCCAATGCCTGGGAAGTTAGAGCTGTTACCCATTTGTTCAATCTCCTGCCGCCAAGAACATAGTCAGACAGCTTTTCGGTTCTTTTATAGCGATAAAACCGATTGTCAACATAAAAAGGAGATATAAGGAAATTATGGCTGCAATGCTCTGACTTGCGGCTGTCATTTCTATGAATAGTATCTCCTGTGGAAACTATTATCAATAAACATTCTAAATATTAGTTATTAATGTTCTGTTATATACAAATCTCTCCTACAAGAATATTTTAGTTTTCACAGGATCCACAATATCAATGCTATGTATAGCAAGAACAGGGCAAGAGGGATAATGCGTGCAAGTATGTTGATGCTGTAGGCCAACCCCATGTAATCATCCTTGAGCAATTTCATAGGTTCGGCCCTTTTACTGGTAAAACCAGCACTAGCTTTTGATACAATTTGTCCGGCCCTTTCGATAACCTCTTTCAGGCTTTCCGGGTCTACATGCCTATCAGCTATCATGTTATGGATGCTGCTATGGGTGTCGGTGGTAAACATGATGATTTCATCAAACTCGTTCTCATGTTGGCGGGCAATATTCATCATCTCATGGGAGATGCCGTTTCCCTCAGTCCCGAAAATCAGGACTTTCTGATCGGCAACCTCTTCGATAAGGGCAAATTTGGGTGTGTCTGGGACCTCGGTGGCAAAACCTGCCCTATAATCGTAGAGTTCACACTTGTCCAGTTCGTCGAGAAAATCTTTTAGGCAATTTCTGAAATGCTCGGCTTCCACCGTGCCATACATGAGCTGGTCTTTTGGTTCCTTGTTGCGTTCATGGTTGTGGAGATCTATTATCACCACTTTGTTGAGGTCCAGGATTTCTGTAAATACAGGTATCTCGTAATCTCCATATTCTTCAGCTTCCATGTAGACTATTTTCTGGTCCCCCCATTTCCTTCCGTAAAATATCAATTTCCCGTAATCCTTCTTCAGCAGTTTAGAGGCCTGGCCAACTGTTTCAGGCCTTTCGAATGCTTCTATTATCTTGTCAATGTCATGGGGATTTGCAGGATCGGATTTATGGGTGGATGGAACATGCAGGAAAAACCCTTCACTGTTATTATTCAGGTGATTTATTATGTCTGTGGATGCCCTGCCTCCGCCGAATCCTTCGAGTGGGCCGGGATGTATCCAGGGGATTGCAATAATGGATTCTCCATTTTCATTTTTCAACAGTAGGGTCTGTACATCTGGTTTTACAAAATATCCCAGATCCAGAATTTCCTGTTTTTTATGCATCATTCCGGAGAACAATTTAATAGCTGAAACATTCACGTTGGTACTTATCAGATATTCTGCAAGTAAAAAAACCAGCAGGATTGCTATACCTGTCAGGAAGAAAACGCCTAATTTTTCCACGTAAGTCACATAAGTTATATCTTGTTCCCGGCCCAGAAAAATGTGATAGGTGGCAATTATCATAAGTGGATGTGCCAGGCTTAATATAGTGATTCTTTTAATATTTTTGTACCCCAGCGTTGATATCAATACGATCATGCTGATCAGGAATACCGTAATAACCGCAAGCCAGAATATGTTCCAGCTGCTTGCAATTCCTGTTGGCTCGGCGGCACTCAGGATCATGCCATATATAAACAGGATAAATTCGCTAAATAGAGCTATGAAGTAACTCCATTTGCGGGGGTACTCCTCAAATGACAAATGGTAAATCTCACCCGCAATAAGTGTCGGGATTACGAAAACCATCAATATTGTCTCTATAATATAATGAACACTCAATTCCAGCGGGGATACTGATGATAGGAAAAAATTAACAAGTACTCCATAAAGGCAACCTGATACTATTACAGTGGCAATCACCGTTTTCATCGGTGGGATGCTGAATATCACTTTCTTGAATACATCGATATTGTCAGCCATTGATTTCAGTTAGTTAATATTGCATGCCCTTTATATATATTTTGATTTCCTTCTATTTAGTTATGGCATAAGTTTATTTTGTTTCTGCAATGGAATGTTCTTGTATCTCATATTTCCTGAATAATTTTAATTTAATATTTTGTTTATATTATAAGTCTTGTTATATTTTTCCTTTTACTTTGAACTATCATTATATATATGGGTACAATATATATTATATAATAAAAACATTTATATTTGTAGGATTTTTATAATTATTTGATGTCAGACAGGTATTTGGGAGGTGAGGTGGCAGGTCCCTGCATTGCTAAATTTGCCTGATACATTTTCCAGAGGTACAGTCGCAGAATACTGATTCTTAGAATATGATACAAACCACTCGGAGTGCGAAACACACGATAATAAGTTGCTTCCTACAGATTTCCGGAATTGCCTGTCGGCCCGTTTTCCCTGTCCATACCCCCTCTTTCCTGCCTCTTCATGAAACTCCTTATTCACCTCCCGTCCCCCCGGACTGGTTTTAGCGTGGTTTGAATTATTAAGCCTTTATACCCTTGCAGGGTAAAATCAATTTTTCTTTTTTGATCAGATTCATGGTATCTGCCATCAAGTACAATTGTTATTCTGCTTTGAGTAACCTTTAAGTTCCCCTCCGACTACATTCTTCAGAGCTGCCCTATATCGCTACCGATATGTCTCGATTGTACCGTATTTCCCATCACGATACCAAGGATTTTTTGTTGCTTTCCATCAACGGTTTCAGTAGTAGTGATAATCAAGCTAATACCTCCATAATAATATCAATATGCCTGGGCATTCTATACAAGAAAAATAATAAAATATTGGATGTCATCACTCTTTATCGAGGTGGACATCCAGCTGTGGGAATGGGATCTCTATTCCAAGTTCTCTGTAGGCCTTGAAGATATTTTCTGTGAGTTCTTTCTTTACATTCCAGAAATCCTCTGTTTTTGTCCAGGCACGAAGCTGCAGGTTTACAGAGGAATCTGCAAGTTCGGTTGTCATTACTGCAGGGGCAGGATCTGACAGCACTTTACTGTGGGATTTCATTGTATCAATGGCAATTTCAATGGCCCTGTCTATATTGGAACTGTAACTTATTCCTACATCAACACTTACTCTTCTGGTGGGCAGGCGTGTTGCATTGATGATAGCGTTTCCCCATACAAGTTTATTAGGGATGGTGATGAATTTGTTATCTGGTGCAAGAAGTTCAGTAGCCATAATCCCAACACCTGAAACAGTCCCTGAGATGCCGTTTATTTCTACGTATTCATTTTTGTCTATGGGCCGCAGCGCAGCAATCCATATTCCGGCGCCCAGATTTGTGAGTGTATCCTGCATTCCAAATCCAAGGATTAAACCAATCACGGCTGACAATCCCAGAACTACAGGTCCGACATCGAAATTCAATGTAGACAAGGTGGCAAGGATTACAATAACGTAGAGAAGAATGCTGAAAAACCTTGCCAGGAAGTCAATTACAAGTGAAGGTAGTTTTGTTCTGGAAATACTGTCTTTAAACATTCCTGTAAGGATGCGGGCAATGATATAGCCTGCTACCAGTACTACCAGGGCCGCCCCGATGTCCCATGCTGTAAGGTTGTTGAATTGAAACATTTCGTTCCTCCTTGAATCAAGTTTTAACTCTACAAAGAAAATGGGGGAATCAGGTATATAAAACAGATGTTTGGATTGGCGCTTGAAGGTATAATTCTGCATTATATGCCAATGATTCTTTTTTTGCAGTATCCGAGATTGTACCACTGGCATTCGGAACAAACATCATCGAACGTTTCTTCATCGATATATTTCAGTTTTTCGAGAAGTTCGCTGTATCGATAATGTTTTCCAAAATCAATTCCAAGAGAACTGGCTACTTTTCTGTCAAGCATTTTGGCTTCTGTTTCGACTTCACAACCAATAAGACTTATCTTAGCATTTGTGCTTTGTGAATCAATGATTTTCAGTCTGGGGCAGGCGGTGCAAATGCAATCCGGGGCATTTGTGACCTCTATCAGAGGATCGCAGCTTTTTAGTTTTTCAATAATGTTTTCCATATTCTCTATAAATTGTTCAGAATAACCCTTCCTGATGAAGCTCTGGATGCAAAATATATGGTGTGCCCGGATTTGCATTTTCATTCACATCTAAAAAAGTTAATGGAAAATTGGTACCATTAGGGTACAAGAATGTCTCCTATAGAATGTATGATTCCATTGCTGCATTCGATATCAGGTTTGAGGAGTGGCGTATTTTCCACAAATATTTTTCCGTCGCTTTCCCGCAATCTCAGTTTGTTGCCACCTAGGGTAGTCAATGTTGTCTGCTTGCGGAGATCTTCACTGCTGTATTTTCCTTCTACTATGTGGTAATCAATAATGTCTCTAAGATAATCAGGATCTTCGAAGGCATTGTCTATTACTGATTCGGGAATGGGTTCAAAAGCACTTTCCACTGGTGCAAAAATGGTGTAAGGTCCTTCTGTGGAGTATTTTTCCATAAGGCCTAGGGCTTTGGCTGCTTTTAGAAGGGTGGGAAATTCTCCCATGTCCTTTGCAGTTTGGATAAGGTCCTTTAATTCCATTCTTGTCTCCTGTGGCTAATTCTGTTTGATTAATAGGAATCCAGCTGAGCTTGCATCAATTCTTTGTGTTTTTTCTCGAGGAAACTGTACACAGGGCCATGATTTGCTCCTTCTATGAGCATTTCAACTGCAGTTCTCATAATTTGGATTTGCTCTGGGTATCCTATGAAACTGACTGTTTTTCCATATATTGAGATTTTCACTCCAATGAGGTTTTCAGCAATTTCGCGAGTTTTACCTCCTTTGCCTATAATCCTGCCCTTTAAGCGAGTCATTTCCTTATTTGTAGATGCATATTTTGAAAGATCAATAACCTCCAGCATCAGCAGATCATCGTCCAGCATTGGTATTGTTTTTTCAGGGTTAAACCCTCTTCCAATGGCTTTGATTGTTTCGATGGCTCTGAGAGTTCCTACGGGATCATCTCCCTGTCTGACTTCCACGCTCCCGTTTTCACTGTCGATGTTGAGTTGTGAAGATGATTTTTCTTCTATGAATTTTTTAGTCTGGCCTTTTGGCCCGATGATTGCACCAATTCTATCTTTTGGTATTTTTAAATGCGTCATGATTTCAACCTGTGTTTACTTGTTTCTTTGTTTTTCGGTAATTATCCTTAAAAGTTCTTCTTCGTCGGATTGTATGCCGTATTTCTTGAAGTGGCGGGTAAGGTTTCTGATATCTCGTTTTAGAAAGTCATTTGCGGATGGGTGCTCAAGCGTTACAGATTGCCCCATGTCTATGAGATATGGTTCAAGGGTAGATGGATTGAGCAAAATATTGTATTCGCTAAGGTCTCCATGTACTAGCTTGGCTTCATTGTAAAGAATCTCGAGGTAATGTATAATGGTATCAAAGATTGTTTGTGCAGATTGTTCGCTAAGTTTTACTTCCTTTAGAAGGGGGTAGGGTTTGTCGCCTTCTCCGATAAATTCCATGGCAAGTATGTTTTTGTGGGTATCTATTGGTCTGGGGGCAGCTATGCCGCATTCCCTGGCACGCATAAGGTTGCGGTACTCTTTTTTTGTCCATGCAAATATGATATCTTTTTTCTTGTGGCGTATATTGCTAAAACGTGGGTCTCCACTTATGTATTCATCCATGGAATTAAAAGTGCTTGAAGATATGCGGTATATTTTGAGTGCAACATTTTTGTCTTTGCCTTCTGCAAGGAACACATTTGCCTCCTTACCGGTGCTGATAGACCCGCCGAGACTTTCTATCACACCTTTTCTTGCCAGGTCATAAAGAGCTTTGAGGGTGGCTTCATCAAATACATTTTCCTTTACTTTCAGGTGTTCACTGTCTTTGCGTCTGATACGCATTTTGTCTACATCTGTGTCGAGTTTTCGTATGTCCTTTGATTCTTTTTCCATGCTGCCACATCTTTTCAATACATATTTCCCGGGATTTGCTCTTGCAATATTTTATTTTTGTAGGATCTTCGTTTTGTGTTTTGAAATATGCTAACAGGTTCTTCATGCTATTTATGCGTTCCATTTATGAATGATTTGTTTTTTGCCGTTCTCAATATTTCATTTCAATATTTGTTTGTACGATAACTATTAATATGAGTGAACATATGTAGGAGTCCCGCTTAATGAATAGGTGCAGATGTAGCATTCAATGCTTGCAGCTGCTTGATACTTGTTTGTTCAGTGGAAATTAATAATGCAAATGTTTATATGCGTTCAGTGCGTATATATGTGTCCTGTCAATGGCACAGGATTGGTAACCTTTCTCATGCGTAAACCCATGCTGGTTTACCGTATGACGTGTTCCGGCTCTGCCGGATGCGAAGGTTTATATATCAAAAGCAATATTCATGAGTTCCCGCACAGAACGTGTGTGGGAGAATAAATCACCTTCATATTCATGGAGACAGGAGATAACAATTCTGTCTGACTCACGCA
>NZ_RRBA01000049.1:0-439 GCF_004104135.1 Methanohalophilus sp. WG1-DM | reverse complement strand
ACAGTCTGCACCGATGTTACCCTGGGCAGACAGAGAAGTCTCAGGGCCCTAAACTGCCATACCGGGACGACCTGCCATGGAAGCGGCGGTCCTGATCTGCCGGGTTTCGGATTTGGATGCAAGAACTTCGTAAGGACTGCCGGGTACAGGAGATTTACCACGGGCAGAGGTCATTACACCGTTGACGATTGTGTCACATTCTTTCTCAAGAGCGTAACTCATGTGCACAGGCATGAAGACATCTTCAGATATTGGGGAACCGGTTGGACCACCCTGTACGATTGGTTTTCTCTTGTCACCTACACTACGCTTGCGGCAGTAGACTGCGTCACGACCGCTGCCAAGCTGGAATTCCCTGTGCGGATTGTTGATTGCATCCCAGATCTCGTCTTCTGTGTATTTGACGATACGGTGGGTGTCGGTACACCAGATACCACAG
>NZ_RRBA01000048.1:0-439 GCF_004104135.1 Methanohalophilus sp. WG1-DM | reverse complement strand
ACAGTCTGCACCGATGTTACCCTGGGCAGACAGAGAAGTCTCAGGGCCCTAAACTGCCATACCGGGACGACCTGCCATGGAAGCGGCGGTCCTGATCTGACGGGTTTCGGATTTGGATGCAAGAACCTCGTAGGGACTGCCGGGTACAGGAGATTTACCACGGACAGATGTCATTACACCGTTGACGATGGTGTCACATTCTTTCTCAAGAGCGTAACTCATGTGCACGGGCATGAAGACATCTTCAGAAATTGGGGAACCGGTTGGACCACCCTGTACGATTGGCTTTCTCTTGTCACCTACACTACGCTTGCGGCAGTAGACTGCGTCACGACCGCTACCAAGCTGGAATTCCCTGTGCGGATTGTTGATTGCATCCCAGATCTCGTCTTCTGTGTATTTGACGATACGGTGGGTGTCGGTACACCAGATACCACAG
>NZ_RRBA01000047.1:0-448 GCF_004104135.1 Methanohalophilus sp. WG1-DM | reverse complement strand
TTTACAATCGAAGGGAACTTTATCTGCAAAACGTATGTTGAAACATATTGCAGGTAAAGAGAAACGTCTTATGCGAGATGTAAACCACACAATCTCAAAAAAAATTGTGAAATTCGCAGTTGAAAAAGGTGTATCTGTAATAGGTCTGGAAGATTTATCAGGAATACGTGATTCCACGCTTCCCAAAGTTTCTAAAAAGAGAAGGCATAATCACAGTAGTTGGGCTTTCCGCCAATTACAAACATTCATTGAATACAAAGCAAGAGAAGCAGGTATAATCACTCATTATGTTGACCCATCGTATACCTCTCAAACCTGTATTCGATGTAATCATATCTCAAAAAACAATCGTAACAGGTTGTCTTTTAGATGTGAAAAATGTGGTTATGAGAACAATGCCGACCTGATTGGTGCAATGAATATTGAACACAAAACACGGGATTACAGG
>NZ_RRBA01000046.1:0-460 GCF_004104135.1 Methanohalophilus sp. WG1-DM | reverse complement strand
TGCAGGTAAAGAGAAACGTCTTATGCGAGATGTAAACCACACAATCTCAAAGAAAATTGTGAAGTTCGCAACTGAAAAAGGTGTATCTGTAATAGGTCTGGAAGATTTATCAGGAATACGTGATTCCACTCTTTATAAAACTCCCAAAAAGAGAAGACATAACCACAGTAGTTGGGCTTTCCGCCAATTACAAACATTCATTGAATACAAAGCAAGAGAAGCAGGTATAATTACACATTATGTTGACCCCTCTTATACCTCTCAAACATGTATTCGATGCAATCATATCTCAAAAAACAATCGTAACAGGTTGTCTTTTAGATGTGAAAAATGTGGTTATGAAAACAATGCCGACCTAATCGGTGCAATGAACATTGAACACAAAACACGGGATTACAGGTATATCCTGGAATCTCAGGGGTGCTTGTCAGCCACCCGGACGAATGCTTAATTGACATTC
>NZ_RRBA01000045.1:0-496 GCF_004104135.1 Methanohalophilus sp. WG1-DM | reverse complement strand
GAATGTCAATTAAGCATTCGTCCGGGTGGCTGACAAGCACCCCTGAGATTCCAGGATATACCTGTAATCCCGTGTTTTGTGTTCAATGTTCATTGCACCAATCAGGTCGGCATTGTTTTCATAACCACATTTTTCACATCTGAAAGATAACCTGTTACGATTATTTTTTGAGATGTGGTTGCATCGAATACAGGTTTGAGAAGTATACGATGGGTCAACATAATGTGTAATTATACCTGCTTCTCTTGCTTTGTATTCAATGAATGTTTGTAATTGGCGGAAAGCCCAACTACTGTGATTATGTCTTCTCTTTTTGGGAGTTTTATAAAGAGTTGAGTCACGTATTCCTGATAAATCTTCCAGACCTATTACAGATACACCTTTTTCAACTGCGAATTTCACAATTTTCTTTGAGATTGTGTGGTTTACATCTCGCATAAGACGTTTCTCTTTACCTGCAATATGTTTCAACATACGTTTTGCAGATAAAGTTCCC
>NZ_RRBA01000044.1:0-506 GCF_004104135.1 Methanohalophilus sp. WG1-DM | reverse complement strand
ATAGAGTCATCCTGACAATCGAAAACAACAGAATGCTAATATTTATTGTAGCAGTTGGGGATCGTAAAACAATCTATCGGAAATATCAATCCTGAGATGATTTCCTCCAGGTTCTGACAACACTCTTCAAAAAAAGCATTATATATTTATCAACCAATCATATAAAGAACAATCCATAAAAAACATCTGGAGAAACAAATCATGAAAAAGACTGTAGAAAACCTGTCAAAAGCATTTGTAGGGGAAAGCCAGGCCAGAAACCGGTATACAATATATTCAAAGATTGCTAAAAAGGAAGGTTTCGAGCAAATTGCAGATCTTTTCCTCCTCACCGCCGAGAACGAAAGAGAGCATGCAAAATGGAGTTTCCGGCTGATCAATGAACTGAAAGAAGAAAGCGGGGAATTCTTCGATGACATTGCAATTCAGGCTGACGTTCCGACCGACTACGGCACAACCGCCGAGAACTTAAAAGCCGCAATCAACGGCGAGGATTACGAGACCAC
>NZ_RRBA01000043.1:0-585 GCF_004104135.1 Methanohalophilus sp. WG1-DM | reverse complement strand
ATAGAGTCATCCTGACAATCGAAAACAACAGAATGCTAATATTTATTGTAGCAGTTGGGGATCGTAAAACAATCTATCGGAAATATCAATCCTGAGATGCTTCCCTCCAGGTTCTGACAACACTCTTCAAAACAAATACCCGTTGCTTGGGACCCCTTTCCAGTTCAGCTATCTCCCCATAGCAGAGCTGCTCTTCGTTTATCTCCACAAAATTGAATTCAAAAAAAGCATTATATATTTATCAACTAAACCACATAAAAAACATCTGGAGAAACAAATCATGAAACAGACTGTAGAAAACCTGTCAAAAGCATTTGTCGGCGAAAGCCAGGCCCGGAACCGGTATACAATATATTCAAAGATTGCTAAAAAGGAAGGTTTCGAGCAAATTGCCGATCTTTTCCTCCTCACCGCCGAGAATGAAAGAGAGCATGCAAAATGGAGTTTCCGGCTGATCAATGAACTGAAAGAAGAAAGCGGGGAATCCTTCGATGACATTGCAATTCAGGCTGACGTTCCGACCGACTACGGCACAACCGCCGAGAACTTAAAAGCCGCAATCAACGGCGAGGATTACGAGACCAC
>NZ_RRBA01000042.1:0-669 GCF_004104135.1 Methanohalophilus sp. WG1-DM | reverse complement strand
ATCCAATCCCGGTGGGACTTTTTCTGATTTACTCATAATTTCAGTTCCTCGTGAGAGATAAGTGTACCAGCCTTCTTCTCAGACCTGTATCGATTTAAATACAAATTGTCATCTTCGGTCATAGTTGAATCGATATCAACCATATAATTTTTCATGAAATGAAGATCTTCCCTGATTGTTCTTAAACGTACAATTTCTCCAGGTTCGATCTTTTCAGACATAGTTGGAAATTAGTTTGTAGTTATAAATAAGTAATACGCCCCACCGTCAACCGGCTCGCCGGGATCGTACAGAACGTCTTTGACAGTAATCTGCCTGTAGAATATCAGGACGCCCGCACCGGCGACATCCGCCACAGCGTGGCCGATATCAGTGCTGCGAAAACACTGGGATTTGTCCCGAAGGTCTCCCTGGAGGAGGGGCTGGCGGAGTTTGCGGGGAAATGAAAGGGTTCATCTTGTCATATCTTTGTATAATCTATCAGGTCCTGCTTTAAGGGCGGGCAATTCGTTTTCGATTGTATCCCATATCAATTTATGCATATTATGCATCCAGTTCTTCCAGCAAACATCGGATCACAGGCTTTGCTTGTGGAATATCTTCTTTCGCACTGAGCCAGACAACCTCCAGATTAACTCCAAAATAAGCATGTATCAATTTGTCCCGAAT
>NZ_RRBA01000041.1:0-670 GCF_004104135.1 Methanohalophilus sp. WG1-DM | reverse complement strand
ATTCGGGACAAATTGATACATGCTTATTTTGGAGTTAATCTGGAGGTTGTCTGGCTCAGTGCGAAAGAAGATATTCCACAAGCAAAGCCTGTGATCCGAAGTTTGCTGGAAGAACTGGATGCATATTATGCATAAATTGATATGGGATACAATCGAAAACGAATTGCCCGCTCTTAAAGCAGGACTTGATAGGTTATACAAAGATATGACAAGATGAACTCTTTCACTCCCCCGCAAACTCGCCCCAGCCCCTCCTCCAGGGAGACTTTCGGGACAAAACCCAGTGTTTTTGCAGCGCTGATGTCGGCCACGCTGTGGCGGATGTCGCCGGTGCGGGCGTTCTGGTATTCCGGGGCCAGGTCGGTGCTAAAGACGTTCTGTACGATTTCGGCGAGCCGGTTGACGGTGGGGCGTATTACTTATTTATAACTACAAACTAATTTCCAACTATGTCTGAAAAGATCGACCCCGGAGAAATTGTACGTTTAAGAGCAATCAGGGAAGATCTTCATTTCATGAAAAATTATATGGTTGATATCGATTCGATTATGACCGAAGATGACAATCTGTCTTTAAATCGATACAGGTCTGAGAAGAAGGCTGGTACACTTATCTCTCACGAGGAACTGAAATTATGAGTAAATCAGAAAAAGTCCCACCGGGATTGGAT
>NZ_RRBA01000040.1:0-685 GCF_004104135.1 Methanohalophilus sp. WG1-DM | reverse complement strand
CTTTTTCTGCCAAAGCAATGCCGTCGTCTTTAATTACACAGACATTCGTTTTTACACAGCCCAGGCAAGCCTTACAGGGAGCAACAGTATAATCAATAAGCTTGACAAATTCGTATTCCATGCCTGTTGCTTCAAGGGCTGCTTTTAGAGCACGATCAGCATTACTGTCTTTGATAGGGGAACCTGATACACCAAGAATTTTCATTATTATTCCCTCCTATTGACAATCAGTTTGTAAACATCTTAAGTGTTGTGTGCAAAAGGGTGTGGTTATTACAACCCAGCCCTTTCAACGAGGGTGTCAGCGACCTGCTTCTCCTGCGGTAATCTCGACATCTCCTGCTTTACATTTAGTGTCTGCACCAGCAGGCATTGCTGCAAGAAGCTCTTCAGGTGAGTTTATAGGGAATGATGCATCTGCCAGTGCTCCAACAATCTGGGAATGGATTTCTTCTTTTACGCTCATTTTGTTTTATTCCTTTCAACAGGAAGAACTGCAAGAGTAAATCTCTCGTTCTTGTTTATAATGGACAGTGATACATATGAATAAAAAGAGTTTGTTGATTTCTTGGCCTGACTACGTATAACGTAGTCTTGATTGAATGAATCAACTTTTCCATAATATGGATCATTTGTAAAATCGATAGCAAACTCATACTTTTTTTCTGGTTTCAGAGTACCGACA
>NZ_RRBA01000005.1:0-109433 GCF_004104135.1 Methanohalophilus sp. WG1-DM | reverse complement strand
GGAATATGCTTTTCTTCCGTTGATAGTAGTTATTTTGACCGTATCTTCATCAATTACAAAATCCCTTTTGTATGAAAAAGTCATTGAGGATGGCGAAAACTCTACCTTTTGCCATTTTGCCTTTTTCTGTTTCTTCAATGTTTTGTAACATCCAGCAACCTGTCTTGGAATGTTACAACTCATCTGAGATTTCAATTTTAATGTTTCACGAAGATAGGAGTAAACTTCCTGCTGTAACTTCATTGCTGGAATTGGTTTACCTTTATCAAAAAGAACTTCAGAAGCATAGTTCATTCCATCTGAATATTTCTGCATAGTTTCCACCAAATCATTATCAGGATTTGCTATTTTCAGGATAACTGTTTTAGTGAGAAACATATACTACTATATTCACACGTAAATTATAAATACTTTACTGTGAATCAATAGACGCATTCCTCCCCTACCTTACGGAAGGGGACTCCTGCTCGGTAAGTTGAAAAAGAAAAATGAATTAATAATTGATACTATTCTTCAACCTATCCATAGCACTGGAAAAGGGATGGGAAGATTTTTCGACAGTAAATATTTTGGATAGGCCATGCGCGGACACCTCACACATGCATGGAATCGAAGTAAGTACAGGCACTCCATATTTTTCACCCATTTGCAATGATTGTTCATCAAGACACATGTTTTCCACAATCCCACATTTTTTGCCCAGGGGAGTGTATATTCCATCAATTGCCTGCTTTATATTTGTGAGACAGTATTCATTGGGTTTTACTACCATCAGGACGTAATCACTGCTTGCCACAACATTGACCGATGTGAAATCCACCCCGGGACTTGTATCCATAATTACAACGTCAAAACCTTCCTTATGAAGATCTTTTTTGGATTGAATCAATGCTTTGAGTGCATTTGATTGCCATTTCCTGTCCTTTGAAGAAAATTCCCTGATTGCGGAAATTTCGGGATTTGAGTAACCTACATAGAAACGAGCCTCTGAAGCAATGCTTTTTGAACCATCCACTATTACTTGACGTATGTTTTTTTTGTAATCAAAAATATCATTTATCCACTCACTCGAGGGAGGGAACATGCCATTAAATGTGCTGGGAGATTTCAGGTCCATGTCAAGCAAACATACATCCTTACCTTCTTTTGCATAAGCACATGCAAGATTGATGGCAACACTTGTTTTTCCCGTACCCCCACGTGGAGAGTGGACTGCAATTGTAAACGTATCTTTCATTTGATTTGCCCACAGATTAATTGCTTAATTAAATAAACCACCATCAATAATAAATTCGTAACAATGACACCAATTCTTGATGGAAATATCTTTTGTTTTTAAATATAGAGACCCATTCTTCAGAATGAAGATGTATTATACATTAATTATTCTGCTGAAGATTAATCACAGTGATTAATATTAATTTTTCTTCACTCAGAAATATGTTATCTTTATTGAACTGTAAAAAAGACTTTTCTGCCATTTCTGTACTTGTGTACATGACCCATACGTACAAGCTGATTGAGATAATTGCTTTCAACTGCTCTTTCCTTAGATGTTTTTTCCGAAATCTGTGCAGCGGTTGCAGTTCCCATTTCAAATAAGACGGTCGCTGTCGTGCGCAAATGATCCGGCAGGGAAAGAAGGGTCATTACATCGAGCTCATTTAAACCATCTTCCTGTGAAACATGAGACGAAGAATCCTGCTGGAATAACAGCCTGTCGAGCTTATCATTGATTTCATTCAAAGCTACAAGAATATTGTTCATTTCAACTTCTGAAACCATGTGACCACCATAATTTGTATCCTGGTATTACAGTAATACTGTATTCCAATAAAACTATAAAAAAGTACAGTATACACAGAAAAGAATTGAACTACTCCACGCTTACGCTTAAAGATATTTTACCATATAAGGGCCTTCCAGAACATAACCCAGTTTCCGGTAATATTCACGTACACCAATACCGCTGATAATACTGAGTTTTTCAAAACCGGCATCTTTTGCCATTTTCTCAGCCTCAGAAATCAACCTGAGACCATAACCCCTGTGTTGCCAGTCGTGATCCTTTGCAGATCCACCCACGACAACCATTGAACCATAAACATGTAATTCCCGTACAAGAGCCGAATTATCAAGTTCAGGCCGATGTGGATTGTTCGGAAACCTCAACCTCAAAAATCCAATCAAGATGTCCTGACTGACATCCTCGAACGATAGGAAATGTTCCTCCCCTCCACAGGAAGAGTAGGATTGCACCATAAATTCAATATCTTCTATTGAAGGTGGCCTTTCTTTCAGGATATTATGACCAACTTCCCTGCAACGTATACAACTGCATTTGCCACCTTTTTGCAGAAGTCGCTGGCCTGCAAGCTGGCGAATATTACTCTTTTTCACACCGGCCAATATCTGCTGTGCAGGAATATCCCGCTGGATACGTTGCAGCCGCACCCACCTGGGGAGCATTGCTTTTATGTCAGCAAGCAGTTCCACAGCTTCTTCATCATAGAGGGGATCGTACTTGCCTGCCCTCCACATTTTTTCAAGCTCTGTACCTTCGGTTACAAGAGTGGGATAGATCTTCAGGAAATCCGGCATGAAACGTGAATCACTGAACAGTTTTTTAAATCCCCGCAGGTCCCGCTCATTATCCGAACCCGGAAGACGGGGCATTATATGGAAACCTACTTTCAGGCCACTATCGCGTAATACGCGATTTGCCTCAGCGGTGTCGGCAACTGTATGGCCCCGACGCATCCTTGAAAGTACAAAATCGTATACACTTTGCACCCCGATTTCTACTTTTGTAGCACCAAAATCCAGAAGCCGGTCTACCTCCACAGGAGATGTCCAGTCGGGACGTGTCTCATAGGTTATACCTATGTTGCGAACCGCAGAACTTTCATTGGTCTCCTGTACATCTTCGATAGGAATATAGCCGTAAACATTATGGACACTATCCCGCCATTGATGCCCCTTAAAATCATTCATCGCCTCAAGACAACGTTTGGTGAACCATTCCTGGTAATCCATATTACGGGATGTAAATGTACCTCCCATGACTATAAGTTCTGCCTTATCGACTTCGTGCCCGATTTCCTGCAACTGTTTCAGGCGTGCGTGCACTATCCTGTAGGGGTCATACTCATACTGTATACCCCGCATGGCGGCGGGCTCCCTTCCCATATAACTCTGAGGAGACTCAAAAGCAGATGCAGGCCCGCCGGGGCAGGGCACACATACACCGTGAGGACAGGGTGCAGGAGATGTCATAACCGCAATAACCGCCACACCGGATATTGTCCTTACAGGTTTACGCCGCAGCCGGCTGCGCACATATTCCTTTTCACTATCAGAAGCAGCGGCTATGACATCGGAATTACGAGGAAGAGTTGACAGCCCATATTGCCTGCTTATGTTCAATTTTTCCCTGTTGAATTGCACTTTATCCAATGTTAAATCTTCAAGAACCAGCTCAACAAGTTTCCTGCAGGCTTTAGCAAAATCACTCTCATCAGACATTGGCCATCTCCGTGACCAGTCGTTCAAGATGTATCCTGTCGTTAGCGGCACTCCTGACATTCAGGTCAGCATCGGCAATCTTCAACAGGATCCGGGCAAGGATTGCGGGAGATTCACCGGTATCATTCACAATCCGATATAAATGCCTGACAATTTCCACCCCTGACATACCGTCTTCAATAAGCATTTTATCAATCGCTTTACGTGCCAGGGGAAAATCCGCAGCTGAGATGGCTTCCTGAAGGGAAGAAACACCCGCAGGTACATCTTCCATTACTACCTCAAAGATTATGTCTGCAGATAGTTTTTCGCCGGCATGTTGAAGAGCTGCAGACTGGAGAAGCCGCAGAGCACAGTCCACGTTGCCCTTACAATGACGCGCAAGACTTACGAGAGCTTCTGGTTCATAAGCAAGACCCTCCCTATCAGCAACATCACCAAGGAAACCTACAAGTTCTTCATCCGACACGTAGGTGAAAAATAATTGCAGACCACGGGAGCGCAGAGGGGAGATCAGTCTTGAGGGTTGGGTTGTGGAAAAGATGAACCTGCAGGTGCGACTGTAGCGTTCCATAATCCGGCGCAAAGCATGCTGGGCGCTTTCATTGAGGGATTCCGCACTATCGACAAAGATTATCTTATAATCTGCATCAATTGAGCCCATACTTGCATATTCATTTACCAGGTCCTTAAATATTGAAATTACACTTGACCTGATCTTTTTGGGATCATCCGTACCCAGAAAACGCACAAAACGTTTGTCCCTTACAAGATAACGTTTCCCCTGATCGAAAAAATCTGAGGCATTGAAATAGGTGAAGTTGTGCTCAAAGTTATCACCATAAATGCCTCTTGCAAGAGCAAATACAGCAGATGCTTTTCCACTTCCTGCAGGACCGTGGACTACAAGGTGTGGCAATTTCCCGGAAGATACCAGATGTTGCATTATCGATATTGCCTTCTCATTGCCTACAAAATCACCCAGGTACTGTGGCCTGTATTTCAATATCCAGAGACCTTTCATTGCTTCTCTCCTTTTTCCTGAAGCACTTCCTTTATCACCTTACCGTATACCGGACGGGCAATAAGTACACCAATCAATACACCGACAATGGTAGTTATGGCGAAACCTTTCAGGGCCCCAAAGCCCATGACAACCAGGGGCGACATTGCAATGATCGTGGTTGCAGCGGCTGCAAAGATTATGCTGAAAGCCCGGGCAATTCTCGAAAGGTAAACCTTTGTCGGTGGTAATTTGCCCTCATAGAGTACCTCGTCGGTAATTATCACAAGGTGATCGATACCCGTACCTATCACTGCTATTATACCGGCAATGCTTGGAAGGTCAAGTTGCCACCCTACAGCTGCAGCAAACCCGAGGATCATGAGTACTTCACTAACAGAAGTTGCCACCATCGGCACAAGAATCTGTTTTTTACCATAACGTCTGTAGACCACACCGGCAACTGCAAGCATTGAAAGCAATCCTGCAAGCACTGCCTGTTTCTTGAACTGGTCTCCCAGTGAAGCATCGACCTGTCCGGAACCTACGAGCTCCACATTGACCGGCAGGGCTCCTGCACGCAGGTGTATCTGGAGTTGCTCGGCCTGTGCCTTACTTTCATTATCTGCACCTGTGGAAGCTTCCCAGGAATAAATTGGGTTCGTCCTTATACGGGATGCAGCTGAAGGGCTTAGCGGAGCACCATATACTTCCTTATCATCAAGATACATGTAAAGCCAGTGAGAATTGGGATCGTTTACTGCACCTGTCTCTATTGCAGCTTTTTGGAGAGCGTTTGCCCCATCAAGGGTCAGCTTAAATGGAGTGTACCACTGTCCATCATGACGTGAGGGGACACCGACACTGGAAATATCGTCACCGTAGAGCACATGTTTGGTATTGTTGCCTTCGGTTTGTATCCGTATTTCAAATTTACCAGGTTTTTGGGCAATCTCCTTGGCAGTTGTAAGATCGATACCTGCAAAGTCCATCAGTATGTATTCATCACCCACCGTACGTACCGGTATATCCTTCAGACCAAGGGCATTGAGTTTTTCACTGAGGATCTCTTTAGTAAGGTCCCGTGTCTCTGTGCGCACACCCTTCCGATAGAGTTTGTCACCGTTTTCATCGGTCAGCAGAGAACCGCCAACATCAGCCAATAAATTTTCAACAGTTTCCTGTTCTGCTTTGGTCCTGATTTCATATTCCACACCGCCGGGAACTGCATAGGGAATTACCTCGGCATTGAGTTCCTCGGAGAGATATGTGGCTATCAGTTGTTGTTCTGTTGTGTAAAGAGTGATCTCTGAAAGATTGCCTTCTCTACTTACTGAAGAATCACTCAGACCCAGTTGATTTAGCTGGGATTGGGTCACTGAAGCTTGTGTTTTTAGGGAGATGGTGATTGTGGATTGCCCTTCAGAGGGTGGTATGACATTCACGACTTCAACCGGAGAGCCAACAATATTTTCGACAAGAGCACTTGCAGTCATTCCAGAGTCTACATTGGCCTGTATTACAGCACCCTGCAGGCTTACCTGTAACCAGGAACCCCCTTCAAGATCAAGTCCATAATCGAGGTTGGTATCAAAACCTTCATCTGCCGAATACCAGGGCTGGATTGCAACAAGAGAAAGCAGAATGGCTATTATGAATATACGTACACGCCAGTCACTCAACAGCCCCTTTGGTTTTTCTTCGCTCATGTCTTCACCCCCTTGGGATTCTTATTCACATACCACCTGAGGATGCCCGTATTCAACAGCCAGGTATTCATCAGGTCAGCAAGTAGACCGAATATCAGTACAATGGAAATGTCAGATAAGAGGTTTATCTGTGAGACAGTTGAAGTCAGGACATAAGAATATGTGGAAACAATATACATAACCACTAGCGCTGCAAGGGTCGTGGTGGTCATCGTAATACCTGTATGCATTGCTAGGGATATTTTTTCATTTGCAGATCCGCGCCGTTTGAGTACACGGGTTGTGAGTAAGATATCACTGTCAACAGAGTAACCAATAAGCATCAATAAAGCTGCAACTGTACCAAGGGATAGTTCAATTCCTGTGATATTCATGAATGCAGCGGCTATGCTGATATCGGAAAGTGCAGAAAGGACCACTGCTACGGAGGGTATGGTGCTGCGGAAGATAAGGAAAACTACTATTGCCATGCCTATAAAGGACAGAACTACAGCCTGGAGAGCCTGTACCTGCAAATCCTTGCCGTAGACAGCTCCTACCTGCCGGATCTCTACGGATGAATACGCAGATGTTATTTTCTTTTCAAGTTCCAGCTGTTCGTCATTGTCCATAGGCCCAAACTGGAGTACTGCCCTTTGTCCGGTTTTACGTACATCGGCCAGAGAATATCCTGAATAATCGACCTCCAGTTTTTCTATCGGGTCGTCTGTCTGGAAGGAAATCATTGTTCCGCCCTTAAATTCCATACCCAGGTTCACAGGGGACCCGGATGTGGAATACACAAATACCATAATCAGTAAGGCTATTGCAAACACCGCAAGAGGTATAGTTACAAGTTGCCTCTCATTATGGTTTTTAATGAAGTTTTCAAGTTTATCAATAAACAGCGCCATAAATTGTATGCTCCGATAACATAGACTCAGAAGTCAAATTACACTTTTCCATACTATGAAGTAATATATACTATTTTCTTGTGTTATTGCTTTTTGGTGAATTTTCTCAAGGCCAGATTTCTGGAAAAGAGCTATACATAACTAATATATACTGCCGACAACCCATTTTACAGGCATGCCATACAGACCATCTGTTGACGAATACTTTCTTGAGATCGCTACCGTAATAGCCAAAAGATCCACATGCCTTCGCAACCGGGTGGGAGCGGTTATCGTGCGGGATAAACAAATCCTTTCCACAGGTTACAACGGAGCCCCAAGTAATATGGAACACTGCCTGGATATCGGATGTATCCGGCAAAAAAACAATATCGAATCAGGAACACGTCATGAGAAATGCCGGGCAGTGCATGCCGAACAGAATGCCATAATCCAGGCAGCACTGCACGGAGCTGGAATCGAAGGGGCAACCCTCTACTGTACACACCAACCCTGCATCCTGTGTACCAAAATGATAATCAATGCCCGGATAAAACGGGTGGTTTACCTGACATCATATCCGGATACTGATGCCCTGGATTTCTTTAATGATGCAGGAGTGGAGATAATAAACCTGCCAGTATCAAGACTCCTGGAAGATGCGTAAGGCCTTCTTTATAATATCCATGTTGTCCGGCCGGTAAAGCTGGCGGGCAGA
The DNA here is from genome assembly GCF_004104135.1 of Methanohalophilus sp. WG1-DM. NCBI lineage: Archaea > Methanobacteriati > Methanobacteriota > Methanomicrobia > Methanosarcinales > Methanosarcinaceae > Methanohalophilus > Methanohalophilus sp. WG1-DM. The sequence goes on along the minus strand of NZ_RRBA01000005.1, from coordinate 101,606 downwards.
TGTTTTTTCCTCGGTAAACAGGGGTATGCCCCGTACAACAACTACCGGATTACCTCCACTCCCTTCTCCCATCAGCAGGTTTGCAGCAGCTGCCACTTCATCGGCAACCGCCTCCTCACTGATCTGCATTTCATAACCGAAAAGGTCCTTTGTACCTCTCCAGTAATAAATGGGTGTAGCATGATACAGCCCTATTGCAACACCTGTCTGACCCAGTCTGAAAGCCCTGCCATTGGTGTCAGTTACCACAACAGCAACCCTGCAACCTGTAATCTCTTCAACTCTCTCTCCTATACTTCTGGCACTGGCATCCGCATCCCGGGGGAGATCGGCAAGTAAATCGTTCTCGACATTGGAATCATCCACTCCCGCATTGATACATACATGTGCCCTGTCGGATTGCACAAGCATTACAGGAGATTCGACAAAACACTCACTGCACCTGTCCAGTACCGCCTCTACAAGCCGTGGGTCTTTATCGTCCTTTTTGCCAATCCCGATTGCCCGATCAGAGGGCGTAATGTCGTCAAGGGAAAACAGTTCATTTTCGGCTTTTGCAATGATGGTAGAAGCAATAACCAGCACATCGCCATCTTCCAGAGCGGCACGCTCACATATCATAGCCGCAATGTCGTCACCGGGTTTTACAAGGGGTATATCATCAACAGTAAAGGCTTCCATCCTCACCTTTTTTCAACTCCACAGAAAAATACAGCAGCTCATGAACGTCGGGAGTGCAGAGGGTCGTGGAAACCCATGACTTTAGTCGTGGGAGGAAACGTACCCTCGCCGCCCTTTTCACCTCTTTTACTTTTTATTGCTTTTAAATATGAAATGAAATAAATACTATCAGCCCCTATATTATGTTGAGGAACAAACTGTCCTGATACCCCTTGTGGGAAAGGCACAATCCGACAGGAAGTAAACGGTTGAAGTTCAGGGTAACAGTTTGAACACATTGCTCTTTCGGGCAAGGTGGTTGGTAACAACCCCGTGGAAACGACATTTGAAGCGTCTCGATTGAGTAGGCTGCCACTTTCGTAAGAAAGTCTAACCCGTTGTCCGGGCAGTGTCAACCAGTCATATGCGAAATGAATGTTACTTGTTAACATGATGATTTACCTGCAAGCCCTCGACTTTAGTCGTGGGTAGTTGACATATAATACTAGCCCTATATATTGACCTGCGGCGATGATGAGAGTTACCCCCACTGAGCAAAGTATGAGGACAGAACTTAGCTGATGCCGCAAAAAATGAAACCTCCCTGCAACCTGCAGAGAGGTAATATCACATTTAGCTAATTTATTCGATTGGGATCTTCGGCTTTTCAGCTTCTTTGGTTTTTGGTAATGTGACTGTCAGCACCCCTTCCTCAAGTTTGGCCGTGGCGCCTTCCTCAGTCACAGAAGCCGGCAAAGAGACAGCCCTGGAGAAACTTGAATAACTGCGCTCTTTCTGGAAATAACCTTCTTCCTCCTTCTCTTCTTCCTTCTTGCACGTTGCACTGATCTCAATCATGCCCTCGGATACACTGATGTCCACATCCTTCTTATCGACTCCAGGAAGATCTGTGGTGACAACTACTGAATCATCCTTTTCCTGAACATCCACAAGGGGAGCCAGAGTTTCGCCCCCTTTCCACTGTACCGAAGGTAAGAATTCCCTGAAAAGGTCGTTTAGGTAATCCTGCGTCTGTTTTATCTCATCGAATGGATCCCATCTGCTTACTGAAGGTGAATTTTCCCTGCGTATTAATCCTCTTTTCATATTATACCACTCCTGTTATTCCTGTTTTGAAATAACAGACATAATATGTGCATGTACTTCTATAAGAAGATTGCGGTTGCTCAAAGGGATAGCATGGTATGTATCAAGTCACAACCCCTGACAGTTGAAAGAATACCATCTGCTGCTGCATCTTCTGAGTAGGTTTTGACAATATCAGCATCCTTATTGAAAGATGGATAAATCACAAAGGGTACAGGATCGGGCGTATGAGTCCTAACTACAATTGGTGTAGGGTGGTCAGGAAGGACAAGTACGTTACACTCTTCAGACATTTTATCTATTCCTTCAAGGATGGTACCCACAACTTTGGAATCAAAATCCTCGACTGCCTGTATCTTGGCCTCCAGACTACCCATATGTCCCGCTTCATCCGGAGCTTCCACATGGACAAAAACAATGTCATGATCTTTCAGGGATTCAAGAGCATATTCTGCCTTACCTACATAATTTGTATCAAGATATCCGGTAGCTCCGGGAACTTCAATCACGTCCATTCCTCCACAGATACCCAGACCCTTGATAAGATCCACTGCAGATATTACAGCTGCTTTTAGTCCGTACATTTCTTCAAAAGAAGGCATCGAAGGAGCATAGCCCTGACCCCAGAACCATATGGAATTGGCAGGTCTCTTTCCCTCTTCAATGCGTTTTTTATTAACAGGATGCTCGGAAAGAATATCCCAGGATGCCCTTATCAATTCTTCCAGTTTTTCTGCTGAATCCCTCATTGGCATGTGATTTGAGGCCGGGTTCTCAATCACATCATGAGGAGGAGTACAGATAGCCTCCACACCAAATTGGGCAACCATAAGATGGCGATAGCTGATCCCCGGATAAAAATGGACATCTCCACCCAGTTCATCCTCAATTGCCTGCATGAGTTGACTTGCTTCTTCGGTGGAAATATGACCGCCACTGTGATCCAGTATATTACCATTTTCAATTGTTATCAGGTTACAACGAAAAGCAACATCATTTTTATCCAGCTCAATTCCCATACTTGCTGCTTCCAAGGGAGCACGTCCCGAATAATGTTTGGCAGGATCATAACCCAGAATGGACATATTAGCCACATCACTACCTGCGGGCATCCCATCCGGAACATTGGTAGCCAGCCCGTTTATTCCCTCCAGTGCCATACGGTCCATGTTGGGAATATCCGCAGCTTCTAATACAGTTTTGTCTCCCAGTTCCCTAATAGGATAATCTGCCATTCCGTCACCGATTAATACAATATGTTTCATACAAACACCTGCCATCTTTTTAAATACAAAACTGCCAATTATTCATAAGACAATTAAAAATATAATCATACAAGGGTGAGGACTAATGAAATATATACGTTTTGCAACTGCCGTCATTTGTGTATTCATAATCTTCTGTGGTTTTGCCAGTGCTGCAGAAGAAATAGAGGAACAAATCCAGCATGCTGAAATCACGGTGGGAGCAGGAGACAGCATCGTACTGGATCAGGGTTATTCCATCAATGTAATTGATATAAACAGTGAAAATGGAGATTTGCTCATAGAAGTTTACGTTGATGAGAAAAAGGTAGAACAGGGAATTGTCAAAGAAAATAAGCCTTTCAGATATCTGAAGACAATAGAAGATGAGGATGATGAAGAAACTGACTACCTGATATTCAATGTCAGCCTGCAGGATACTGAAGATAAAGACGGCGAAACATATTCCGAGATCATAATCAAACAGTATATCGATCCAGAAATTGCTCCTGATGACTATTTGATATCGGAAAAATCAGATAAGTCGAACAAGTCGTTGTCCATGATTATCGGAAAAGAAACAGAACTTAAAGAAGATTACACCATCAAGGCAACAGATCTTGACGATAAAACCGTAACTATCACACTTCGTAAAAACGGCAACATTGTAAAAATGACAGAAGACCTTGGTGAGGGGGATGTTTTTGCCTATACACGCAAAAATGGAGATCGTCTGAGGACTATTTTTATGGGAGAAATTGATACAATATTTGAAACTACGGATTCGGATCATGTAATCCTAAAAAAAGTTATTCAAAAAACCGATAAGGTAATGGGGGAAGGACTGGAAATCAAAATAGAAGTCCCTGAAAAAAGTCCGGCAAATGAAAAAGCCATCATAAGTTACACCCTTGATGGTTATGCAGACAAAGTCGAGATCTATGTAGATGGAAATCTCATTGACCAGAGAAAAGAAGTATATGAAGATACCTACGACGCAGTTACCGACAGATTAAGCACCGGGGAGTACAATATCGAGGCAAAAGCAATAACATCCGAAGGAATGGTGGGAACCGAGTCTGCGCTGTTGATTGTGGGGGACATAGCAAAAGAAGGAAGCCTGGAAAATGATGCCGCAGATATCATTGAAAGGGCAGAAAATGTGACTTCAAGTGCATCAGAGGCCGTGGACAAGATCTATGAAACTGCCAATACCCTGGAAAAAACTCCTGCACCTGGCGCATTTTTTGCTATATTCATACTTCTGGGAGCATGGATGTGTTGCAGGAGGAGGTGACAATATTTATATGCGCTTCTTCCCTATAACAGCCAGAATTTTACAAATCATCAATAACGTGATACTAATATGAGATATGTAATGAAATTCGGCGGGACATCCATCGAGAACGGGGAAAAGATCCGCCATGTCGCAGAATTACTGAAAGACTACAGGGGACAGGGACACGAAATCGTGGCAGTGACCTCGGCCCTTGGTGGAGTCACCGACGGGCTGATGGAAATAGGTATTGATGCATCCCATAAAGGCAAGATTTCCCGGGTAAAGGAATTTATGGCAGACCTTGCCAAAAAACACTACGATGCAATTGAGATTGCCATCGATGATGCCAGCATTGCCGATGAAACAATCCGCACGATCGATGCTCTTATCGATGAACTCGAAAAAGCACTCATCGGCATCTGCTATCTGGGGGAACTCTCCCCGCGTTCCATAGATTACATATCCTCCTATGGGGAACGTCTTGCAGCTCCTGTTGTTAGCGGAGCTGTGCAAAGTAAGGGAATTAATTCCAATTCATTTACCGGTGGAGAGGCAGGCATTGTAACCAATAGTGAATATGGTTGTGCCAGACCTTTCGAGAAAACCTATGAAAATGTTGGCAACATCCTGAAAAGGGTCGTTGCAGCATATGTTCCTATAGTTACCGGTTTTATCGCAGAGAATGAAGAAGGAATCATTACCACCCTGGGACGCAGTGGATCTGATTTCACTGCTTCGATTATAGGGGCTGCTATAGAGGCTGACGAGATCTGGTTATGGAAAGAAGTTCACGGCATAATGACCAGTGATCCCCGGATTGTCCCTGATGCACGTCCGATACCCCAGATATCCTATATTGAAGCAATGGAACTATCCTATTTCGGCGCAAAGGTACTTCATCCCCGTACAATTGAACCTGCAATCAAGCATGGAATACCCGTACGGGTGAAAAATACATTTGATCCTGATTTTGAAGGAACATTGATTGTTTCAGACCAGCGACTGCGCAAGGATGTAGTAAAAGCCGTGACCTTGATACGATCGGTAGCCGCAATAAACATCTCTGGGGCCGGTATGGTGGGTGCAATCGGTACAGCCGCCAGGGTATTTTCCACACTTGCCAATGCTGGAGTGAACATTATAATGATAAGTCAGAGTTCCTCGGAAGCAAACATGTCATTCGTTGTGGATGAGGCTCATCTGGAAAATGCTGTAGTTGCCCTGAAATCCGAGATGAACCGGGATGTAATAGGAGAAGTGGCCTGCGATCGGGATATCTGTGTAGTAGCGGTTGTAGGTGCCGGTATGGATGGTATCCCCGGTGTGGCAGGCAGGGTATTCAGCACACTGGGCAGGGAAAAAATAAATGTTATCATGATCAGCCAGGGATCTTCCCAGCACAACATTTCATTCGTTGTCAGCTCCGATGAAGCTGAAGAGGCAGTACGCCTGTTAAACCATGAGTTTGAACTTGGAAATTAAAACAGAGGGATAAAATGGACAAAAAACTTACCTACGCTGATTCAGGAGTTGACATTCATCAGGAAGAATCCACCATAGGCAATCTCACAGGAGGCATGACCTACAGCAGGGAAGGGTTGGGAGCCCCAATGACATGTATTGGGCATTATGCCGGCCTGATGGATTTTGGAGATTTTGCGCTTGCAATGGCCACCGATGGCGTGGGCTCCAAGGTGCTGATTGCAAATGAGATGAAAAAATGGGACACCGTGGGGATTGACTGTATTGCCATGAATGTCAATGACCTGATTGCCATTGGCGCCGAACCTGTCAGTTTTGTGGATTACCTGGCAATCGAGAAACATTCCGACGAATTCGCACGGCAGATCGGCGAAGGGCTTGCAAAAGGTGCCGAGATTTCCAGAATGTCCATTGTAGGCGGGGAGACCGCAACTCTTCCCGAGATAATCAAAGGATTTGACCTGGCAGGTACATGTCTGGGAATGGTGGACAAGGATGCCATCATTACCGGGGAGAAAGTAACAGAGGGTGACGTGCTTGTGGGTGTTCCCAGTAGCGGGGTCCACAGCAACGGCTATACCCTTGTCAGGAAGATCATTGGGAATTCCGATTATTCCTATCATGACCCCCTGCCCTATGATAGCTCCCGCACCATCGGCGAGGAACTGCTAACCCCCACACGGATATACATGGAAGTGCTCGATGCAATCCATAAGTGCGAGGTACACGGCCTGGCACACATTACCGGCAGCGGCCTGCTGAAGTTGCGCAGGGTAAGCGAACTGGGATTTGATTTCACAGACCCTATCGAGCCACCCGAGATCTTCCGTTTCCTCCAGAAAAAGGGCAATGTCGAGGAACTGGAGATGTACCGCACCTTCAATATGGGGATGGGCTTTCTGCTTATTGTCCCGCCACATGAGGCTAAAAACGTTGCAGAAATAGTCAACGGGAAAATTGTGGGCAGGATTACGGAAAAAGATATCCGTGTAAAAGACCTTATTATTGAATGATCAACATGGCATGTATCAGTGACCTTCCCTATGAGATCCTGCTAAAGGGCGCATCCGTCAAGAAAAGTGAGGAATTCATTCGTGAGAACTGTGACGAGGTCTACCACGTGCCGGGTGGCTATAGCCTGGCCGGAGTTATGCTTAAAGGCGGCAAGACCATACCCATAGGCGTCAAGGGCAATTCTATTTATTTCCAGTACGTCAAACCCTGCAAGGGACTGTTCGTCCTCAAACTGGATGATGCACAGGAAGAAATTGAAAAATTGAGGCAGGGAAATTACCAGTAATTACAATCTGGTATTCTTGCCCTGATCCACCGCACATCCCAGGAAATCCGCAGAAGGGAATTCATGGACAGTCGTGGCAATGATCAAACCCTCACCGAACTCTTTTTTCACCATCACAGCCCGGCCCTGCTCATCTTTAAGAATCACTTCCCCATCGGCCCGTGAGAAGTAACCATCGCATTCCACCGGCTCCTGAGGTTCTCCAATAATACAGGGCATAGAATCATCCACAACCTCCAGCGGGGATTGCATGTGCTCTTCCACATAGGACAGTTCAAAGGGCAGCCATTCATATTCATATTCCGGCATACAGGCCCCGAATACCACAAGCACACCGCCCCTTTTCACAAAATCGGCTATCTTGTCGCCTTTGTTCTCAATACCTTTCTGCACTTTCGTATAGGCCGGATTGGCAAAACCGGTGGGCACCATCAGGCATTTTGACGAGGGTAAAAAAGGAGTGCCCAGCGAATTGCCGTCCACCCGCAGGCATTCATAGCCGTGTTCCTTGAACAGTTTTTCAAAAAGGAGGGGAGTATCCCAGAGCAGCATTACGTCGGTCATGGAAGTTTGATTTGTGGCGGGAGATTATAATTGTGGCGGATGGTGTGGAAGAGGTTATGAATAAAGGTTGTATCTATTCTGTACTTCAGTTGCATTTAATGCATAGTCATAGATTGCGACTTCATCAAGTTCTCCATCAAATCCAAATTGTTTCATACCTCCCCCATAATTCTGAGTGATTTGAGCTCCTATTTGAAGAGAACCATCACTATTTTGGGCTGAGATACCTAATAAATTAACCTCTGAATTATCCAGTTCACCATCTATATATAAATTTATAGTACTTGAGTTCCACGTACCAATCAGATGGTACCACTGGTCTTCATTAAGTGAAATCGTTGAATCTACATCAACAGACTCCGACCCTGAAGAAGTTATACCAAATTTAACTTTTGAAGTGTCCCAAAATTGGAAAGTATATGCTTCATCCGAAAAATCTTTTAATTCACCTTTATGTACAAAGCCTGCAAAAGGTGTAAATTCGTCCATATATATCCAAGCTTCTACACTACCTTCATTAGATATATCAAGATTATCACTGTCAGGAACTGTGACATAATCATCCCGTCCATATACAACTAGTCCATTTGTTCCATTCAAACCTGTACCCCATGTTGCTTGACTGACAGTATTTCCATCATTTCCATCGATGTCATCATTCGCATTACTATTGTTAAAACTCCAGAGAGAAACAGGAGTAGGCAGCGTCGGCGCAGATTGATCTGGTATTGATAGTTGGTAGTAACCACTGCATTTTAAATATGTATATGATGGATTGAAGGTAAGGACCGTTGAGCCAAGATTGTAAAATCCAATGCTCGATATGTTTACTGCTGAATTATTAATCGGCCACCAATCAATTATTTTATTTCCATCGACTTTAAGATACATCTCACTATCATGAGAAGGAAGCTCATACCTTAAAGTAGAAGCATAATCAGACACTGGTTTGACATAAATATCTGTAACCTGACCGCTATCTTCCAAATTCCCATTGACATATAGTTTGACATTGAAATCAAAATTCGATATCTGAGAGCTGCCAATATTCATATCAATTTGACCTGATGTCTGATTACTTAAAATTTCAAGTTTAATAGAATCACCAGAACTTAAATTATATCTAGTATCATCTATTTCAACATATCTATAATCCCCACCATTTGTGAAACTTATGTACCCACCATCTTTTATAATTCCACCTTTGTTCGGCTTTTGCAGAATTATTTGATTCGCATAGGTACCAAGCAAATCTGTAACAGTCCAGACCCAGGAAATCGAATCCGTAAGTGATGGATCGGTTTGGTTGTGGGCAATAAGTGTCAGGTTATAGGTACCCACGGAAGGAGTATTCGTATAGGAAGGACTGGTGCCATTGGACCATGCTACACGGGTACCATTCAGAAGGAATTCATTGTCTGAAGACTGGTTGCTGGTTGCACTGAAGGTTACAGTTTCCAGAACGGTGCTGGAATAGGGAGAAGTTGGGGTCTGACTCGATAGTACCGGTGCTGTGGCTGGATCTCCATCGTCTCCACCACCCCCACTACCGCCATTACCACCAACTCCACTGTCCCCTATGGACCCATAGGCATCATAGATTACCAGACTGGAAGCGGTATGGACCAGTTTGGTAGGCACCCTGTCATCGGTGATGTCGTAATTGAACTGTGTAGAAGTATTAATCTCTATTACATCCCCCAGAGCCCATTCGTCCGAATCGTAATTGGCCCGGATCTGCTCTGAAGTCAGGGTTTCATAGGAACCATTGACATTGACCACAAGTTCAAGGTCTTCCACATCAACAGTTTCGCCTCCACTGTGGCGAAAATAGAGGGTATCGGTATCCTTATCGGCCCAGTGGTCGATGTCCACCCTGACGTTATCGGGTCCATCAAGAGAAGATAAAACAAAAGCAGCGACTGCCGCGATTGCAAGAACGATGATGCCGGTCAGCAGTATTTCACTGAAAACCTCGATGACCGCATCATCTTTTTTGGCAAAATCCTGCAGCCGTTTTGTCATGATACGCTTTATGATATCATGAATATATTAATTTATCTTATATATTATACTGCATTGAGATACCGTTTGGTTTCCCAGTCATGCACCTGTAATTTGTAGGCATCCCACTCGGCATAGGCAATCCGCAGCAGGTTCTCATGCACATGCGCACCCAACGCATCCCTGAGGAAATCATCCTTTGCCAGATGATTGGCTGCATCCAGCAGGGTTGGAGGCAGGGTTTCGATATTCCTGTCAGCAAGACCCTTGGGAGTGAGATCATAAATATTCACATCGGTGCCTTCACCCGGGTCAATCTTCTCTTTTATACCTTTCAATCCGGCAGCCAGAATCGCTGCAAAAGTAATATAGGGGTTGCAGGACGGATCGGGACTTCTCAGTTCCACACGGGTGCTCTGGCCTCTGGCGGCAGGAATCCTGACAAGGGAACTGCGGTTCGGGCCGGACCAGGTAATGTACACCGGTGCTTCATAACCCGGCACTAGGCGTTTGTAGGAATTCACCAACGGATTGGAAATTGCAGTGATACCTTTAATGTGTTCCAGGACCCCACCGATGAAATGATAGGCGATTTTGTCCAATTCTTCCTCATCCTGCGGATCAAAGAAAGCATTCTTACCATCCTTGGAAAGGGACAGATTGACATGCATCCCAGAGCCGTTTTCAGAAGTGAGAGGTTTAGGCATAAAAGTTGCATGTAGTCCATTGAGTTTTGCTATAGTACGTGTAACGTATCGGAAGGTCACCACATTGTCAGCAGTCGAGAGAGCATCATCATATTTGAAATCGATCTCATGTTGTCCGAAGGCAACTTCGTGATGTGCCGCCTCTATATTGAAACCAAGATCAATCAAGCCGAGAACAATCTCCCTGCGTATATCCTCTGCAAGGTCTGCAGGAGCAAATTCAAAATAGCGTCCGAAATCGTGGGGTTTGGTGGTTGCCTTACCATTTTCAATCTGGAAGAGGAAAAATTCCAGTTCAGGACCCACATTGAAAGAAAATCCCAGATCATGGGCTTCCTTCAGGACTCTGCGCAGGACGTACCTGGGATCACCTTCAAAAGGGGAGCCGTCCGGTTTGCAGATATCACAGACCATACGGGCTACAACTCCTTTTCCCTGATCCCAGGGGAGCAGGGCAAAAGACCTCACATCCGGTCTTAGTACCATATCGGATTCGTCTATTCTCACAAATCCTTCGATTGATGAACCGTCAAAAGAAATACCTGTTTCAAGGGCTTTTTTAACCTGCGTGACAGGAATTTCCACATCTTTGACCACACCCTGGATATCAGTGAACTGTAGTCTGATGAATTTGACATTATTGTTCTCTATCTCGTTGTATACGTCTTCCTTGCTCTTAATGTTCATTAAATCGCCTTAATAGCTTTGTACGAACTATATGAATGTGTTTTTTAGGATTAATATTGTATATCATGTTTTTGGTTTGGGAGAATGATACAGGAGAGATTGAGATAACCTTGATAAAAATCGTAGAGGATTTTATTCTGGATCCGGGAATAAACCATATATCTAAGAAAGAGGCCACAGATGAATCGGTAGTAGGACTGAAATTATTTGAAAAACCTGTTATTGGATATGCCAGTGCAAACGATGAGTTATTTGAAAAATTCAAAACCGACGAGAAGATAACACACGGTCGTTTTATTCCACCTCAAGAGTGGCTTGGAAGATGCTAAGACTGGCATATCGATTTTTTAGCCATATTCAAAACAGGTAAAACCAGGCAATAGTCGTAATATGAGGGAGCCATCAAAAGAATGGCTGCATGTTAGGCGTGAAGGCAAAAAGGCTATCGATGAACTTTCCCGGTATATTAAAGAGATTCTTACACAGAAGGGGTATTTGTGCGTTGCGCCTGGTATTGAGGATTGTTTTGAAGAGATAATAGACATCTGGCTTGATATCAATAGACCCCTTGATAACAGTGACTTTGGAAGTAATTGGTCACAAAGACACGTAGCTTATGTTGCTGGATTGGGCACCTTTGGTTTATCGAAAACCCTGATTACTAAGAAAGGAGTAGCAGGGACTTTTACAAGCCTTATCACGAACATGGAACATGAGCCTACAAAAAGGGACTATCAGGGAATTTATGATTATTGTTCCATGTGCGGAGCCTGTATCTCTAATTGCCCCCCCAAAAGCGATCACTTTTGAAGGAAAGACTATACACGTTGCTCTAAATTATAGATAATATCGCTAAAAATATGGACCCGGATATGGATGTGACAAATGTCAGGTTAAAGTTCCATGTGAAAATGGCATACCAAAAAGAAAAAATCAGTGACATGGGAATTAATGGAATGTTAAGTAATATGGAAAAACCTGAAAAATGTAAATGTTAAGAGATTGATATTAACATCATTCTTCGTAAAGAAAGATATCTTCAATTGAACATTCGAAGAATCGTGCCATCTTGAACGCCAGTTTTATGCTTGGATCGTACTTGCCTCGTTCTATGGCATTGATGGTTTGCCTTGTCACCTCCATTTCCCTGGCAAGGTGTTCCTGAGTAATATCCTTCTTTGCTCTCCAGACCTTTAGGGTATTTTTCATTCAACATCCATCCTAAAATTACATTTGTCTTTTGTACCAGTGGTAAAATCCCGCATAGGATAGCATTGTTATAGCAAACAACAGGGACACAACAGGATAGGCCTGGATATCGAATGCTGTAACCCCCAGCAATGCCATCAGTGTACCTTCGAGGATAATGAGTATGACCAGGGTTTTATGGCTGGCTTTCTCAGCAATATGAAGGATTCTTTCATCTTCAACTACGTTTCCCTTGTTTTTGAGGCGGATTTCACGAAGAGTGACCAGGAATAATGCAACTCCCGCACCTATGAAAGCCCCACCTGCCCCGCTCGGATTTATGATCCGGTCCGGCTCAAAAATGTGAATACCTGAACCTATCAGGAACAATATGAATCCAACAATTAACATATCTGTTTCTTTGACTTGCATATAACTCGCTATGTGAAGTATACATTACATTTTGTACATATAACTTTTCATAAAGGCATGTTATTGCTACATATTGTCATGTATATTTTGAGCGAAATGTGAACCGTTCATGATCAAATTGAACACATTACTCGATCGACCATATTAGGCAACCCTTTTACTAGTAAAACTTATATAATATGAAGTCTACAGTCAGTTACCGGTTTCCTAATAGAGAGGTGAATGAGAAGTATGTTAAAAAATATGGAAAAGTTTGGAAAATTAATGATACTAACCTGTGTGATACTTATTGCATTGTCATCACCAGGAGCAGCTGTTACGGCAGAAGAAAATGCGCAGGCAATCAATGACGTGCAGACAGCACTTACTTTTGTCTGGCTACTGGTAGCAAGTGCCCTTGTATTCTTCATGCATACCGGGTTCTCATTGGTAGAAATCGGACTTACCAGAAGTAAGAACACGGCAAACATCCTCATGAAAAACTTCATGACCATTACCCTCGGCATTTTGGTCTACTGGGCTGTGGGTTGGGGAGTTATGTACGGTGCTGATGCCGCAGGCCTGATAGGGACTGACCAGTTCCTCCTTATGGGGGTCGATAATGCGACTTTCAACGGCTGGTTCTTCCAGATGGTCTTTGCAGCGACCGGAGCAACGATTGTATCAGGAGCAATGGCTGAGAGGACCGGTTTTAAGGCTTATCTGGTCTATTGTATTCTGATGGTCGCCATTATATACCCCGTATACGGACACTGGGTCTGGAGCGGAGCTGATGCAGCACTCCTGACCGGGGCTGAAAGCCCGATCGTAAAGGCTATCGGGGTTGCACACCACGACTTTGCCGGATCAGGGGTAGTACACTCCATTGGCGGATACGCTGCTCTGGCTGGAGTGCTCCTTGTCGGAGCAAGGATTGGCAAGTTCAGGAACGGAAAACCCCTTGCTATTCCGGGTCACAACCTGACCTACGCTTTCATGGGGACTTTGATCCTTGCCCTTGGCTGGATAGGATTCAACGGAGGAAGTACACTTGACGGAAACGACCCTTACATGAATCTCGTTGTTGTCAACACCTTCCTTTCAGCCGCCGCCGGAGCGGTCATGGTAATGTTGATCACCTGGATGAAAACCGGAAAGCCTGACCCGTCCCTTACCGCAAACGGACTTCTGGGAGGGCTTGTTGCAATTACCGCTCCCTGTGGATCTGTCTCCAACGGAGCATCTATCGTGATCGGAATTATTGCAGGAATTATTATCTACGCAGGGGTCATGTTCAACGAAAATGTCCTCAAAGTAGACGACCCTGTAGGTGCCATCGCAGTGCACGGGTACTGCGGAAGCTGGGGCCTGCTTTCAGTAGGACTCTTCTCAATAGGGATAGGAAACGGAATTCTTGCAAATGCAGCTTATGCAGCTGAAGTTCCCGGACTGCTCTACGGAGGCGGTGTCGGTTTACTTGCAATCCAAGCAGTAGGAGTAATCCTGAGCGTCGTATGGGCTTTCGGGATATCATATATAATCTTCAAGATCATTGACGCGGTTATCGGACTGCGGGTTCCTGAGGAGATAGAAATCATGGGCCTGGATATCGCCGAACACGACATTAGGGCATACCCTGAACACCAGTTAATAGAGGACTGAGGTGATTGGAATGTACAAGGTAGAAGCAATCATAAAACCCACTAAATTACATGAAGTAAAAGATTCTCTTGAGGAAGCAGGATTTGCAAGCCTCACTGTGACCGAGGTTAAAGGAAGAGGGCAGCAAAAAGGGATGGTGCAGCAGTGGAGAGGAAGGAAATACTGTGTAGACCTCCTTCCCAAGACCAAAATAGAGATCGTGCTGTCTGAAGATGAAATCGATGAAGTTGTCGAGCTTATCCGGAAAACAGCTTCCACCGGAGAAATCGGGGACGGAAAAATCTTCATATACCCGGTAAAATCCGTGGTCAGGATCCGTACCGGGGAAAAAGACGGGGATGCACTCTGAAGGCATCCCTTTCTCATTTTTCTTTTTTTGAAGTTCCAAAGAGGCTAAAAAATAAGAAAACAGATCATATCAGTTGAACTGTACCAGAATATGTAAGACGAGTTAGAATATTTTAGAGATTCTAACATTTATTTGAAACAACTCCACTATTAGTAGGTATCCATAATGTCAGAATCCGAATTATTATCAAAACTCAACCCCAAAAATGTACACTTCGAGGTCCCTCGGGGATATGGCATGTCCGTTATCAAACTCTATTTTTGGGTAGGACTCGTATCCGCAATTCTCCTCAGGGTTATAATAATAGCCGACCACTACAGCGCATTCTATGCAAAAGTGATCTGGTATCTCGGAGTTGCAGGATACCTTTGGTTTTTCATGCACAGATACCATATAGCAAAGCGCAGGTTCAGTGTAATCAATGACCTTGAACTGCTAAAAAAGGTCCGAAACCAGCAAAATCTCTCGGAAAAAGATATTGAAGGGCTTAATTATCTGCTCTGGAGCCTCTCGGTTTCCAAAGAAAGTTCAAACTATCTGATTATCTCGGTATTTTCCGTGCTTGCAATCGTTTTATCTCTTGTCCTGGACCTGGGCATCCTACATATTTAAATGCTACCTGCAGGGTCCCTATTACTTTTTTATAAATTGTTATTTCTACAGAGCCCAAAAGACATTTTCCGAGTTGGTGTTTTGATCAGGAAATAGGTTATTTGACTACAACGTAGGGTACTTTATGGCAAGCCCTGACCCTGAGCAAACTATAAATAGAACCGATACGGTAAACGATTAGTTATTAGTGACAAAAGTCACATTCATACATTAAGGAGTAATTAAAGATGGGCAATCTTAGACAACCAAATGCAAATGAAGCAACAAGGACTTTCAACAGGTCCAAAAGTGTTGCCCCGATGTCCGGAATCTGCACACGCTGTGTAGATGGATGCCGTGGTAACTGTGAAATATTCAAATCATCATTCAGGGGACGTGAAGTCCTTTATCCAGGGCCTTTCGGAGAAATAACTGCCGGTGCAGACAAGGAATATCCTGTAGACTATTCTCACCTTAACATACAGGGATATGCAGTGGGTGCAGTTGGTCTCCCTGAGGGAATGGAAGCCAGCCCCGAAACCGCAAGGTTCCCCAACGTAGACACCGAAACCGAATACGGATGGAACAAAAAAGTAAAAATGAGGCTGCCCGCATTCACCGGTGCCCTCGGTTCCACCGACATCGCAAGGAAAAACTGGAACGAGTTCGCCGTTGGTGCAGCAATCACCGGAATCACCCTTGTATGTGGTGAAAACGTGTGCGGAATCGACCCGGAACTCAAACGTGACAACAACGGTCTGGTCACCGAGTCACCGGAAATGGACAGAAGGATCGCAGCCTACAACAAGTTCCACGAAGGCTACGGTGAAATGCTTGTCCAGATGAACGTAGAAGACACCAAACTCGGTGTTGCAGAATACATCTCCAGCAAACACGAAATGGACACCCTTGAACTCAAATGGGGACAGGGAGCCAAATGTATCGGTGGAGAAATAAAGGTCCGTGACCTTGACCGTGCACTTGAACTCAAAAGACGTGGCTACATCGTAACCCCTGACCCCGAAAATGCAGCCGTCCAGGAAGCTTACAAGGTCGGTGCAATCAGAGAATTCGAACGCCACTCAAGACTTGGTTTTGTTGACAAGGAAGGCTTCCTCGAAGAAGTTGACCGTCTCAGATCCATCGGCTATGACCGTATCACCTTAAAGACCGGTGCCTACTCCATGGTTGAAGCCGCAATGGCACTCAAATACTCTTCCGAAGCAAAGATCGACCTGCTCACCTTCGATGGTGCACCAGGTGGTACAGGTATGAGCCCCTGGCCAATGATGGAAGAATGGGGTATCCCAACGTTCTATCTCCAGTCCCTTGTATATGAGTTCGCAGAAAAACTCAACAACAAAGGCGAAAGAGTACCCGACCTTGCAATGGCCGGTGGATTCTCCAGTGAAGATGGTATCTACAAAGCACTTGCAATGGGTTCCCCATACTTCAAGGCAGTATGCATGGGCCGTGGTCTCATGATACCAGGAATGGTCGGTAAGAACATCGGCAAATGGCTCGATGAAGATAACCTGCCAAAAACCGTCTCCGAATTCGGCCACCGTCCAGAGGAAATCTTTGTCCACTACGAAGACCTGGAAGAACGCTATGGTGAAGATGTCAAGGACATCCCACTCGGTGCAATGGGTATCTACTCCTACGGAGAAAAACTCAAAGTCGGTCTGCAGCAGCTCATGGCCGGTTCACGTAGATTTAACATCAACACGCTGTCCCGCAAAGACGTAATGGCTCTTACAGAAGAAGCCGCAGAAGTCTCAGGCATCGATTATGTCATGAATGCCTACAGAGACGTAGCAGAACAGATTCTGGACGAATAAGGGTAAATACCCTTATTTTACTTCCTTTTTTAAAAAAATATATAAGAGAGCAGCTTTGCATGCTGCCAGCTTTAAATGAACTTTACTCCCACATCATCCATATTGTTCCTGGCTGCTATGTTTATCAGCAGAGGAGTGAGAGATTCGATCATGGAAGAAGCCTCAAGAGGGCCTGCATCCAATGATCTCAAATTTGGTATATCATCTGTGAGTTTGCAGATAACTTCTTTTGAAGCCATATCATTCCCACAGATAGCAATATCATAATCCAGCTCAAGAGAGAGGTCTTCAAGATGTTTGGCAGGAACATTGTGAAAACCCGATACCAGTCGAATGTCTTGGGGGAGGAGTTGTGCAATTTCCTCGGCGGCACTGCCACCGGCAGGTTGTGTATAGCAGAAATATTCCGCATTGTATGCAGAATCCCGTACATCGACTTCCATATGTTTTGCATCTGGAACGATACAGCAGCTGTCCTTTTCCATAGGAACAACCACAGAAACCACAATCTGGTCATGAAGCACGGGAGTAATAGTTTCAATAACTGATGAAACATGACGATACTTTATTGCAAGCAATACGACATCGGCCATTTGCGCAGCTGTTTTATTATCTAAACCTTCAAAGGAGCCTTTCTTTCCAAGACCTTCCAGCATACGCCTGTACTCTTTTGCAGCTGAAGACGCTCTTTCTGCATTTCTTGAGCCAATGATGATATCGTGAAGACTGCCCCACCGCAGAGCAAAGCCTTTACCAATATGTCCCGTGCCGCCCAGTATCGCTATTTTCATGAACCTTTCATCTCTCATAATAACGTTTATACCTATTGGTTGTCAGACGTCAGATATATAACGGAGAATGCTGGTACTCCTATTTGCGTATTGTAAGGTCCTTGCACAAGAATATGGCACAAGCCATTCGATGAGTGTACAGACAACCTCAGTACGCTACAGCAGGAGACGGTGTGACATTACGCCTGTCACGAGGGTAACCGGGATGGACAGCGGATATTCCATAGGATGATATCCTGGAGTTAGTGCGTCGGGTTACAGCATCGCTCTCCACAAAATATAGTTGATGGAATAATATGCCTATCCGGGATGCCATACATACAAAGGGGAATGGTTGTATAATTGATTTTGAAATAAATCCCGGCTCCAGCAAACTGGTAGTTCCTTCTGGTTATAATATCTGGCGCAAAAGGGTAGAGGGCAAATTAACCGAACCCGCACAAAAGGGAAGAGCCAACGACCAGCTTATACAAGAGCTCAGTCATATATTTAAAATAAAAAGCTCCTCCATAACCATTGTATCCGGTGCAAAAACTACCAAAAAGTAGGTATATCTTGAAAATGTGGGCCCAAAAGCAGCAGAAGATGTTCTGGAGCAATACCTGTGAGAAAATAATATGCACAAAGTTACAAATGTCCTGATCCTGCTAAAAAGCATGATTTACGAAAGTACCGGTCCACTGGAGACCCTTAGATTTGCAAAGCACTACAGTGAACAGGGCCTGAATGTAAATATAGTCCTCTTTGGTCCCATGGGAGTAATGCTTGCCAAGAAGAATAAAGCAGGAGCACTGGAATACGACCAGAAAATCGATGAATGTATGAATCTGGGTGTGAACTTTATGTGTTGCAAACTTGGTTCTTCACTTGTAGGGCTCAAATATGAAGAAATGATACCGGGCATCGAGATGGTCGAACCTGAAGCTATTGCTGATACCATTCTGGAATTTAGCCAGAAACAACAACTTATTATTACGCTTTAAAAAAGATTACAGGGATTTGATATAATCCCTGACCTGCTGGGCAGTACCTACAGCCTTGAAGGCCCCGAGGAACATGAGGGTCTCAGCATAGACCTTTGCATCAATGACACGCCTTGTGTTCTCATCAACAGCATCTATGCGGTCAAAGAACTGCTTTACTGCATATTTGCTGAATTTGCCGAATATCTCATTATCACCCTTTTCGGGAGCTTTACTGCGGAAATTCTCAATAGTCCATTTCCGGATGTCACTGAAAAGCTCAGGTTCATATATCCTGAACACTTCCCATACAATATTCTGGAAAAATGTGGCAACATTGCCCTTCAGTATATCCCCGTGAGGGAAATGCTCGTAAATGAGTTCCCTGGGAGTACCGGTAATCCCGTGCTGGGCAATCCTGACACTAAAGCCATTCTCTTTCAGGGCATCAGCAACCGCAATGGTCTGCTCTATATCAACTGAAACCTGCTGGATAAGATTTCCATTTGTGTCATAGGTGTTCCCATGGGCACTACCGTTTGCGATTGCGATCACATGTGGATATACACCGTTTTCATTAAGCGCTTTGATGAAGGTTACTGCTTCTTCAGGTTTGGTAAGTACCCTGCCGTTTTCATCCTCTCGGCCTATTTCACCAACCTCAACTTCAAGCCCGTACTTACGACCATCCATTTTATCCTGGATATGATGGGCGATCTCTGTAGTTGCATCAATATTTCGGGAGAGTTCTTCCCGGAGATTGCCACCCTGGAAATTGAAAAGATGGGAAGCATCGATTGCAAAAGAGGTATATCCTGCATCAATCTGCCCACTTACAAGTTGCCTTGTGGATTCAATATCCTCAGGAGTACCTTTTTTGATTCCAATATGATCTGCATGCAGAGACCATACATCCAGACCAACTTCATTGGCGGTTTTTTTGCATCTTTTTGAAAATTCAGCCGGGGTCATACCTGAATAACCACCGTCCAGATCGGATTCAGAACGGGCGAGTTCTACTATCAGGGGAGCATCTGCATCTTTGGCTGCCTTCATAATCCCACGCATAACAAGAGAGATACGCGGATTTGCAGCGAGTATTATGGTATCTTTATCCAGCAAACTGTTAAATAAATAGGAACTTGGCAACGGTTCATATTTGGATTCACTCATATCTTTTAAACCTCATTCTGTTTTATGGTACCTACATGTACCTTGCAATTCATAATGATTTCTGTCCGGGAATACACACCATAAGGAATAAATAGAAAAACTAGAATTTCTCACAAAAAACGACAGGAGGAGAAAGATGGAAGAATTGCTTAAACTCAAGGACAAACTTGAAAAAATGACGTCTGCCGAACTCTATGAATATGTAAAGGAGAACTATCCGGAAAAACCCGATGCGGGTCTGGGAAAGAAAAAACTGGTAATCCGCAGGATCTTGAATCTGGAAAGAGAAAAAATGAACAAGTGAGAGTGAACCTCTCAGAAACCAGCGAGCATAGGCTGGATCACCAGTTTATATATTACAAATCCCAAAAGGAAGATAACGATCAAAACAAGAATTGCGACCAAAAAGCATTCCCTGTTCAATTTCTTATTTCTATCTTTGCAAAAATGCATAGATATACCCCCGAGAAAAGGGTAGTATCCAATAGTATATCAACCTTCTGAAGGAAAAAAGAGGCCTTTTCAGGCCTCTTCATCTATCAGGCGGGTACCAACTCCCATAATCCTGATTTTGGTTTCCATTGGGAAATCCCAACCTTGTGGCACAATCTCATCCTTCTTGACGTCAATTTCCACATGATCCGGGTCCAATCCGGCGTCTTCCATGTATTGCATGACCATGGATTGTCCTGTTTCCCTGGCGTATTTTATAGCATCTTTATACTCATAGAAACTCTGTCGCCCTTTTTCGGAAAATACATAGTATTCCCAATCAGGGGCTGCCATGGAAGCAGGCCTGATAAGGAAATCAACCCTTCTTACACCTTTGGCTGCAAGGGCACCTGTGGCATTACCGACATCTGAATATTCTGGTACAATGATCTCGGCATCAATAATACTTCCAAGTATATCCTTATAAGCAACCACAGGCCCACCAATAAGAACAACCGGGATATCAACCTTAAACTTTGTAGGACAATCTATATCGAATATTTTACGAATCTCTTCTCCTGGAATGCCTTCCAGGAAAAAGGAAATCAGGTCTGAGGCCATATTCTTGGCAAAGGTTTCCTTGACATATTTGGCAAATTCCTCCCCGGTTCTCTTACACAGGGAACCCAGATATTCAGCACCTACCTCAGCTGCCTCCACATTGCAGGCAGTATAATCGCCAAGTACATGCAGAGCATCCGTGGGTGTAAAACCAATACACTGCACAAGCCTTTTCTGAATAAGGCTATCCAGAACCCTGGTTGAGGGATACCTGCCCATGCGGCTGCGTAACTCCCTCAGCGAAGTGGGGCTGCTTGAAATGGAATCAAGCAATTCCTGCTCCAGGTCATTAAGGCCCATAGCTTCATATTCGGTACGTGTAAAGAAAGTTGTGGGCTGGAAATTCATGCCGATCAAAGTTTTGGATGGCATGGGATTGATCTTGAGAAGTTCCAGGAAATCGGGATAGAGATCCGCTGCTCTGCAGAGGGGAATTACACGCCGGGGTCCGACATTCAATTTACCGTCCTTTACCCATATGTGACTGTCACCACCCATTGCAGATGTTTCCATCTTAATAGCTTTGACACGGGTCTTCCATCCACCTACAACCGCCCCCATCTCACTCATTTCAGGTACGCCGTCTTTTATAACCGATATATCGGTACTTGTACCTCCCACATCAATAACAGCACATGAATCATTTCCTGTCAAAAAGGAAGCTCCTACAAGGCTTCCCGCGGGTCCCGAGAAAATAGATTCAATCGGCTTTTCCAGTGCACTCTTGATACCAATTACAGAACCGTCACATTTGAGCATGAATATCTTTGGACTGATTCCCCTGGAAGTTACATCCTTTTCCACAGTGGACATGAATCTTTCTGTAATGGGCAACAGCTGAGCATTGAAAAAAGCAGTCGTTGCTCTCTCAAAGGCACCCAGGTCCTGAGAAAGCTCGTGTGCACATACCACTGAAAATTACCAGTACCCACACGATACTTAAACCGATTGCAACGAGAAGATACCCTGTCTTCCTTTCTGAAGCCAGGAAGCCGGCGCCTCCTCCCAATACATCCAGAGCCCCGATATAAGCGATCACTTTAAGGATATAACTCAAACTGTAAGTTTGAGGGTGAGTACTTATTCCTGAAAGATGCCCGTAAATCATAAGGCTGGTTATTGGTACCACTCCTACTACAATCCCTCCCACCTTCTCTTTTGTGACCCATCCATAAATAATCGGTATAACAGGCAAAAGAAAAACCATTTCACCAAGTGCTATTTTATTGCCTGTTGTTTCTTCAAGTGCGTGCTCGAATGCATCGATGTTCATAAAAAATATGACTATCAATACTGATAAAATTATTGAATATATTAATGTAGTATTCTGAATATATTTTGTATATTTCTGTAAATCCATATAATTTCCTCAAAAATAAGAAGGTGATCAAATCACCTTCTATTTATAGCGCAGCCTTTACAGTTTTAACTTCCGACCTTAAATATACAGGTCGCTTCTCCGTCACAGAATGGTTCCTGATTTGGAGTTCCTTCTTCATTGTCGAGTTCCTCATAATCATAAAGTACCCACCAGTTAGAAACATCATTATCAAAGAAACCAGCAACCAGGTCTTCAGCAGTTTCAAATTCAATCACTTCATGGAGTGGCAGGCTGTCACGATGTGCATTTCCAACAATATCTTGAGTGGAAAGATCAAATAATCTAACATGATAGCGCTCAGTAAGCAAACCTGTTTTATCGTCTGCCACACCTTCGTCTAAAACCCAATCATATTGCGGATCAGATACATACTGGTTATGCTCATATGGATAAGCTACGCTAACCCAACCTTCATCCAATATTTTTCCCTTTATTGTGTTCATATTGGTTCCTTCCCATGCCAGATTAATCGGATCAGCTCTGGTATATACACCGTAGTATTCAGACCACGTGTATTGCGGGTATTCATACCCTATGTCCCACCATTCAAATGGGTCAGTTTCCGTAGTCATTACCACTGTTTTTTCAGTTACAGTGATTCTTTGGTTCCCTTCGGTAAGAGCAAAAGTTTCACCATTTAATGACAGCGCTTTTTCGGCATTTTCAGGAACTTTAAGTTTTTCCATCTTTTCGAACTTATTGATTCCTAGATTCTTTTTCAGTTCTCTGCCGGTGTAGGTCTCTTTGATTTCAATCAATCCGTCTTTGTACGTGTATGTCTTGGTTGAAGTGACATTCAAAGTATGGTTCTGCATCCATTGTTCAGTCTGTTCTTTCATCCAAAGTTTAGTTTCTTCATCCTTTTGGGTTTCCATTATCCATTGTTTTAGTTCTTTTGGCATCTGTACTTTGTCAGATGTGCTTGAATCTGCACACACAGCTGGTACAAAAACCAAGTTTAACAGCAATATTGCTGCAAGCATTGCACCTATGCCAAATTTAACACTTGTTTTCATCGATTTACCTCTTTGATTTTACTCCAGAGGCAAAGCTATGTTTATATAATGTAAAGAGCAAACTAGCTCTGCCTCTGGGCCGATGTGGGGTTCTGGTTGGTTAACATTCATTGGAACTCCACATTGTAAATATATAATATCTGCATGATACTTATTGTTTGTGCAGGTATAATTTCATCACATGCATTTATATTAATCATTTAGATTAATCCAGTCTCTTTAATCCTATAAGTCACACAACTATTAGGCAATCGGACGAAAAATATTAATCGGCTTCTCTCGCTTTATCCAGTATGGAAAACAAACTGGCAGTGGTCTTTGACAGTGCGGGAACATTGTTGCATATGTACCGGGTTGCCAGGGACATTTCCGATGGAGCAATGCTGGAAGATATAGAAAGCACGATGCTGGTGGCAGGTCGCAAAGGCAGGGCACTCGTAGTGCTTCATGCCGACATGGAAATGATACTGGAGGCCCAACCCCACCGGTTAATTTCGGATTTCATGGAAAAAGAACACGTAGAGCTGGATGTGAGTTGTTCCAATGGAGAGGTATCCCCTTCGGAAATCTCAAAAATCGTCCAGCAAAGCGATGTGGTGCTTGGGGATGTCCAGGAAGTATTTTGCAGGGTAAAGACTCGTTGTCCTAATATATTTTACCTGGCTTGTGGGTTTATAGTAGATGTTGTTGAGCAGTCAGTAACCTATGTGGTTAGTACCGGAGGGCGCCTTTATCCTGAAAGCAAGGATACTTTGCAAGCTCTTCATCAGAGGGGAGCGGGTCTTTATATTGCCTCAGGAGATAGCATGAAAAACCTGAGCAGGCTCTCTCGTTGCATCGGTGTTCCTATTGATGGGGTTTTTGATATCGCCTCTACATTTGACAAGGAAAGAATAGTTCAGGATCTAAAAAAAAAGTACAATAAAGTCATTATGGTAGGGGACGGAATGAATGATATGCTGGCATTAAGGTCCGCTGATATAGGAATTCTTACAGTTCAGCAGGGTGACTCCCGCCCTTCAAGATTGCAGGAATCTGCTGATGTAGTGGTGGGCAATATTTCCGAGGTTGTCAGATTTGCAGATGAGGCAATTTCATCTTAACGCTACCGGAAGCAGTTTTTCAGAAGTTAACAGCGATATAATTATGCGTTACGTTTATGTAGTGTTCAATGCAATCCAGATATAAAATACCAGATTTAAATTTTTGGTTATGTTGGGCCTGCTCACAGGTTTATGGTTTTGTGCATACCGTGCAAAAAGTTAAGTACATATACGACTGTATAATCTCAAAACAGGTCTGATAATATCCATGTTGGAGGGACTCAAATGTCATTATTCATCGAGATCAAAGACCTTACCATTTCTTATAATGGTGCAGCGGTCTTAAAAAATATCAATCTCAACATAAATGAAGGTGAAGTTGTCGGAATCCTGGGGAAAAGCGGTTCCGGTAAAACTGTATTGATGCATGCGCTTCGTGGTGCAGAGGAATTAAATGAAATCACAGGTTCAATAATCTATCACGTTGCACGCTGTGAAAAATGTGGTTATATAGAACCGCCCAGTATGGTGGGGAAGGCCTGTTCGCATTGCGAGAACGGTAAATTTGGAGCCTTCGAAGCGGATTTTGCAAAACTTGGTATTCATAATAATGAACGCAGGGCAGTATCCCGTAGAGTTGCGATTATGCTCCAGAGGACCTTTGCCCTTTATGGTGATGACAGGGTAATTGCCAATGTAGTAAATTCCCTGACAGAAATTGGTTATAGTGGCCCCGATGCGATGGAACGTGCCGTAGAACTGCTGGAAGAAGTCCGTCTTTCTCACAGGATGATGCACGTGGCCCGTGATTTAAGTGGTGGGGAGAAACAGAGGGTAGTTCTTGCGCGCCAGCTTGTGAGAGATCCCATGCTGCTGCTTGCCGACGAACCTACAGGAACCCTAGACCCCAGGACAGCAAAAGTTGTACATGATGTTATAGAGGATACTGTTTCATCCCACAACATGACAATGGTAATCACTTCTCACTGGTCGGATGTCATTGAAGACCTGGCCGATAGGGCAATTCTCCTCGAGGAAGGGGAAATTGTATGTGAAGGTGATGCCTGTGATGTCTCCCGCGACTTTATGAAAATGGTTACTGATATTGGAGAATGGAAAAAAGCCAATGTAGGCGAGGACATCATCAGGGTGGAGAACCTCGTTAAAAAATACATCTCCGTTTCAAGAGGTGTGGTCTATGCCGTAGGCGGTGTGAGCTTTAATGTGAAGGAAGGTGAGATATTCGGGCTTGCAGGTACCAGTGGCGCAGGGAAGACCACGACTTCTGAAATGCTCATGGGCAATGTACAACCAACAAGCGGGGCAGTGCATGTTCGCGTTGGTGATGAGTGGGTGAATATGAGGGAACCCGGAGCTGACAACAGGGGTCGTGCGGTTCGCTACATGGGTATCCTGCATCAGGAATATGGTCTGTACACACACAGGACAATCATTGATAATCTGACTGAATCAATCGGGGTTGATCTTCCCTACGAACTTGCTACCAGGAAGGCTATCAATACCCTTGTGACAACCGGTTTTACTGAAAACAAAGCCAAATCCATCCTCCCTAAGATGGCCGATGAGATTAGTGAAGGAGAGAGGCACAGGGTTGCTCTGGCCCAGATTTTAATGAAAGAGCCAAATATCATTTTAATGGATGAACCAACCGGCACAATGGATCCGATCACAAGGACCGAGGTAACCAAATCCATCCTAAAGGCAAGGGAAGAGATGGGCAATACATTTGTGATCGTGTCACATGATATGGATTTCCTTAATGATATCTGTGACCGTGTAGCACTAATGAGGGATTCAAAGATAGTTGATATAGGAGAACCAGAAGCGGTTCTATCCCAGCTTACTGAAAAGGAACTTGAGGAAGTTCCTCAACAGTAACTTTATTATTAAGCGCTCTCTATGTAGTGATTGGAGGAATTAGGGACGATTCAAGTGCTTGTTAACGGCGAGAAGTTATCTCTCCCGGATGGTGCTACAGTACAATCAGCCATCGACACAGCAGAGGCACCATACAAAATAGGTGCATCTGTGGGCATTCTCAAAAAGTCGGAAAGTGTCCGCTCTGAAAGTGTAAGGGAGTATCGGGTCAAGACCACAAAAGGAGAATTACGCCTTGAAATAATTGATCATCTTTCCGCTTCTGCCCGCAGGTGGATGGAAGATTTCAGGCAATATGAAGGAATTTCCCTACGCTGGAGTAGCAAGAATGCCATAGCCTTTGGTCCATTTTCAGAATCTCTGAAACCGGAAAGAAATCTCACAAAGCTGGATAAATATGATGTAGCATTTTCAGCTGGGGGATATAATCCTTCTAATTTCCATCTTCTTTTTTCCCTTGCAGAGCATTCTGCAGACTACGGTGCACCTGAAGATGGTCCTTTTGCCAGGGTCGTGGGCGGTAAGAAACTTCTGACCAGTTTTGAGCGTTCAGATCGCATTCTTGAAATTGAACCCGTAATAGAATGGCAGGAATCTGCAAAACACCTGGTCACAGATGATACTAACACAATCCTGGAGGACGGTGATGGTCTCTTTACCTTTATAAAGGTAGAACTTGCTCTTGAATCCCCTGAAGGAGCTGAATTTTTCTTTGGATTAATCAAGGATGGGTTTTTCGAAGTTGATTATGAATCCAGTTCTTTTATAAGTGACAATAGTTTAAAAGGTGAGATCTGCTCATTTGAAAACTTTGAAGCACGAAAGGATGGTGCGGTATGGGTACGAACTGCAGGTTATGGTACCGGTAAAGTGTTCATCTCCCGTGATGAAAGAACTGCCAGTGTTGTACATTCTGTAATTGGCCATATACAACAAGGTATTGAACTGATCCATATGGCAGGCAAGGGTCACTCTATATTTGTAAAGACGGACCCTGCTCCCATCAATATACTTGGCATGGGCTTTAAAGAAGCTGAAAAACATCTTGAAGGACTGGGAGTTGAACTGGTACGTGAAGGGTATAAAGAAGACGATGCTAATATTGTGAAATTAAACCCCTCCAGTACTATCGATATCCTGCTGGCAAAAAAAGTAATTGCAACCGGGGCACCGGATTCCCTTGTTATTCGTGTTGAACTGTATGATGAACTCGCTCCTAAAAGCGTGGATTTCTTCAGGCACGCAGTAGGTCTTACCTTCAGGCCTATAGGTACACTGCCTGTGATGATGATATATGAAGATACATACCTGTTTAAAGCCGCAAAGTCCGCTGAAAAATATAAGGAAATATTGCCGGAAAACGTGCTTGTGGACAAAACCAAAGCTTTTGAGATTGGGATTACTAACCAGGCCGCTAAAAGAATGGGTATTGTGGGAGTTAAAACAGAGGATGACGATCTGTTTGGTCCCACCGGAGAGAAATTTTCAAGTACCAATATAATAGGAAAAATCCTTGAGCCCGAGAAATTCAAGGCATTAACCGAAAAGGATACCATGTACGTTCTGGAAAGTAACAAGGAGGAGATTGAATGAGCGGGGAGGATGTTGATGAGATTACAAAGATCGTGGTGATAGACTCAGAAAGTGTGCTTCCTTCTGATGCTGCGATGAAAATTTATGAGTCCGATGTAGATATTACCATTAAGGAAACCTGTTTCGGCACAATGGTAACAGGTCCGCGTGATTCCGTGGAAAAGGTAGTAGCCGAAGTAAGGGCGCTTGATCCGAATCATGTTTTTGTGAAACAGAGGGGTTTCCCACCAGGTGATGAACGTCGCTGCAGGGCTTCCAGAGGCGGAGGGCCAAGACCGGGGTTTCATTACCTGAGAACCGAAGTCGCATCATTGCCTATCATCAGCAGAGCTCTTGATGAGTATGAAACATATAATCCGTCTGAAAAGGAAGAATCTCCTGACAAAATTTCACCATCCAAACTTAAAGATATTATTGAATCCGAATTATGAGGTGACACATTGGCAAAAATTTTCATCTATCCCACAAACAGCCTTATCCTTTCTGATCTTGTTGAAAGGTTTGGCCATAAACCCCTTGCAATGATGGAGAAGATCCGGGAAAAAATCACTACAGTAGGAATAGATTCTCCGCCGATAAATATTACTCCCGAAGATCCCAAACTTGGTTTGAAATATGCTGCAGTGGAAGTTCCTGCCGGTGTGAGGGGCCGCATGTCCATAGTGGGTCCCCTGATTGATGAAGCCGAAGCTGCGATCATAGTGCTGGATTCGGCATCTGCTTTTGGTTGCATGGGCTGTGCACGTACCAATGAACTTACTAAGTTCCTTGCACGCCAAAAGGACATCCCCCGTCTTGAAGTCAAATATCCTCGCACCGAAGAAGAAGGTAAAGATTTTGTATACCAGATTGCTGAATTCCTGAATTCCCTGCCTAACGAGGAGGATGAAGAATGAGTAATTCTGATAAAGTAAAGATAGCACTGGTTTCATGCGGTTCTGAATATGCAGGGGTCCAGAAGGAACTGGAATCGGCAGCATCTTCCTTGAATGCTGAACTTGTCTATCCGGAGATGGATGTGTCATCTCTGGATACCATAGGGCAGGAATTCGGACTGGAAGTTGCAAGTCCTGATCTGCGTCTCATGATGGCCAGGGCAAAAGCCGTAGTAGAAGGCGTGGCGAAGGTGGACGGTGTATTTGTTGCTACCTGTTTCCGATGCGCTGAAGCTGCGATTGTTCGTAATGAAGTGCGTCGTTATATATTTGAAGATTCAGGTCTGCCGGTTATTAGTTATTCCTTTACCGAGCGAACGACTGCAGCTACCCTGCTGACACGTATGGAAGCCCTGACAACCATTGCAAAGAGCAAACATTTACTTGCAAGGGAGAATCAGGAAGGATTGACTGCAGGTATTGATTCTGGTTCAACCACTACCAAAGCTGTGGTTATGAGGGATGATGAGATAATCGGTGAAGGCTGGGTGCCCACCATCAAAGTGCTTGAAAGTGCTGAAAAAGCCCTTCGGCAGGCACTGGACCAGGCTGGTGTGAAGAGGGAGGACCTGCAGGCAATTGGTACAACAGGCTACGGACGTTTCCTTATAGGCGATCACTTCAATGCCGACCTTATGCAGGAAGAAATCACGGTAAATTCCAAGGGCGCAGTTTACCTTGCAAAGGCACAGCAGGGCGATGCCACTGTAATTGATATTGGTGGAATGGATAATAAGGCCATTTCTGTACAGGATGGTATTCCCGGCATGTTCACCATGGGAGGTGTTTGTGCCGGTGCTTCGGGCAGATTCCTCGAAATGACTTCCAAGAGACTGGGTGTGGATATCACGGAACTAGGGGATCTTGCAATCAAGGGAATGCAGAAAAATGTAGAAATGAACAGTTACTGTATTGTTTTCGGAATCCAGTCTCTGGTTAATTCCCTTGCTAAGGGAGCTACGCCCGAAGATGTGGCTGCTGCTGCCTGCCACAGTGTTGTGGAACAAATATTTGAACAGCAGCTTCAGGAAATTGAAGTTAAAGAACCTCTTATCCTGGTCGGCGGTTCATCCCTTATTGCAGGTGTACCCAAAGCTCTGGAAGAACTGCTCAAGATCAATGTCGTTGTTCCTCCATATTCCCAACATATCGGTGCAGTGGGTGCTGCGTTGCTTGTTTCCGGTTTTGTGGATAAGGAGTGATTAGAATTGGCAACCCTTGAAAAGTTTGTGGTTGAAACCACAGTTGAAGAGGAAGCCCCACCTTATCGAAAGATTGTATCAGATATAATCTCCGATCTGGGCATGGCAGGCAGAATCGCAAAAATCAAAGTAGCAATAAGGCCCGAAGATTCCCTTTTCCAGCTGGTGGCAGTTGTGCGTGGTGTTCTTCCACAGGTAATATTGAAAGATTTTGCTGAAATACAAAAAGGGGACCATGAAGGAGAAATTTTGATTACTATCTCTGTAGAAAAACATCTTCCACGCCTGTTGCAGATTCTCTGGGATCGCTATGGACGTGACAGCCTTGAGCAACCGGACAGGTGGACGATTTCCCTGTTTGTGGATAATCCGGAGGAGGAGATAGGCTCTCTCGAAAATCTTGTTGTGGATGACCCGCGGCGCACACTCAAGTCCAATCTGGCGGATATGGCTATCAGGGTTGCTCCTGAAGGTTTCAGGGTACGTTATCATTCCTTGAACGGTAATGATTTCATATTTGTGGCATCCGAAGATACGATGCAAAAAGAATGGATTGATGAAGCCCACGCGATGCTGAAAGAACTAAAAGGAGATGATGCCAGTGGCAGCAGTGCTTGAACCCTATGTCTATGAAGGCGGTGTGCACAAACACGGCCTTATTATTGAACTCCTGGAAGACCTGGGCGGCTATCTTGTACAGAGTACGCCGGCTGCCACGGAAATTAATCTTGTGATGTTGATTCCCCGTAAAGATGTCCCCCTGATGGAAGAACTTGCAAAGAATATACTGGGCAAACTCACGCGAGCTCCCTTAACAGGTACCGAAATCGCTGTAGTGTCCCCAACCCTTGCCTACCATCATCTTCCTCATTCTGCATGTGATGTTGCCGAACATCTGCGCAGGGATGGTGCTA
The DNA here is from genome assembly GCF_004104135.1 of Methanohalophilus sp. WG1-DM. Classification (NCBI taxonomy): domain Archaea; kingdom Methanobacteriati; phylum Methanobacteriota; class Methanomicrobia; order Methanosarcinales; family Methanosarcinaceae; genus Methanohalophilus; species Methanohalophilus sp. WG1-DM. The sequence continues at coordinate 70,568 of NZ_RRBA01000005.1, read as the reverse complement.
ATACCAATATGCTGGGACTTGCACGTGGTATGGGCCGAAGAGTGGCTCTTTCTCAGGATTATGAAAGAAAGCTGATCAACGAACATGATATTGCCGTTTACAGTTTTGGTAATTTCAGTGACTGTATAATGAATAAGAAACCCAAACTTTTCTCGGGTGTTGATGTTCCTATCGTGGCTACAGGAGGGCCGGATCTCAGTACTGACGATGTAGAAGGAGCCGATGTCTATGTTGGAGGCATCGGACGTGTATCTCACAGGCTGCGTAATGAAGGTGAAATTGACAGCCTTGATGTATTGAATAAAACTGTCGGGGAAGTTGTGGATAAACTGCGTGAGGAAATATCCAGGGATCCTCTTGCGGTATTGCCTGCACGAGTTATGAAGGAGATTAAAGAGCAGGTGCCTGAAATTAATGATGTGTTAACTCCTGCCCCCATAACCCTTCAACTGGATGGCATGAGGGTAAAACTTCCCTTTGATCAATTCCACGAAAAGCTGAAACAGCTGGATCTGGATGAGGATGTTTCTCTCTCTGATGTGGCAAATATCATGCCTTCAAAAATGAAGGATTACATTCTCATAAAGATACGTCGTCGCTCAGAGACCGGATTTACTATATGATAAAGAGGGTGTGTAATGGATCTGGAAAATATCAGGCAAATTCTTGAAAAGGATGAAGATGAAGCGGTTTCCGATGTGCTTTCAACAGTTGAGGAACGATATGGGGAAGTACCCTATATACTCAATTTCATGAAAGATATGCCGGAGCTGTTAATCCCTAAAGTAATGTATGATAATTCTATAATGCGGGAGTTTGAAAGACTTGATCCAGAGACAATCGAACTTATCTGTGTGGGTGTTGCTTCTGCACTGAGATGTGACCATTGTCTCAAGATGCATATCAGGGTTGCCCGCAGGCTTGGTTTGACAAGGGAGCAGATATTTGATGCTATTCTTATAGGCGGCGCTCTATCCAATGCCTCGGTGCTTGCAGAAGGCACACGGGCCCTTGATGACGAGGGAAATGGTAACTCTCCTTCCTGTGACAGTGACTGCGATTCATGCAACATCACAGGTTCGGACAGGTAATTTTATCCCAGAAGGGGCATCCCGGCTATTAAGGCACCAGCCACATAACCCAGAATTGCCCCGCTATTTAAAAATGGTAGGCCTGCCTGGGGTTTCCCCTTCATGACCAGGATTGTCAGGGCAAAAAATCCGATAAGGGTGCCGATCATTGCTCCAATGGCGGGAACTCCTATGAAGCCTTCATGGGGAAGGAATACATTTGCAGAAACGACTATTATTGTTGGCATTATAGCATCACCCAATCCCATGTAGAAGGCTTCTTTTTCCCCTTCTGTTGAGGGGGTGTCCTCAATAAATGAGTAATTTCTTTTTTTGGGTATAACAAACAGGATTGGCAGTTTCAGGTCCATCACGCCTTCTGCAAGAGCAATCATATGTTTTGTCTTATACACCGAGATTGCATCGTAGGCTGCAAGCAGACCCAGCAGCACAATTGCAGGCAAAATGCCAAATGATATTCCAAATATTGAACTTGCCGCTGCTCCCACAATGATTCCTACAAAATCTATTATGTACCATTCAGGATGGACGTAAAGCAGGATGGTGAAAACAGTTGCCATTAACAGCCCTCCGATTACCGGACCTTCTCCTCCCAATCCTGTAAGGTGGAAGAGGGGATAGAATCCGTAATACATGGTAGAAGCAACAGCAACAAGGATAATCATCTGGATTACCCATTGTATTTCTTTCTTGATGGCGAAAAGTAAAAACAGGGTGAATATGAGAATTGCAATTATGTAGTATATGGAATTGGTTGCGGATTGGGGGTTATCTACTGCCTGCATACCCAGATCGTTCATTGGTTGTGCAAGGGTAAGTGCAATGATCTGGATGACCAGTATGAATCCGGCCATTACAATCATCGGGAAGTATTCCTTGGTCTCGTTTTCATTCTTGCTCAAATTTTCTCATCCTGTTTGTATGATACAGAACCTAATGCAATATCCATTAATTAAGTTTATGTAATACTTAAGTAGTAACATGGATTAAGTAAAATAGAGGTCTTACCATGGAAACAAGGGACATTGTTTTTTCTATCGTTATGGTTGTATCAGCTTTTGTGTTGACATATGTATGGCTGGGCAGGTTCAAATACAGTCCGGCTAACTCATTGATCGTTCTTGCTGCCATTGTAATGGTAGGAGCTCTTGCAGCGATGCTCCTTTCCCTAGATATGCGGATGCGTAAGATTGAGGAGCAGCTCGATCTAAGAGAACGCTCTCTTCGGATTAATATTCAGAGTGTTGAAGATAACATGGGTAAAAAAATAGATACTGTCACCAATGTGGTGGATGATGCCATGGAAACCTTTAACAGAAGAAATTATCGTTAATCTTTTCTATTCTTCATTATTTTTAATCATCGACATATGCCGAAAACAATATTAATGTGATGGTTTGTATGGGCAATTATCAACAAGTTTCATAATGGTGGGTGGGCTCAATGCAAATTAATCTTAAACCAATTGGTGTCATAAAAAAATCCGGGAAAAATTCAGAAATTCTGATATATTCGGAATTTGAGCAGGTAATCAGGAATATGCTCTCCAGGACAGGTAAAACTGCTGTTGAAGGAAATGATGTGCTGGTAGTCCATAAAGGTGACAAGAAGGATGGTCATCAGTTACAGGTTTCCAGAACAACTCTCCTTGAAAGGGCAGGTAATGTACTGAAGGTAGGGCGGATGAAAGCCGATTATGACTCAGTGCTTGATATACGCCTCGATACGGATATTCAACTTCATCAAACCAATGTAAGAGGACACTGAATGGGTGTAGATATAGGTGACATACTGGAAAAAAGACAGGTTGGATTGGATGATCTTGCTCACAGGACTGTGGCGATTGATGGATATAATACCCTTTACCAGTTTTTGAGTATCATCAGGCAACGTGACGGTACCCCCCTGAAGGATTCCAGGGGCAATATCACATCCCATCTTTCCGGTATCCTGTACAGGATGACAAACCTTTTTGAAGCCGGTATAAAACCTGTTTTTGTTTTTGATGGCAAACCTCCTGATTTCAAGGCAGATACAATTAGCCAGCGTAACAAGTCCAGGGAAGAGGCCCGTACAAAATGGGATGAAGCAAAAGAAAAAGGCCTGTCAGAGGAAGCCTACAAATATGCACAGGCTTCTTCAAAGGTAGATACCCGTATAGTGGAGGATTCGATGCAACTTCTGGATTTCATGGGAATTCCCTGTGTACAGGCTCCTTCTGAAGGGGAAGCGCAGACAGCCTATATGGTGAACAAAGGTGATGCAGATTATAGTGCCTCCCAGGACTATGATTCCCTGCTTTTCGGTGCTCTGCGGGTAGTGCGCAATCTTACAATTACGGGTAAACGCAAATTGCCGGGCAAGAATGTTTACATTGATGTAGAACCCGAATCTATTGATCTTATGCAAAACATCAAGTTACTGGATATAGACCGTCAGCAACTGATCGGTATTGCCCTGTGTGTGGGTACTGATTACAATAAAGGGCTGAAGAAAGTTGGCCCCAAAACCGCCCTTAAATTAATAAAACAACATGGCAGTATTCATAAGGTTCTGGAGCACAGGGGTGAAGCCATTGATGAGCTTGATGCAAAGATCGATTTTTTCCTGAATCCGCCTGTAACTGATGCTTATGAACTGAAATGGAAACCTCCACAAAAGGAAAAAATAGTGGATTTCCTTTGCAAACAGCACGATTTCTCTGAGGAGCGAGTTCTCAAAGCTGTAGATCGGCTTGAAAAAGCCGGCAAACAGCGAAGTCAGCAAACCCTGGATCAATGGTTTTGAACAATCAGGGATTTACCTGTCATTTCTTCTGGTTGTTTTATTGCAAGCATTTGCAGGACGGTCGGTGCAACATCAGCAAGTATGCCATTTCTCATTTTGATATTTTGTCTCTCTGAGATACATATGCATTTAACCGGATTGCTTGTATGAGCGGTATGGGGCTGGTCTTCACGGGCTTCTTCCATTTGTTCCGCATTCCCGTGGTCAGCGGTTATCAATGCTTCACCGCCTTTCTGTCGTATCTTTGCGATAACTTTTCCCACACATTCATCCACAGCTTCTACGGCTTTGATAGTCGGTTCAAAGAAACCGGTATGTCCCACCATATCCATGTTGGCAAAATTGAGTATGATCACATCATAATTTGCTGATTCGATCCTGCTGGTGAGTTCTTCAGCAACTTCATATGCACTCATTTCGGGCTTGAGGTCATAGGTTGCAACTTTTGGGGAAGGAATAAGACACCTTTCTTCTCCTTTGAATTTCTTTTCCACTCCACCGTTTAAGAAAAAGGTTACATGGGCATATTTTTCAGTTTCAGCGATACGCAACTGGGATATATTTTCCCTGCTCAACACTTCACCCAGTGTATTTTTTATTTGTTCTGGCGGATAGGCAACAGGCACATCCAGTTTTTCATCATACTGTGTCATACAGACATAGTGTACCTGTGGGTGCTTTGTCCGTTCGAAGCCTTCGAATTCATCTTCCACAAATGCATAGGTAAGCTGCCTTGCCCTGTCCGGCCGGAAATTGAACATTATCACAGAATCATTATCTTCAATTGTGGCTACAGGTTTGCCCTTCTCCTGAATAACAGTGGGTTTGACAAATTCGTCATTTTCCCCTCTGTCGTAGGCGAGCTGTACTGCTTCCACAGGATCACCAGCAGTTATTCCTTCTCCCAGTGTCAGGGCGTCATAGGCAAGTCGGGTACGCTCCCACCGCTTGTCACGGTCCATTGCGTAGTATCTGCCACATACACTGGCAGTCTTTGCGATACCGGTTTCCCTGCAGAAAAATTCATGTTCTTTCATATCCTCAAGGGCAGCCCGGGGGGCTACATCTCTGCCATCCAGGAATGTATGGATGAATATTTCGCTAAGGCCTTCCCTTTTAGCCAGCTCTATCAGGGCACGCATGTGTTCTATGTGACTGTGGACACCTCCGCGGGAAAACAGACCCATTATATGCAGTTTTGAATCTTTTTCCTTCACATTCCTGATGGCATCAAGCAGAACCCGGTTTTCGTAGATCTCTCCATTTTTGATTGCCAGGTTTATCCGGGTCAGGTCCTGATAGACAATTCTGCCTGCACCGATGTTTAGATGACCAACTTCAGAGTTTCCCATCTGTCCCTGTGGAAGGCCCACAGATTCTCCTGCAGCCTGCAAAAGGGAGGTTGGATTCTCTTTTTCGAGCCTGTCAAGGTTGGGGGTATTTGCTTGTGCTACAGCATTTCCTTTTCTGATGGGTGAGTATCCCCATCCGTCCAATATCATTAACAAGAGAGGTTTTCGGGTCAATGTCATGCTTTCACTCACGCTTTTATGCTATATAAGGAATCAGGAATGTATTATTCAGTGGCAATATATGAACCATCAAGCTTTATATGAATGACAATAATAAATTTATATTAAGTAGGACTTGATGAATAATTAGTTCGAAATAATAATTCTCTCATAATAACGCCTGTAATTTTTATGTGTAAGTGTTATCGGCAAAGATTTATTATATATTGATGCTGAAACTATGAAGGTTCTTTGATGAAAAATGCACAAATAATGATAGTCGAAGACGAAAATATAGTTGCTATGGCAATTAAAAACAAACTTGAATCTTTAGGCTATTCCATTCCATGTACGGCATCGTCTGCAGAGGATGCTATACGCAAAGCCGACCTTTTTTATCCTGATCTGGTGCTGATGGACATCTTTCTGAAAGGAGAAGGTGACGGGATTAAGGCAGGAGATCACATAAGGAAAAAATTTAGCATTCCTGTAATCTATCTAAGCGCCTATACTGATGAAGAAACCCTTGAAAGGGCGAAATTAACAGACCCTGCAGGTTATATTTCCAAACCTTTCAAAGTAGAAGACCTCCATACCAATATTGAGATTGCTCTGCACAAAAATAACGTATCTGATGATTCCTGATATCAAGGAGTATTTTTATACATGGCCAGGGCTTTGATTTTTGATATGGATGGCATTCTTATTGACTCAATGCCCCATCATGTAAAAACAATTAACCGGGTATTTGGTGCAGTGGGAATACATCTGGATGAACAAACCATCTATGACATGGAAGGTTCCAGGACAGTTGACATTGTAACTCACATATTAAAACACAAAAATATCAATCCTGCATCTTTGGATATTGAAGGACTCCTTGCACAATATCAGGAGGAATTCAAAAGAACGGCCAGATTCAAACCTTTTGAAGAGATACGTGCTATTTTACCAGAACTAAAGAAAAGTTTCCTGCTGGCAATGGTTTCGGGCGCCGACCGGACAATTGTTAAAACTATAGTTGATCATTTTTTCCCGGATATCTTTGATGCTGTCGTCAGCGGGGAGGATGTCAACAAGGGCAAACCCGAACCAGACCCGTTCTTAAAAGCTGCCCGTATGCTTGACGTGAACCCTGTGGATTGTGTCGTGGTGGAAAATGCAACAAAAGGCGTAGAAGCGGCCAAACGGGCAGGGATGTACTGTGTGGCTGTTCCTACTTATGTGTCCCCCGATAAACTGGAGAGGGCGGATAGAATATTTGATAACCACGGGGAACTGGCACAGTACCTTTTATCCCTGGAATAAGTTCAGGTAAGTTCCTCAACTCTTTTCCTTTTCCGGTATGCCAGGCCTTCGAAGCGGGCAACAGTGTCTGCCGTATCATCCGTGACGGTTACAGTATAGGTTGCGATTTTGGGATTCAGGGATGTTTCGAAAGCTTCGGCTGTAAGGCTACCTTTGGTTGCTGCTTTTGGATAGCTTATGTTGGCATTGATCGCAACAGCCACTCGTCCGTGGGAGTTTGCTGCTGCGGCAAATGTCAAGTCTGCAAGGGTGAATATGGCACCTCCCTGTACTGTACCAAGGCCGTTTTTGTGCTTGTCTTCTATTTTCATGGAAGCTTTTGCATATCCTTCTGAAATTTCCAGTAACTCTATTCCGATATATTGGGCAAACAGGTCCATTTTCAGCAATTCTTCTGCTTCTTTCATATTTCATTCCTCTTTGAATTATAACTGGATCCAGACTTTCAGTGTTCCCTCTTCTATGTTATATTCCCTGACATTTGTCAACTCGATGTCAGCAGGTGAATGTATGTAACCCAGACGCTTCCTTTTTGTAGCTTTTTTACCGCAGCAAACTTTTCTATCCATCATAGTATTCAGCTCGACTCCCTTGAGTCCAGTGTCATCGATCTTTTCAATCTGGTTTTTGTACCATTTTTCCAGTATGATCATGTTTTCCCTTCCTGAATTAAAACATGCAGATTACAATAGTTTCCTTCCTGTTGTCGGCTATATAGCTATAACCGGGGATTAATATCTCAATCGATGACAGTAATATTAAAAAAGTTAATGCGGACCCGGTGGGATTTGAACCCACGACCACCGGGTTAGAAGCCCGGTGCTATATCCTGGCTAAGCCACGGGCCCAGGATAGTGAAGCGACATGAAATAGGATTTGGTGCATAAAAGCCTTTTGTCAACTGTCGGATATGAGTTCACAAATATTCATATATATTATGATTACATTTGTCCATCTTAATACTGATAATTCATACTAAGAGGGCTTAAAATGAGTGAAGTTCTGGTTTATTACAACGGTGATTATGTCCCCCAATCCGAAGCAACCACTTCTGTCTATGATCATGGTTTCCTCTATGGTGACGGTGTCTTTGAAGGGATCCGGGCATACAACGGCAGGGTATTCAAGTTAAAAGAGCATGTAGATCGTTTATTTGATTCTGCAAAGGCTATCGCAATGGAAATTCCTCTCAGCAGGGAAGAGATGAGTCAGGCAATCCTAGAAACCCTGAGGAAAAATAATCTCAGTGATGCATACATAAGGCCCATCGTATCCCGTGGTGTAGGGGACCTCGGTCTTGATCCTCGCAAGTGCAAAACTCCCAATATATTCATCATTACCCAGGAATGGGGGGCAATGTACGGGGACCTCTATGAGGTTGGCTTGAAAGCAGTCATGGTTGCAACCCGGCGCAACGCTCCCGATGCCCTCTCCCCGAATATAAAATCCCTAAACTACCTGAATAACATCCTGGCCAAGATCGAAGCCAATGCCAAGGGTGGTGACGAAGCGATATTCCTGGACGGCAATGGCTACATCTGTGAGGGTTCAGGGGATAATATCTTCATCATAAAGAATGGCAAAGTGTATACTCCTCCAACGATTTCCAATCTGAAGGGTATTACCCGTGCAACAGCTATTGAGTTACTTGTGGAAAGGGGTTATGAGGTACTTGAGGAAAATGTAGGCCTTTTTGATTTGTTCACAGCAGACGAGGTTTTTGTAACCGGCACAGCTGCTGAAGCCGCCCCCATTACAAAAGTTGACGGAAGGCTTATCGGGAATGGAAAACCAGGACCCATTACCGGGGAAATGGTAAAGGCTTTCGAGGAGATCACAACTACTACCGGTACTCCAATCTACGAATAAGTGTTAAAGGTTGCACAAACGAAGATGCGCAAAATACTCAACGATCTAACATCGCTGGATGAGGCCAGGCAAATTCTGGACGCTTTGCCCCTAAGCTGCGGAGTGGAGCATGTTTCACTTGAACAAGCCGACGGTCGCATACTTGCAGAAAAAATAGTATCTGCCATCAATGTTCCACCCTTTGCCAAGGCACTCAAGGATGGTTATGCGATCCGTGCCAAAGATGTCCCTTCGCCGGGTACATGTCTGTTGCTGAAAGATTATGTACCTGCGGGCAGGGGGGATGTCCTATCCCTTGGAAAAGGTGAAGCTATGGAAATTTCCACCGGGGCACCGATTCCACAGGAAAGCGATTCTGTTGTCATGGTAGAAGATACCACTCTTGCAGAAGGGAAAGTGTGTATCCATAGTGATGTTCGGCAAGGCCAGCATATCCTTGTCGCAGGCACTGATATTTCCCTAGGTGAGACTGTTCTTGAAGCAGGGCAAATGTTGTCTCCTGCAAAGATCGGTATCCTTGCGGCGCTGGGTATCAATAATACAATTGTCAAAAACCTGAAAGTGGGCATTATATCTACCGGGAATGAATTGACCGAGCCTGGAAATCCTCTCAGTCCGGGCATGGTATATGATGCCAATTCCTATACTCTGTCAGCTGCCATCAGACGTTTGTCAGCAACTCCTGTAGCCTATGGCATAGTTGGGGATGAGCCTGAAAAAGCCCGTTCTCTCCTTTTAAAGGCAGTTTCTGAATGTGATATCGTATTGACAACCGGCAGCACATCGGCAGGTTCGGATGATTTCATGCACCGGTTAATGGAAGAAGAAGGCCAAATCCGGATGCATGGCTTAAGATTCAAACCCGGCAAACCGGTGATAATTGCATCAGTCAGGAATATTCCCGTAATTGGATTGCCCGGTAATCCTACAGCATCCCTGATGATATTCAATGAGATTGTGTCCTTGCTTGTAAGAAAGGGACTGGGGATCGCTGCCCCTGCAAGGCAAAGGATGAAAGCAACCCTTATGGATGACGTGTATTCTGATAACAGGCTGGAATACCACTGTGTGGAAGTAATTGATGGTTGTGCCTATTCGGTGGATAAAACCTCTGCTTCAATAACAACACTGGCAAAGGCCGATGGTTTCATTGTAATCGAACCGCAAATCACCTTTGTGAAAGCCGGGAATGAGGTAGAAGTCACTTTCTTTGAGAATTGATCCTGGCTTCATTGTCTCTTAAAGAAACTTATTTATTGCATGTGTATCAATGCACCGATATGTTTCCCCATACATATCTCTTGAAGCATAAGGTGGTTGAATGAAACGAAATAATCAGATAATACTTCTGGTAGCAACAATAGCAGTCTTAGCTGTGGTCGGTATATATCTGGCCAATTCCACTGCATCATCCGCGCAGGAAGCTGACAGTGAGGAAATCACGGTATCTGCGGCTGCCAGTTTGACGGAAAGTTACCGTGAGATAGTAAAAGATTTCGAGGCTGATAATCCTGATATAAAGGTTAATCTCAATCTTGCAGGTTCGGGTTCCCTGAGGATGCAGATTGAGGCGGGAGCACCGATCGATGTTTTTGCTTCAGCATCCCAAAAACACATGGATATTCTGGATATGAAGAATATGATAGTTGCGGATTCAAGACGGGATTTTGCCCGCAATAGTCTTGTTCTGATAGTACCAGCAGGTACAAACCAGATCGAAAATCTTGAGGATCTGGACTCAGAGGAGATCACAAAGATCGCCCTGGGCAATCCTGAAACTGCGCCGGTGGGACGTTATGCAAAACAGGGGCTTGAAGAGGCAGGACTCTGGAAGGCTATTGAAGGCAAGACAATATTTGCGGAAAATGTGAAACAGGTCCTTGTGTATGTGGAACGCGGGGAAGTGGATGCAGGATTTGTATATATGACAGATGCACAAACTTCTGACAAAATTAGGATTGTAGAAGAGGTGCCGGTGGATGCCGATATAAGTTATCCGGTGGCAATCCTGGCAGATTCTGAGGCAAAGGAAGCATCCCAAAAATTCATTGATTTTGTAACAGGGCCAGAGGGTAAGCGTATTCTGGAAGAGTATGGATTTAAGGTAGAGTGAGTTTTGTGCTTGAGCAGGCTATTTTTCCCTTATACATAACCCTGAAGATAGCCACCCTGTCAACGATACTGGTGGTTCTGGTGGGCCTGCTCATTTCGTACCTGCTGGCACGCCGCGATTTTACGGGCAAAAACCTTGTGGACATTCTGGTAACCCTGCCCCTTGTATTGCCTCCCACGGTAACCGGATACTTACTAGTCATCCTGCTCGGGAAGAATGGTGTGCTGGGTCAATCTCTTTTTGAGATTACGGGTTTTGGCATTCTTTTCACATGGCAGGCAGCCGTGATCGCTGCATTTGTGGTGTCCCTGCCATTAATGGTTAAAACCACGTCCGCTGCGATAGGGAGTGTGGATAGGGAGCTGGAATATGTGGCTTATACACTGGGGCACAGTGAACTGGAAACTGCCCTTTTTGTGACCCTGCCCCTTGCGAAGAAGGGAATTATAGCAGGGCTGGTGTTGAGTTTTGCAAGGGCTGTGGGGGAATTCGGTGCAACTCTAATGGTTGCGGGCAACATTCCCGGGAAAACGAATACTATGTCGCTTTCTATTTACACTGCCTTCCAGTCAGGTAATGACAGTCTTGCCAATATTCTTGTTGTAATCCTTGTAATAATGTCACTTGTTTTCATGGCTGCAACGGCAAAACTCGTTAACAGGTGGAAGGTGTGAGACATGACTGGTAATATTCAGGTTGATATAAAAAAAAGATATTCAGGGCAGAAGGAAGCACCGGATTTTAATCTGGATGTTAATTTTACTGCTTCAAATGAACTGGTTGTCCTGTTTGGGCGCTCTGGTTCGGGAAAAACCACAACCCTGAGATGTATTGCAGGGCTGGGGAAACCTGATGAGGGTTTTATTGAAGTTAACGGCAAGGTCTACTTTGACAGTGGGTCAAAAAAGAATCTATCTCCTCAGGATCGCAGACCGGGTTATGTTTTTCAGAATTATGCCCTTTTTCCGCATATGAGCGTGGCCAAAAATATCACTTACGGGTTAAAAGGCAAGTCGGATGCTGCAAAAGAGCAAAGGTTACATGAGATGCTGGGACTTATGCACATAACGGGTCTGCAAAACGAGTATCCTTCCCGGCTATCGGGAGGACAGAAACAGCGAGTTGCCCTGGCCCGTGCCCTGGCTCCTAATCCTGACATATTACTTCTGGATGAACCTTTTTCAGCGCTTGATATGGTAGTCCGGATGCGCCTGCGGGAGAGGATACACAGTATTCAGGAGACACTGGATATCCCTGTGTTGTTCATCACTCACAATCCGGTTGAAGCCTTTACGCTGGCTGACAAAGTAGTGGTATTACATGAGGGTTCGGTGCATCAGGAAGGCAGGCCTGAGGACGTTTTCTATAATCCGTGCAACAGGCATGTGGCAGAACTTGTGGGTGTATCGAATATTTTTGATGCCGATTTTGCTGGTAAGTCTGAGGATGGTTGCGTTCTGGATACAGATTCTATTACGGTTACTACCGCAATGGATATTGAACAGGATGGCAGCTATGCCTGGGGTGTGCGGCCGGAGAATGTGCATCTTCATCCTGCCCGGGAGGATATTAGCGGGTGCAATGTTTTTTCCACGACTGTGCGCAGTGTTGTCAACAGGGGAGCAAGCAGGGTTGTGGCTGTGGATATTCCGGGTGGGGGATCAGTGCTGCTGTCGGAAATGGATAACCGTACCTTCGGGAAACTGGATCTGGGGCCGGGTTCGGAATGCCTGGTGGAAATTGATCCCCGGGATGTACTTATTTTTACCCGTGAGGATTCTGCCTGTTGAATACAACTGGTAAATCAACAAAAAGTGATGGGATTGCAGGAACGGGAAAGTCTTTTTAACATTGAAGTGGTGTTAGGTGGCGATGAGCGTCGAGGACGATATTGCCAATATTGAGAAAGAGATTCGAGACACTCCCTATAACAAAGCAACATCTCATCATGTAGGTAAACTGAAGGCCAAGATTGCCCGTTTGCGTGAGGAACTCCAGAAGAAAGCCTCTGCCAAATCCGGCGGTGAAGGTTATGGAGTACGTAAATCAGGAAATGCTACGGTTACACTGGTAGGTTTTCCTTCAGTTGGTAAATCCACTCTCCTGAACCGGCTTACAGGGGCAAATTCCGAAATCGGTGCTTATGAATTCACAACCCTGGATGTTATTCCCGGTGTAATGGAACACAAAGGTGCAGCCATACAGATCCTGGATGTACCGGGTCTTGTCAGGGGTGCGGCCAGTGGACGTGGCCGGGGTAAGGAAGTTATCGCGGTTGTGCGTAACAGTGACCTGGTAGTTTTCATGCTTGATGTTTTCCAGACAGAACACTTTGAAGTTCTCAAAAAGGAGCTTTATGATGCCGGTATCCGGCTGGGCCAGCGTCCGCCTGATGTCGTGATCAAGAGGAAGGATCGCGGTGGAATTACTGTGAGCAGCACTCTCGACCTTGATATTTCGGAGGATCTTATCAAGGCAATCCTGGATGATTACAAGATACACAATGCTCATGTGCTTATCAGGGATGATATAGATGTGGACCAGCTGATCGATGTGATAATGGGCAACCGTGTCTATATTCCCGATGTGACCGTCATCAATAAGGTGGACCTGGCGGATGAAAATATCCTGGCTAAAGTAAGGGAAAAGTTCCCGGATTCCCTGCTGATCTCTGCCAATGAGGGCACTCATCTGGAAGAGGTAAAGGATATGATCTTCAATTCCCTGGATTTCATACGAATATACCTCAAACCCCAGGGTGAGGCTGCGGATATGGAGGAGCCGCTTATCATCCGTAAAAGAAGCACGGTGGGTGATGTGTGTGATCACCTGCATCGTGATTTCCGGGATAAGTTCAGGTATGCCCAGGTATGGGGTGAATCGGCCAAACACCCGGGCCAGCGTGCAGGGCTGGACCATGTGCTCGAGGATGAGGATATCCTGACCGTGATCATACAGACATGAACTTATTTTTTTCATCCCATTGTTATCTGGATGGCAGTTGGATATTTGCGCATGATCGAGTAGGCCATACTTTTGCCAACCCAGACTTTTCCCTGACGCATGCGGTACATTTCCCCCTTTCCGGGGGTATTTGCAGGGCCCTGAGGGCATATCTGTCATTGGAAAAGCAACTGTCTTCCACACGGCAAATCAAAGAAAAAGAGGATGGGAAGTTTCAGCCTGTCATGCAATTCTGAGGGCAGTTCCTCTCCCAGCATCCCGATTACCTGTCTGTCGAATACGTACCTGTCCCCTGCCGGATTCTGGAGTGTGGCACCTCTTTTTCAAGCAAACCGGGCCAGGGTCTTTCTCTGCGCCACTATTGCCCTGTTGATCTTGCCCATTTCCCCTTTCATCCAGCGGGCAAATACCGGGTTATAGCGAGTCGGGCAATCTTCCTGTCATGTATCCCCCAAAACAATGACCTGCTGGCAACTGCCGGACTGAATAGCCGCAAATTTAACCTTATATCAGGAAAATAAGCAGGTCCCCTTACATAAAAATTAAGTAGGATTATGCGATTATCACAGTGAACAGTAGCAGTCCCGTAGGGTAGTGGTCAATCCTTTCGGCCTTTGGAGCCGAAGACCCTGGTTCGAATCCGGGCGGGACTATAAAAATATTTTGGAAAGTCCTAAACGTTTAATAATTATTTCTAATATCATTTTTACAAAGTTTAACTATACAGAAGGCCATATAGCCTATATTACATGTGGTGAATGAGTTTAATACCGGTAAGCCTTCAGAAAAGCCACAATAAGCCTTTATGTTCCCTTATAGGGACTCTATGGATAGTATTCTTAAAGAGTTTAAGATCGTGTGTCTTTTATGGTTGTGTTGTTTTCCAAGGTACGGTACATTGAAGACTGCGACACCGTCATACACAAGGATTCCGATAAAACCATTTCAGGTCGACCACCTTTGTCTGTCCTGTTGATATACATTGATTCCAGTATGGGACGAAATGGTTTCCAGTCGATCAACTTATCTATTTCAGATAGTTTTCACCAGCAGCTATCAAACGGTCATATTCTGTGTTTCAGGGTGAAATTACTGAAAGTACTCGTATGATTAAATTTATCTTGTTTGGATATAAATATTGTTATTTAGTTTGAGTGAGGGGAGGAGTTAATCAGAAATCTCTATACTTTCAATTGGAAAGACTCACTTTCATGACAATATTAGAACGAAGTCCATGATTTCCTTCAGGGGCAATCCACTCCCCAAAGATAACCTATAAATTCTTTCACGTTTCATGTTAATTCCATGAAAGCCATTGTTCTTGCCGCAGGGGAAGGTGTCAGATGTACACCCCTCACAAACACCCGCTCAAAGGTCATGTTACCGGTAGCCAATCGTCCTATCCTGGAATACGTAATATCCGCGCTTGTGGATAACGGGATCGAGGATCTAGTGCTTGTTGTCGGTTATGAGAAGGAGAAGGTGATGAATTATTTTGGAGACGGGAATGATTTCGGGGCAAGGATTACTTATGTGGACCAGACTTCCCAGCTGGGTACCGCTCATGCGATCGGTCTGGCCATCCCTGCACTGGGAGATGGTAATGGATCATTCCTGGTACTCAATGGGGATAACATAATTGAAAAAGAGACTATCAGTAAACTAATCGCAAATCATGCAGGGGATGCCACCGTGCTTACCACTCCCCGGGAGAAGGTATGTGGATATGGAGTGGTCATGAGTGCTGCGGGAAAGGTAAAAGGCATCTTTGAAAAACCCAAACGGCAGATAAGTCATATGATAAATACCGGTATCTATATCTTTAACCGGGATATTGTTGCAGAGATAGAGAATACCGAGATATCCGGGAGAGGGGAATATGAGATAACCCATACCCTGCAGAATATGGTGAAAGGGAACAGGGATGTAAGGGTCACTGTAACTAAGAACCTGTGGATGGATTCGGTATATGCCTGGGGTCTGCTTGATACCAATGCCAGGTTACTGGCAAGTTGTGAGTCTGCTATCGAGGATACTGCCACAATTGATGATACCGCTACCCTGACAGGGAATGTGGAGATCGGGGGAAATACAGTCATCCGTGCCGGGTCCTATATCGTAGGACCGGTAAAGATCGGAGATAACTGTGATATCGGACCCCAGGTGACCATATTGCCTTCCACCAGTATAGGGAATAATGTATCGCTGGGCCCCTTTTCCTATATCCAGGACAGTATCCTGATGGATAATGTACGTGTGGAATCCCACAGTCATATCTCTGAAAGTATTATAGGATTTAACTGTAATTTAGGTCCCTACTCCATCTGTGAAGCGGACAACGATGTGAATATCGAGATCGATAATGAACTTGTACCTGTGGAAAAGAGCGGCGTGGTTATCGGGGATGACTGTAAATTTGGTTCAAGGACCCTTACGGAGGCAGGCAACCTTGTGGGCAATAACTGTACCGTGAGATCAGGTACAAAGGTGGATAGACATCTGCCTGCAAATTCCACAGTGCTTTGAGGAGATATAATGTGTGGGATTGTAGGATATGTGGGAAAGGCCGGTGCATCATCGGTGATCATGGATTGTCTGCGCCGGCTGGAGTACAGGGGTTATGATTCTGCAGGGTTAAGTGTCTTAAACGGTGATCTGCAAACGTACAAGACTGCCGGCAGTATCGATGAACTTAATAAAGTGCTGCCTGCAGAGATCGAAGGTAATGTCGGGATCGGGCATACACGTTGGGCCACACATGGGATACCCAATGATGTCAATGCTCATCCGCACTGTTCTTCGGATATCGTGGTCGTACACAATGGGATTATTGAGAATTACCTCAAATTGCAGGAATGGCTGGAAGATAAAGGTTATGAATTTGTATCCGATACCGATACCGAGGTAATTGCCCATCTGGTACATTTTTACAGTAATTCCCTGGACCTGTTCGAGGCAGTACGCAAAAGCATGGCAGTGCTGGAAGGCTCCTATGCGATCGCGGTCATGAGTAAGAATGATCCGGATACCCTAATCGCTGCCAGGAAGGACAGTCCCCTGATAGTGGGTCTGGGAGAGAATGAATTTTTCACGTCCTCTGATGCGACGGCTTTTATGTCTCATACCCGCAATGTGGTATTTGTGGATGACCGGGAACTCGTGAAACTGACTCCTGAGAAGGTGGAGTTTTATGATATGGAAGGCCAATTGCTGGAAAAGCAGGTTTCCACGATCGACTGGGATGTGGAGATGGCAGAAAAGAGTGGTTATGCACATTTCATGCTCAAGGAGATCCATGAGCAGACCCGTTCCCTTCAGAAGACCTTTGCAGGCAAGTTATCAGAACTTGAAGGCAATGTCCAATTACCTGAACTCAAACTTACAGATGAACAGATTAGAAATATTGGCAGGGTGGAGATGATTGCCTGTGGCACTTCCTGGAATGCGGGGTTGTTTGGCAAATATTTGCTTGAAGGACTGGCCGGTATACATACCGATGTCAGTGCCGCCTCGGAGTTTCGGTACCGGGACCCGGTGATGGATTGCAATACCCTTACAATTGCAATTACCCAGTCCGGAGAGACGGCCGATACGCTGGCTGCGATCCGCAATGTGGCACAGTATGAATCAAGTACCATCGCGATAACCAATGTGGTGGGCAGCACCATTACCCGGGAGGCGGATAATGTAGTGTATACCCATGCCGGCCCGGAAATCGGAGTGGCTGCGACCAAGACGTTTACGGCTCAATTAATAGCGCTGTACCTGCTGGCCGTACACCTGGGCAGACGCAGGAATTATCTTTTGCCGGACGAGGCAAAGGCTATCATCAAAAATCTCAAGGAACTACCCGGCAATGTGCAGCAGGTATTGAACCAGAGGGATATTATACGCAAGTATGCAGCCCGGTATGCGGCCAACCGGGATTATTATTTCATTGGCAGGGGACTTAATTACCCGGCAGCCCTGGAAGCGGCATTGAAACTCAAGGAAATATCCTACATCCATGCGGAAGGGTATGCTGCAGGCGAACTGAAACACGGACCCCTGGCACTGCTGGAGAACGGCACGCCCGTGGTGGCAATCGTTACAAAGGGGCGAACCTATGAAAAAATGTTGAGTAATATCAAGGAAGTCAAGGCACGGGGGGCTGAAGTGATTGCGGTGGCCGATGCCGGGGATCGGGAGATAGGCAAGTATGCTGATATTGTAATCCCGGTACCTGTCACCAATCCCCTGTTGTCACCCGTCCTGTCCTCGGTGGCTTTGCAGCTGTTTGCTTATTATACCGCCCTGGAAAAAGGTTGTGAGATCGATAAACCGCGTAATCTGGCCAAAAGTGTGACTGTGGAATGAAGGAGTGTGTATTTTGAAACTTTTCGGATCATCGGGAATCAGGGGACCGGCCAATAAGGTAATCGGTCCCGAACTGGCATTGAGTGTGGGAATGGCCGTGGGTACAGTTGCCGATTCGGTTGTGATCGGTAAGGATCCACGTATAGCTGTGGATATGATCGAGCAGGCCTTGATCGCAGGGCTGTCTGCCACCGGCTGTGAAGTTACCCTGGGGGGTTTGATGAGTACGCCCACTCTGGCTTTTGCCACTGCGGATTATGATTGCGGGATTATGATTACGGCTTCCCATAACCCTGCAGAGGACGTGGGGATCAAGTTATGGAATCCCGATGGCGTGGCTTTTGATTCGCAGCAGCAAGAACGGATTGAACATATCATTGAAAATGCTGATTATTCGGCTGTTGCCTGGAATGAAGTGGGGAATGTGAAGTACAGGGAAGGATTTGTTGAACGGCATTGCAGAGCGATCTTGAGCAAAACAGATACCAGTCACAAACGTGTGGTTGTGGATTGTGGTTGCGGGGCCGGAAGTACGATCACTCCCTATCTGCTCAGGGAACTGGGTTGCGAGGTTATTACATTGAACTGCCAGCCAGATGGATATTTCCCGGCACGCAATCCCGAACCCGTGGAAAAAAACCTGGGTCAACTTATCAAGGCAGTGGTTGCTTTTGAGGCGGATATCGGGATTGCGCATGACGGGGATGCGGATCGGATGATGGTTGTGGATGAGCAGGGTAATTTTGTGTCGGGGGATGAATTGCTTGCCCTGTTTGCCCTGCAGGACAAACAGGATAAAGTTGTGGTGCCTGTGGATACTTCCATGATAGTGGATGATGCGCTTGGGGATACCGAGGTGCTGCGCTGCAGGGTTGGGGATGTATATGTGGCAGAACAGATCAAGGCTTCAGGTGCTTATTTTGGAGGCGAGCCTTCAGGCAGCTGGATTTTCCCGGATGTATCGTATTGTCCCGACGGTATCTATGCAGCAACCCGGATTGTGAATTTGATTGCAGACAGATCGTTATCAAAGATGGTTGCAGATCTGCCTCATTATCCCACCCTCAGGAGTACGATTGAATGTCCTGAGGCCCGGAAGGAACATGCAATGCAGCAGATAAAACAATCCCTGGAGGCGATGGGGGAAGTTACTGCCATTGATGGAATTCAGGTGGATCTGGAGGACGGCTGGGTACTTGTGCGGCCCTCCGGTACCGAATCCAAGATCCGGATTACTGCTGAGGCCAGGAAGGATGTGGATGATTTATTTGATAGAGTTGTGAGTATTGCAAGGGGTGCAATACAGTGAAAGCGGTTATTCTGGCAGCGGGGCAGGGTACAAGAATGCGTCCTTTAACGGACAGGCGACCCAAGGTAATGCTGCCCGTCGGGAACAAACCCATACTGGAGCATATCATTGATGAGGCTGTGGATGCCGGTATCCGGGAATTTGTGATAGTTACCGGCTACATGGAGAATTGTATAAAGGACTATTTCGCCGACGGTTCGCAGAAAGGTGTGAGTATCGATTACGTTCTCCAGGAAGAACGGAATGGAACGGGACATGCCATCGGATGTGCTGAAAAATATGTGGATGACAGGTTTATCGTGCTTAACGGGGATATGCTGATAAGTTCTGTCCAGATTAAAAATTTGATCGACAGAGTGGAAGATGCGGTCCTGACGGTCAAGGAAGTGGATGACCCCTGTAATTTTGGAGTTATTTGTACTGCCGGAGATAAAGTGAGCCGGATTGTGGAAAAACCCGAAAAACCCCCGACCAATCTGGCCAATGCGGGAATCTATCTGTTTCCCCAATCAATCTTTGATTATATCCGTAAAACTCCTGAATCACCTCGCGGGGAGATCGAGATTACGGATTCCATACAGATGCTGATCGATGCAGGGGCCAGTGTGGGTTATGAAGTGTTCAGGGACGCATGGATCGATATCGGCAGACCCTGGGATCTGCTTGCTGCCAACAAGCATGTGTTGTCCGGGCTTGCCGGCAATATTGAGGCAGAAGTGGAACCCAATGCTACTCTACAGGGTGAAGTGGTCGTGGGGGAAGGTACGGTTATCCGTAATGGTGCCTACATCATCGGCCCTGTGGTTATTGGGAAGAACTGCGATATAGGACCGAACTGTTTTATCCGGCCGTCCACTGCCATAGAGGATAATGTGCGTATCGGCAATGCAGTGGAGATCAAGAACTGTGTGGTAATGGATAATACCAATATCGGGCACCTCAGTTATGTGGGCGATAGCGTGATCGGGCAGGATTGTAATTTCGGAGCCGGTACCAAGGTTGCCAATCTCCGACATGACGGGCGTACTATCCGGGTCATGGTCAAGGGGAAAAAAGTGGATTCAGGTAGGCGTAAACTCGGAGTTATAATGGGGGATGATGTGCATACCGGCGTCAATACCTGTATCAATGTGGGGTGTGTGCTTAAAACGGGTAGGTGTACGGGATTGGGGGAAGTGGTGAAGTGATGATGTGCCAAAACGAAGAGATGAATCTGACTACTCTTTTGAGATATGTAGGCTTTCTCAAGACTGTGAGAACTACAGATCATAATGCCCTTTCCGTGATGAAGGAAAGTAGTTGACAAAATATATCTATTATAGTAACTTAAATATTGAGTGAACATGGAAGTCAAAGAAAATTCTCATGGAATAAACGATCCATTTGAACTTGCACAGGCTCTGGACCCTGAAAGAAGTGTGGGCGAGCAACTCATAACATTTTGCCGACGTAACGATATTGCTTTTCTGGGAATGTTTGGCTCCTTTTCCAGAGGAGAACAAACTAAAGGTAGTGATATTGATCTGCTTGTTAGATTTTCTGAAAAGAAAATTTTGATTGATCACATAAGGATGGAAGAAGAGCTGGAAGATTTGCTCGGGACAAAAGTTGATATGGTTACTGAAAACTCATTGAGTCCCTGTATTATTCCTCATGTTCAGGAAAATTTGCAGAAATTGTATAGTGAAGGATAATTCCATTGTTTCTGTATTACTTCCACAATAGCCATTTTCATTTTGGAACCGGATGCCTTCTCCTGCAGCCATTGGTACCTATCAGCCTCTTGTCAACCCGGACTATACGGCACCGGTTTCATAATTCAAGGCCTCTGGATATTACTTTATTGAGCCTATGGTTGCCATTATGTATCCAGGTAATACCTTTGATGCTCACTGTAATCTTGTTACTTTCTTCCAGATATTCCATAATGGTCTTGAGCGCATTATGATTCATCTGTTTGGGCAACTTCCTTTTCAGTTCACCAACAGATATTATACTTTCATTCATATTTTGAATAGTATCCTCAATCTTCTCCATCATCGCCTCTCTCATCTGCATCATCGTCTCCCATATAGTAACCACCATGCAGGTCTGCCTGATGATACTTATCTGAAGTGAGTTTTTTTCCCCGCTTAGAAAGTATATCATTTCTCCAGAACTCATAACCAAAATTCTGTTCGAAATCCTGCCTGGGTAACCTGGCAACAAAATCTCTAAGAAAGGCATCCAGATAATCATAAGCTTCATTTTCATCCAGAAACCACAGCAGGATTGCCAGTGCTGTCACCCGGGATTTTTCTGAAGTATCTCCCCAGCTAAAGGTTTCATACTCGCTACCGGTTTTTTCCAGTACTTCAGGGGTAAGGGGATTTGCCATAAGGAATATTTCCCCGGTTTGCCAATTCCCTTTAATTTCAAGACCCTGTTCTATTACTCTCCTGTGATTGACAGCCTTATCGTCAATGATTTTGTCAAGACCAACTGTAACAATGTCCAAAACCCTGTCTAACAATCCCATACAATCCCTCATACAATTGATTTAACAACCACTTTTGAGCGCAACTCATCCATATCTATCTCATAATTAAGCAGAGATTGTACGTCGGTAGTATATGCCTCCACCTCATAGAGAGGCTCCTCATCCGAATACATCTGAATCAAAATCTTTTCTGTATGGGGAGCCAGTTCTGCAGCTGTACCCATCATATAAAACCAGGAAAGAAGTGAATCGACCTGTGAACGAACCGGAGGTTGATCATAAGCCCCAACCTATCATCGGCTCCCTCATACCATACCCCTCCATTATCCATGGTGGCTTCAAACTCCTGTGCAATTTCAATTACCAGGGCTTCGTGGTCCTCTGCTGCAGAATTGGAATATTCGGCTGCTACTGTGCCTGTAATACAAATTAAAAATAAGCCTAAAATATTATATTGAAGATTTTCATATGGGAACTATGCTCAATTAATATATACATGTTAACAGCAGCAGTATTTCAGAGAATTCAATAAAAATATTTATAAGTAAATCTGGTATAAGTTCTGATTTTTAGTATTAGGATGACTCCTGATTGCAGAATTAAAAAGAAGGAGTCATCTACCTCAGAAATTATTTTCAACTTACGTATTCCCAGTCAGTGGAACATATTCCATTGTAACTTGGTTGTGTAACGCCTGATGGATAAACTCCAGAATACTGACCAATTACACGATAATATGCTGAAGATGAATAATCATAAGTATCCTCTGCTTCAAGTTCGTAAACATTGTTTTCGGACTCAAATTCAATACCAACGATCTCTTCTTCCCCATCACCACGCCATAAATATGTGAGAACAGACATACTTGGTATCCTTGTATATGGGGTAGGTAACACCATTCGTTGCCAGGTTTTGTACGTAATTTCTGAACCATCATGGTCCAACTCAGAATTTACGACCCCGAAGTAAACACTTCGTGTTAGTCCAGTGGTAGCTGTGAATGTTTGTTTAGAATCAGGCCCTTCTGCAGCAGGATTTATCCAAGATACTTCCATGTCATAATATGACTCTGTTGTTGCATCTGGAGATTTAATCATAAGCTTCAGGGAACAACTGTTCAATATACTCTCCATATGTAATATCTGTACCCCACAATTTATTTGCAAGTTCAAGTCTTTCTTTCTCTGTTATAGAGGCAGAATCTGAGTTTGCACTTCCCACCCCTGCAAATAGTATCATCAACATGATAACCAGTGATACTACCATTGTTCGATTTATTGTTTTGTTCATTTCTTTCTTCACCTCCTTTTAATTTACTCCTGAGGCAAGACCCGCAAACCTTAAACTGTATCAAAGCCAACAACAATCTTGCCTCAGGGCGTTTTGGGGTCCAAGCCGACTCTGCAAATTCAGTTTGGCCCCCTTTTCACATTATGATAATGTGACATTGGAAAATTGTTTGTCACTCTATATAACTATTGTGACCATATTCTCCAACTGTATAATCTGCACTAATAAAAAGTGACTTTGTAGAATATATCATTTGTATAGCATAGATGGTTTGACATACTTGGCAAGTGTTTATATGTTTAATATGCTTCCTTTTTATTGATTCCATACCCCTTTGCCCTTATTTTCTTCTTACTGGAACGATGTTGGAAATTTGTTGACATCTCGATACATCCTGCTTTTAAAACAATCTCTAATAAATATTATATAGTCGTGAACCTATTTACTCTTGGGTGCATCATTGTGAAAAATATAAAGAGTGCAGCGAAGTTGTTCTGTTTGTTGCTGGTGATGATATCCCTTGTATCAACAAGTGGCTGTCTTCGCTCTTTTGAAGAGGAAAGCCAGTTGCAAATAATCAATATTGACGTCATGGCAAAGGATGTCAGGAGTGCTTTTGTCGATCTCAATGTCACGATGTATGTTGAAAATTATGGGGAGACTGCCAGCAATAATAATACGACCCTGGTCCTGAAGGCTTATAGTACCCGTACCGGGCTGCTTGAAATAGAAAAAGAAAATCCCATTGGCAATATTCCTGCTGAATCCACACGGAAGGTCACTGTACCCGTAAACCTTCCTAAAAAGGATGGTTACCGTGTGGTTGCACTGGTTTTTGAGGATGGCTCCCGGAAATCAGGCAGACAGATCACTCTGAATAATATTGAGGATTTGCAGGGAAGTCTGGAAACTCCGGGTGTTGAAATCAGTGAAATGGATTTCATGATAAGGGAAGTTGCTGAGAAAAAAGTGCTAATCCAGAATGATATCTATCTCACAAACGAGGGGGTTGGTGAAAATGAAAATTACCGGATGCTGGTCAAAGCCAGGGAAATGGATGCCAGCCTGATTGCTGATAAGGCGTGGACTGATACTGGTACGTTTGAACCGGATGAAACTGTGATCCGCTCGGTCAATCTTAGTGTCCCTGACAATTACAATTACGCAGTGGAGGTAATTCTCTGGGAAGATGACACCATTGTCAGGCAGGGAGTGGATTATGTCCAGCTGAATCCTGAGAAGGAAATCGATAAGGACAAGCGGTTGCAGACAAAGAATATCGATTCCGGGGATTTCGTTGTGGAGGGATTCGGTGAGGCTCCCGTGGAAGAAGAATCAGCATCAGAATATCCGACTGAGGAGCCAGGTACACCTGGTTTTGAAATATTTGGTGCTTTGATGATGCTTTGTATGGTGTATTTCGTGGCAAGGAGGAATAAGGATGAGTGAGGAAATTACTGATAACAGGAAAGACCTGGTGTACTATTTCAGACAGGCGAGTTTTGCAATACTGATGCTTTTGATTCTGCTATCGGTATTCAGGCTATATTTTGCCCTGGAAAATATTATCCGTACATGGTTTGAATACCAGTATGTGCCGATATTCAGGGCCGCTTATAACCTCGTTGTTCTTTTAGTAGCCCTGTACATTGTAATACACTATATTGTCAGGAAGCAGGATTGAACTGCTTTCCCTCTTTTCTTTTTTACCCGGCAGCTTTTATATATCGCCCGTTCATATGCACATCAGACAATGAATAAAAAACCAGAACTTCTTGCTCCTGCAGGCGACTACAATTCTCTGGTGGCTGCGGTTCAGAACGGGGCTGATGCAGTCTATTTCGGAGGTTCGGCCTTCAGTGCACGTGGTTATGCAGATAATTTCCCGGCTAACAATCTCGAAGAAGCGATTGATTATACCCATCTTTACGGGGTCAGGATCTATGTGACCGTAAATACCCTGATAAAGGACAGTGAATTTTCGCAGGCAATTGATTTTTTGACTGAATTATGCAATATGGGCGTGGATGCTGTCATCGTACAGGATGTCGGCCTGCTTGCCGCCTGCCGTAGCCACCTCCCCCAACTACCCGTTCATGCCAGTACCCAGATGACAGTACACAACACTGAGTCAGTGAAATTGCTGGAACAATACGGGATAAAACGTGTGGTCCTTTCCCGCGAGATGAGTCTGGAAGAGATTGCTGCCCTGAATGATAACACGGATATGGAACTCGAGGTTTTCGTGCACGGAGCTCTCTGTATCTCGTATTCCGGGCAGTGTCTTATGAGTAGCATGATTGGGGGAAGGAGCGGCAATAGAGGCTACTGCGCCCAGCCCTGTCGCAGGCAGTATTCGCTTAGTTGTGATAATGAAATTGTTGCAGCAGGCTACCTGCTAAGTCCCAAAGACCTGTGTGCAGCCCGTCTGATTCCGGAGCTGGTAGCAGCGGGTGTGGATTCTTTCAAAATAGAGGGCAGGATGAAAAGACCCGAATATGTAGGGGGTGTGGTCTCCATCTATCGCAAGCTTATCGACCGTTATTTTGCAGACCCCACAAAGTTCCATGTGGCCGAATCAGAGATACGTTATCTTGAACAACTTTTCAATCGGGGGTTCACCTCAGCCTATCTTGAAGGAAGTACCCGGGACATGATGGGTGCCGTCTCACCAGGTAATCGAGGCATTCCCATTGGGACAATTGTGGAAATGGGCAGGTACATGGATCGTGCTGTAGTTTTCCTTGAGGAAGACCTGGCTGTAGGCGACGGGATTGTTTCAAAAGCAGGTGACGGTGAAAAGATAGGTGTGATCTATCGGGCAGGCAGGCAGAAAAAAAGTGCCTCGGCCGGGGATACAATAGAGATCCCTTTCTCCGGACGCCTGGAGGAAGGGGATATCCTTTACCGTACTCTGGACAGCCGCCAGATAAAACAGTTGCAACAGACCTATACCTCTCCTGCACCACAACGTAAAATTCCGGTCGTTATGCATCTGGAAGCACGTTTTGGTCATCCTCTAAGTCTGTCAGTGAAGGATAGGGATTACAATTCCATATCCCTGCATTCTGACTATGTGGTCGAGGCGGCCAAAGGAAAAGCAGCCTCTGAAAAACAGTTGCGCAAACAGCTGGCAAAACTGGGTAATACGGCTTTTGTTCCCTCCTCTATATCTATAGAAATGGATGAAGGGATTTTCGTTCCTGTCGGTGTACTGAATGAGCTGCGCACTGATGCTGTGGACCTTCTGCGAAAAAAACGAACTGAACAATATCATCGGGAATGCAGCAAACCTTCCCTTGAGTCGGTGGATAGTAGTGCTGCATCCAATACAACCCCCTTGCTCTGTGTGGCTGTATCTTCGGTTGAAGATGCAAAAGCTGCTGTGGCTGCCGGTGCAGATGTGATATATTTCGCAGGACTGCCCATGCCTTCGGTTGATGAAATTGCTATAGTTAAGGAACAATGCCAGAGTTACGGAACATCTCTTTATCTTTCCACCCCGCGAATCATTAAAAACGGGGAAATGAAAGATCTTTTCTGGCTGCTGGAAGAGGCACGGGAATGCAGTGGGCTGCTTGTGGCCAACATGGGGATGATCGGGCTGGCATCGGATAAGAAAATTCCTTTTGTTATCGACACCCCGCTTAATGTTTTCAACCATCATTCCTGTAGTATCCTGAAAAACCTCGGGGCCCGAAGGGTCACTGCATCTGTGGAACTGACTCTGGATGAACTCGGTCAGGTAGCTGACGGTTGCAGCAGTCTGGAATGCATCGCGGAAGGCAACTTCGAGGTAATGGTCTCAGAATATTGCCCCCTTTCACACACTTCTAGATGTTCGGATTCCTGTCACAAGGTGGAAAGTGTCCTGGTCGACAGGAAAGGCTATTCATTTCCCCTGAAAACGGATGAACACTGCCGGATGCACCTGCTTAACTCCCGGGGATTGAGCATGCTTGATTACCTGGAGGACGTGATTGCCACAGGGGTTTCTGCTATACGTATTGAAGCCCGCTGGGAATCACCGGGTGATATCGGCAGTCTGGTTGGCCTGTACAGGCAGGTTCTGGATGGCAGGGCGACTACAAAGAAAATGCGTGCAGGCAAAAAATATACCACTGGTCACTTCTATCGGGGTGTACTATGAAAGTATTCCTATCAGGTTCTATCAGGGGAGGCAGGCAAAACCTCCCGATTTATCAGCAAATGGTACAGATTATAGAAAACGAAGGACACGATGTGGCCAGTCTGCACGTGGCTGATCCACATGTTGAAGAAAACGAAGCAGGCATGTCTGAATCCGAAATTTTTGAAAGGGATATGCATCTGCTTGATGGCTGTGACTGCATGGTTGCGGAGGTTTCTCTTGCCTCCACAGGTGTTGGATATGAGGTATGCTCTGCCCTGAACCTCGGTATTCCGGTACAATGTGTTTACCGCGAGGGTTCAACAGTTTCTGCAATGCTGCTGGGAAACACCAACCACCTGATCCTCCTGGATGCCTACCGTGAAGAAAAAGATCTCGAAGCCCTCATCCGGTCGTTTTTGGACTTTGTGAGCGGTGAAGATCAGGTGGAATGACCTTCCAGTCCAGCGTGGATGAAAGACAATCCCCTGCATTGGAAACAAATATATAATTATGCTGCATAGTTTCGTGTATGGTAGGATCAGAAATAATTCTCGTTCTTGTAGCTATTATTGTAGCCCTTATGATCTATAAGACTCTCAAGACCGTAAAAAGCCTCATAGTAAACACCATTCTCGGCCTTGCCATAATCGTGGGAGCAAACATCCTTTTCGGATTGGGTATAGCTTACTCGGCTGTGGTAATTCTGACATGTGCTATTGGCGGACCAATCGGGGCCTTACTGGTAATTCTGCTCAACCAGCTCGGCATATTCTTCTGAAGGTTTGCGGGCCACCAGGAAAATCGAATGCCGGGTGTATTCTTCGCCTCTGAATATCTTTTTTTTCATCCTGTTTTCTTTTTTACTGATATCCAGTTTATCAAAAAGATCCTCTAATTCTTCCATAATGAAATAGTGGTATATAATTCCGTTTTTGCGCCGGAATGTATGCTGCTCCACGGCATCTCCTCCATAGCGCATATCCTCCCTGCCAAAAGCCTCGAAGATAAGTTTTCCTCCCGGTTTCAGTACTTGCATAATCTGGTTTGCGGCCTGTTTTCTTTCCGCCTCAAACAGGTGCTGGAGTACCCCCTGGCACAGTACCACATCAAAAAAAGAGTGTGGAAAAGGAAGGTCTGTAATGCTTGCCCTGCATAACGGCAATTCTGCCTTTTCCCGCAATCTCAAAAGGCCACGCTGGGAGACATCACAGCCCGCCACTATATATTCACGCGAGAGGGAGATGGCATACCTGCCGTGGCCGCAGCCGGCATCCAGAATAAGTTCGCCCCCTTCAAGTTCCTCCTGCAGGGAGGCTATATCCAGGGGTCCCGCCCACCGGACATGACGGAACTCCTCATCCCAGGCGCTGAAGTGTTCGCAGGCCATATCAGGGCCTGTACGTGGCGGCTTCCCTGAATCGCCTGATCAGGAATTCCTTTTCCAGTGAGGACAAAAACCACCCTGCTTTCGGACCGGAAGCCTGGCCCAGCAGGGATATGTAGAGGGCTTTGAACAGATCCTTCGGGCCGATGGTAAATTCCTCCCCCAGTATTTTCTCCATCTCCCTGTGCAGCCTGCCTCCTTCTTCCTTTGCGGAATAGACAAGATTGTGATACTCAGAACCATCAAGCTCTGCGCTTTCTTCCAGGGCATCGGCAAGGGTTGTCAGGAATGCTCGTTGTTTGTCAGAAAGGGTGGCTGCAAGTTCGGGCAGTTTTTCCTGAACACTGAATTTTGCGAAGGGAGGAGCGTACATATCAAGCCAGTTGCCCACATTATCAGCGAGCTGTTTTATGCATTCCGTATTTTTGGTATCGTAACCCGCTCGCTCTACGATTTTCAATATTCTGTTGAAATCTCCGTGAGCTACCTGGTGGATGGTAGTCATGTGTTTGAAAGGGATGTCAGTATGGCACAGGCTGCTTGCATGGGAAAGTTCCTTTACACGCCTGTCATATTCGGAGTTGCCTCCTGTATGATGGAGTTTCTCATACTGGTCCACAAGAGTGAGCAGCGGCTGTGCAGGGTCAAAACGGATGTGTTTTTCGGGCTTGGTTCGGATGATCAGATATCTCAGGACCTCAGGAGGTACGACCTTGAGCATGTCCGCAATGGATACGACCACACCGGTGGATGAGGACATCGCCCCTTCATTACCCAGCATGATCCATTCATAGACGATAGGATGTGGGGGTTCGCAGCCAAAGATATCCCGGGCGATACGTTTGCCGGTGTCATAGGAGCCGCCCCTCGAGGCGTGGTCCTTGCCGAAAGGTTCCACAGTCACGCCGAGGATCTGCCAGCGAGCAGGCCAATCCACACGCCAGGTAAGTTTTCCGCCGCCCTGGATGGGTACAGTGCCGCGGTGGCCGCAGGAACAGGTGTAATCCACTGTTTCTTCCCTTTCATCGAAACCTGTAACCTTTGTGGTATTGATCTTTCCACACTGCATGCAGATCGGGTTGAAAGGATTCCAGTCATCAGTAGGTTCCTTTCCTGAAACCTCTTTCAGGATGGCTGCAATCTCATCCCTCTTTTTCAGGGCAGTTTTTATTGCCTCGTTATACCTGCCTGATTTGTACATTTCATCTGCCAGGTATACTTCAGGTTTGATTCCCAGCCGGTGCAGGGAATTCAGGAAAGGTTGCAGGAAATGATCTGCATAATTCTTGCATTCTCCACAGGGACAGGGAATCTCGGAGAGAGGTTTACCCACATGTTCCTCATAACTTTCATCCAGAAACGGATAGACCTTTCTCAATGGGTCGTAGGTGTCTGCAATGTAGATCAGTTCTGCGTCTGCATCCCTGTCAAGTAATGCACGATATGCGGCATCGGCTGTCACAACCTCTCGCATGTTCCCGACATGGATATGGCCGGAGGGGGTGATACCGGTGGCAACGAGGTGTGTGTTTCCCCTTTCAAGGGCTTCTTCAGCAACAACATCTGCCCAGTGTGTAATTTCTGTCATTATGTTCACCGATAATGATTTTGTCCAAATTTTCTATGATTATGTGCCCTTCTAAAGGCGTCATGTTTTAAATGGATATCTGTAGGCATCGAAATTTATTTATCAATAAGACCCTATCGGATAGCCATGATTCCTTCCAGGGCGTTCCTCACAAAGGGAACAGGTATCCATCGGGATAAACTGGCTTCCTTTGAACTTGCGTTAAGGGATGCGGGCATTGAAAAATATAATCTTGTGAGTGTTTCCAGTATTCTTCCACCGGGTTGCAGGATAATTCCAAAGGAGGAGGGTCTTGAATCTCTCCGTCCTGGAGAGATCGTCTATTCCGTACTTGCCCGCAACCAGACCAATGAAGCTCATCGTCTGGTAGCTTCGGCAGTAGGTATGGCGGTACCCGTGAATGAGGATAATTACGGATACATTTCAGAACATCATTCCTTCGGGGAAGATGAGGATACCGCAGGGATGTATGCAGAGGATATCGCTGCTACAATGCTAGCAACCACCCTGGGTATTGAGTTTGATGCAGATTCCGCCTGGCAGGAAAGGGAACAGCTCTACCGGGCCAGCGGTCATATTATCAATACTTCTCATTTCTGCCAGACCGCCAAAGGCGACAAGAGCGGCCTCTGGACAACCGTTGTGGCTGCTATGGTATTTGTGGAGTGAGTCAATCAGTAAGTTCTGTGGTGATTTCTTCCAGATCGCAGAAATCAGACCTGAAATTATAGGCCCCGGCATTTATGAATGTAATAGGATCGCCAATTTGCGGCCTCTTTCCGAGATAGACACGATACCTGAACAGGTCCATTGAACAGGGTGTACAACCCTTGATCACATAGGCTTCCCCTTCCCGGCTGCTGACCTCATTCTCCACACGCAGTTTTACAGGTACCAGGATCGCATCCATATCACTGTTGTAAACGGAAGCATTCACGATAACATTATCCTCATACACCGCCATCACATAGGTTACCAGTTTGCCGGCAGGTGCGGCGATAAACCTCCCCGGCTCAATCATGAGGGATATGTCCCTGTCATGCAACCATTTCCTGAAATCTGTAATTCTTTTGAAAATACCTCCGATGACATCGGCATTACTGTTGGCATAGACCGAAGGCAAACCTCCCCCGATATTGAGGATATCTATGGCTTCCAGTGTTTCAGGACTGATAACATCCTCAATATCCCGCTGCAGTTTCCACTCGCTCACGTTCTGGGTCTTCCTGTGGAAATGTATGCCGAGTTTACCGACATTAGGACTGTCAACAAGTTCGGCAATGCGCCGGTTGATGGTCGCAGAAGGCATACCAAAAACAAAATAGCGTTCGGTACGGATGGAATTTTCCCGCAGTTTGAGCCTGAGCATAAGGTTGACCTTATGGTTGGTGTCCTTAAGGGTTGCAAGCAGGACATCAAGATCGTGCTCGTTGTCCAGAATGAAATTCCGAATGCCCCTGTCGTAGAGATCTTTTGCCTGGGCACTGCTCCACCCCTGTGCCAGAAATACCGTCCTGGATAGGTCTCGTATATGTTTCAGCTCGTTTTCCATATGGACGCTGAAAAGACAATCCGTCATCTCTTCAAGTACGGAGGTGACTTTGGGGTTCGTCTTGGAACTGTATGAGACAATGTCAGCTATATCCTCCACCAGATTATACTGCTGCATAATAACTTTTTTTGAAAGAATGAATTTGGGATCAGGGACAGTCATTTTATAAATCTCTTTATTTATTTTCTATATTCAGTAATCCTTCTTCGTATAGTTCATCCAGTGCTCGTGTCATTGCCATGGGGAAGGTTATGCTTACATCACCGATAACCGTGGCAATATCACTTTCGTCCTTAACTTTGCCCCAGGATTTTGCTTCACTTGTATTGGCACCGGACATGCTCCCTGAAGTGCGGTGGGCCGTGGTCATGTATACAGCGTATTCCGCCCCTCCATTGAGCAATGTAGCAAGGATTGCATGATGTTTGGATATTGAACCACCCAGGGCGATCACTCCTTTCCTGTCATCATAGCTGGTGGTAAGGAGGATGTTGCCGAAATCTTTCACGACATCAACTATGAAATCCGGGTTTTCCTGCTGGAAAAGAAACAGGTGGAATCCGAAGGCACCATCGGTTATGGCGGGACAGAAAACAGGCACATTATTCTTTGCTGCCTGGTAAAGGATTGAGTTTTGGTCATCCAAAAGCAGGCCGATTTCCCGCAGCATCTCTGATACAGACCATCGGTTTTGCTTAGCGTAAAGTTTCCTGAGAATATCTGTGATCATATCCTCGAAATTCATGTAACTTTGATTCTGGATCAGGAGATTCCCGACTCTGTTTATTCCTCTCTCATGGAGTTCCACATCGTCTGTATTGAAGTTGCCGATGGAGAAAACTTCCCCGGTAGCCTTCATTATATCTTCTTCAAGGCCCCCGACTGTTGTAACAAGCACATCTGCAATTCCCAATTCAATTAGCTGGGCAAAAAATCCTCTCAGCCCGGAAGTAACCATGTTAGAGGTAAATGTAAGGAAAACCTTTGCTGAATCCTTTTTCATCTTGACGATTACTTCGGATGCCCGATGCAGTTCTACACTCTGAAAACCCACATTCTCATAGGAATCAACGAGTTCTGACACCCTCATGTCTTTTTTCCAGTGGAGATCCTTTACCTGAACCATTGTATATCACGACTTTTAGGATACAATTCATGTTCTTATTCACTTAAAAAGTTGTTCGGCATTTGTGTGGGCATTGTTCAGTTAAGAAATAAATAGGGGGATTCATACCCCATTTAAAGGGGATGAAAATGGAACAGAATGCATTATTAGATTTAATACCGGTAGACCTTAAATCTTTCGTGCAAAGGAAAAGAAGGGATCTAAAAGCCATAGCATTATCCATACTTGTGTACCAGCAGGGACTTAAGTTTGAGGAAAACCTCAGAACTATTATCATATTTTGGTGAATCGATAAGTTACAGGGGAGTACATTACCGGGTACAGAAATTCAGCTTGTGCATCAGCCTTATGCTGGTAAATTACCAGATACCATAGTAGTTGAAAGTACAGTTTGCAAGCCAGTACTGGTTCTTATACGCGGCATACCAAAGAGGGCAGTTGTGGATGGGGGCCATGGTACACTGTTATAGAGAAACTCGGGATTAAGAGAACTGTAATATCCGGGGGTATCAGAAATTATATCGAGCGATGGTTCAAATCATTTAAAAGGAGGATTAAGATGTTCGATAAATCTTTCCCACATAAAGAGGGACTTGTTCAGCATATTAATAACTGAATACAAATGTTTATCGCTTATCATAATTACATCAGAAATCATCAAAATCTAAATTCATATACCATTATCAATGGGAAAGATGCTTTTACTGAACAGTGCCCATATCATAAATTATATTAATAATAAGTTCGCTGCTAAAAATTGCTTTATATAACTTCATGCATCTTGAAAAACACCAATTAAAGCCGGCAGATGATAAACATATGCTCCCCTTCAAAGAAAATATACTTGAGTTAATTCCTTCAACCCATGGCGGACTTATCCGGAAGACCTCACAGCAGTATTCCATTCCCCTCTCCGATATAGTGGATTTTAGTGCCAGTTTGAATCCTCTGGGCAGCCCTTTTGATAATCCTGAATGGGATATGGACCTGCAGGATTTGTTTGCCACTTCCTTTGAAAAAATGGGCCAATATCCTGATAATCGCTATCTTGAATACAGAGCTGCAGCTGCCTTTTTTGTAGGAGGGGGTGCAGATGCTGTTAACATTGTCCCCGGTAATGGTTCGTCGGAAATCATCAGGCTTGTCGCCGGTTGTATTCTCAATGAAGGGGATGAGGTAATGATTCCCCAGCCCACCTTTGCTGAATATGAGCAGCAATGCAGGGTGGCAGGGGCAAAAATTGTGTATTATCCGGTAGAATCCCTGCTTTCCATCTCTGAGGATGCCCTGGAATCGGCACGTATCCTTTTTGTTTGCAATCCCAACAATCCTACAGGTAAGTTGCTGGCAAGGGAAGATATCCTGCGCCTTGCAGGACTTTGTGCAGAAACCGGTACCCTGCTTTTTGTTGATGAAGCTTTTATTGAACTATCCGATATATCAAGTACTGTCGTTGATGTTGCCATCTCTAATGATCATGTTTTCGTAATGAGGTCACTTACCAAATCATTTGCACTACCGGGTATACGTATGGGATTTGGTGTCGCATCTGAGACAATGGCTGAAAAATTGAATACTGCCCGTCTGCCCTGGAATATGGGCTCTCTTGCCGAAGAGGTGGGATGTTCCCTGATGGGGATGGAGGGCGGTATGGAGTCAGCATACCTGAATGTGTCCCGCCAGAAGATAACTGAATACAGGGATTATCTTGTAGAGAGACTGAATGATATCTATGGTTTTCATCCTCATTCAAGTTCTGTAAATTATATACTTGTGGATATCTCCGAGCTCCTTATGGATTCTGTAGAACTTACAGAAAGACTTGCAAGACATGGTGTGCTTATCAGGGATTGCAGTTCTTTCCCGCTGATGGAAAACGATTTTATCCGGCTTGCCGTCCGCCCTCCTGAAGAAACGGATATACTGATTCATACTATTGGTGAGGTCCTTACAGAATCCGGCAAGGATTATGCCGAGGAAAAACTGAAGGAAACCATCAAAGGGGCTTCTTGCGGATGTTCTTCAAGCCGCAATACCTGTGAGTATTATCCCTGTCATTTCGAAGGCCAGGACTGTACTTTCTGTTTCTGTCCCTTCTACCCATGCGAAGATACGCGCACGGGGGGTAAATGGATAGATAGCACTACAGGCAGCAGGGTTTGGAGCTGTGAGGACTGTGTGCTTGTCCATAATTCAGATGTTGTACACAAGATGCTTAACATTCTCATGGAGGATGGTGGTACTGACGTCAGTCTCAAAAAAGCCTGGGATGAAGTAATAGGTGTCGGTTTATAATTTATACCATCCCTGATTATCAATTCGTAGTCGGTTTATCCGGGATTGTGAAGGTAAATGTACTTCCTTTCCCGACCTCACTTTTCAGTCCGACCTGCCCACCATGCATTTCCACTAGTTCCCTGACAAGGGAAAGCCCCAGTCCGGTGCCCTTATGTTCACTGGATTTGGAGGATTTGACCTGCTGGAATGGTTCAAAAATTGTAGCCTGCTCGCTCTCGGGTATGCCTATGCCGGTGTCCGAGACTGCAACTTTCAATTTGTCCTTTTCTTGATTGGCAATAATTGTAATTGTTCCTTTATCCGGGGTGAACTTGGCTGCATTGCTCAGCAGGTTGTACATAATCTGTTTGAACTTTTTCCTGTCGGCATAAACCCTGATATCTTCAGAAGGTAACTCCATTTGCAGGCCTATATTCTTTTTGGAGATTAGGGGTTTGGTTAATTTACTGATCTCATCCAATGCTTCATGCAGCTCAAAACTACTGTATTCAAGTTGTTTTTGTCCTGCCTCTATCTTTGAAAGATCAAGAATATCATTAATCAGACTTAGCAGATGTTTGCCACTTCTGGCAATGTTGGACACATATTTCTTCTGGGGATCATTGAGTTCACCTTTTACTTCTTCCAGCAGGATATCGGAAAATCCAATCACCGAATTCAAAGGTGTTCTCAATTCATGACTCATATTTGCCAGAAATTCACTCTTGGCCTGGTTCGCTTCTTCTGCAGCCTTTTTTGCTTCGATGGCATTTTCTTCGGCATTTTTGCGTTCCGATATGTCCTGAAACAGTTCCAGAATGTATGTATCCCCTTTTATGGTAATTTCCTGTGCATTTTTCAATATGGGTTTTTTATTCCGTTTTTGCACTTTATTGCGGTATCCATTCCTCTGAATCCTTCCTCCCCCTCCTCCCATATGGGGCATTTTTTTGAGGCGGATCCCTTGGGGCAAACGATATCACATAGTTGTCCGACGAGTTCTTCTTTTTTATAACCTGTAATCTCACATGTACGGTAGTTTACATCTTTTATAATGTAATCCTGACCTATCATCAGGATGCCGCCGGGCATGTTTTCATATATTGTCTTTAACTTTTCTTCAACTTCGACTCTTTGTGTAATGTCATTTCCGATGGCAAGAAGGCCGGTTACTTCTCCCTCATCATCTTTTAGTGTCGTGTCATACCAATCGACAATGATTTCATTGCCTTCTTTTGTGACAATAGGGTTGATATTGCCTTCAGTAGAGTGACTGCAAATCGCCTTTTTGAATACGGATTTGATATTTCCCCTTTCTCTGTCAGGTATGAATCTGGAAAACCAATCTTCTCCCTTTACTTCCTTGAGTTTGTAGCCGGAAAGTTTTTCCATATGGGGATTATAATATACTATCTTTCCCTGCCTGTCAAGAACAGCCACAATCACTCTGGCAGTGCCGATTAGGCCGGTTAAAAGGTCGATTTCTTTTACCAAACTGTCTTCATTCTGTTTTTCTTCAGTGATGTCCCTTATTATTCCCAGGTGTCCGTATATTCTGGATTTTTCTGTAAAAAGAGGTGATATTTTAATCTGGCAGCAGAACGTGCTTCCATCCTTGCGTTTACTGGCATCTTCAATATCATGAGGCTTTCCTGAATAGAGGTTTGAGAACATTTCTTTTTTCTGTTCCGAGGTCAGCTCTTGCTCATGGAAAATTGTTATTGATTTGCCTTTTATTTCAGGCAAGGTCATCCGAACATCTCTTCTGCAGTTCGGTTCACAAAATTGATTGTAAAATCAGGATTAGTGTATATTATGGCATCTGTGGATTGCTCTTTGCGTATATTTTATTGGTGTGAGGGAGCAACTGATTTTGCATTTATGCCCTTGTTCACAAAAGATACCAGTCATTATCGTTTTCTGAAAACTCAGGATCAATCCCTACTACTCTTCTTTCAATTCCCAATTTATCGGTGATTGTATCGGAGAGGTCCTGAAGATATCCTTTCTGGCTCAAACTTCCATAAATGAATCTCTTGTTGGGGCGGATGTGTTCCTCCATTGTTTTTTGTCGGGGGGCGATTTCTACTTCAATATCTGTTTTTTCAAGACCCTTGAGCATCGCCTTCCTGAAGTCACCTGTGCAATAGGCTATCCTGTGGCTATAGTTGTCACGGGTCTTCTCGAGGTATGTTGCAAGTCTTTTGCTTTCCATACTTATAAAATCCCGCTTGATCTTTGCCACATTGCATTTTCCCATCATGAATTTATAATCTGTAAAAGGATATTCATTATCGATTTCCCGTGGAGTTACGCCACAGGTTCCAAAAACTACTATATGGACATCTTCGGGCTTTAGCAGGTCAAAAATGATCCTGTCATACATCCTGTGGGATGGACTCGTATGATAGGGTTTCCTCATAGAACAGGGGACGAATATGCAGAATTTGCGTGTAGGTGCCTCATATTCATTGAGGACCCACTCATTGGCACGTATCATGTCCGGATGATAAATTAATCGCTCTGTATCAAGCGGTTCATCTGACCTTTCATTTTCTGGTATTATAGTGGGCACTGGACTACCGTTGCTGAAAAACTATATATATAATTAACGATTTGATTAGTATGGTTTTGTACAATCTGTGCAGCTTTTTTTTATAGAGCTTCAGGTGAAATTTAAAATGATGGGTTCAATTTCGGAAATGCTCAAAGCTAATTGTGAATGCGATGATGTTGCCAAGTGTATTCTGGGTTTAAAGGATTTGGATCTAAAGGCTTACAAAATACTGCTTTCCAATGGCCCTCTGACAGCCGAAAAACTCGGAAAGCATCTGGGCCGTGAACGCAGTACAGCTTATCGTTCTCTCCAGAACCTGATCTCCTGTGGGCTTGTTTACAGGGAAACCCATACCATTGATGTAGGTGGCTATTTTTATGAATATGTGGCCGTAAATCCGGCAGAGGTCAGGCGAATGCTTCAGGAAAGTGTAGACCAGTGGTATGATAAAGTCAGCCATCTTATCAATAAAATTGACAAGGAACTTGTAGGGGACGAAATGCCATAACCTAAGCAGAATTTGATAGGTATTTGAAGCACCGTAGGAACTACGGGGAGAGCCTGTGGACTTGTTTCCTTTGGGAAAAAGTATGAAGCAGGAAGCACCTGAGTCTTTAGCTCAGGTGTAGTTCACTAGATCGATGTGCTCTGGATTTTGCACTATCTTTTTGGGGAATATTAATGGAGACCGATGCAGCACAGAAGAAACTGGCAGTACTTATCGATGCTGACAATGCACAACCTTCCATAGTGGAGGGACTTTTTTCGGAAATAGCCAAATACGGGATTGCAAGTGTAAAAAGGATTTATGGTGACTGGACGCGTCCCAACCTTAAAAACTGGAAGGACAATCTCCTGGAACACTCCATCCAGCCGATACAGCAATTCAGCTATACTTACGGGAAAAATGCTACCGATAGTTCCCTTATTATCGATGCGATGGATTTGCTTTATTCCGAGCCCCTGGATGGTTTCTGTATTGTTTCTAGTGACAGTGATTTCACACGCCTTTCATCCCGGATCAGGGAATCAGGTCGCAAAGTCTACGGTTTCGGAGAAATCAAGACTCCAAAACCCTTTATTGCGGCTTGTGACAAGTTCATATATACGGAAAACCTGCGTAAAGAGGAAGATGTAGTAGGCACAGTCTCTGAGTCACCAATGCAGGCCCAGGGAAAATGGGATACCAACCGCCTCAAAGGTGACAGCAAGCTAGTTAAAATGCTAAGGGATGCTGTAGAAGATTCAGCTGAAGAAAGTGGCTGGGCCTTCCTGGGCAATGTGGGCAGCAATCTTGTGCAGAAACAGCCGGATTTTGATCCTCGTAATTATGGTTACAAAAAAATGTGGGACATTTTCCGGGCAATAGACCTTTTTGATATCGATGAGGTCCGGGCGGATAATTCCAGCAATAACCGGTTGATTTACGTGAAGGATAAGAAAAGCGATGGGAAGTGATTTTCCTTTACAATTGCTTTACGGAATTGGTTTTAGATGTCTGATATGAAAGTCTCGATTCTCTCAAGAGCTTCCTTGATGTTTTCCCTGGAGGCCGCATAGGCACATCTGAGATATCCATTTCCTGCCCTGCCGAACACATCTCCTGGTATGGTGACAACCTGTTGCTGTTCAAGCAGTCTTTCGGCAAATTGTTCCGATGTCAGGCCTGTGGATGCAACAGATGGGAATGCGTAAAAAGCTCCTCCCGGGTTGAAGCAGTCCAGGCCGATATTATTGAACCCTTTGACAATAAGTCTGCGACGCCGGTTATATTCATTGACCATTTTCTCCACTTCTTCTTCACCGTTCTTGAGGGCCTCTATCGCTCCTACCTGTGCGGTTATCGGGGCACAAAGCATGCTATACTGGTGTATGCGCATCATGGCTGCTAACACCGGTGCAGGGGCAAGTGCATAGGCCATTCTAAATCCGGTCATCGAATATGCCTTGGAAAAGCCATTGAGGACTATGGTGCGTTGCCTCATGCCATCCAGGGAGGCAAAACATGTATGCTGTGTGTCATAGGTCATCCTTTCATAGACTTCATCCGAGATGACCATTATATCGTGTTCTTCCACAATATCTGCGATGGGTTCCAGTTCCTTTTTATCCATCACTGCTCCGGTGGGGTTGTTTGGATAATTGAGCAGGATAGCTTTGGTTTTTGGAGTGATCGCTTTTTTCAGGTTTTCGGAGGTAAGTTTGAATTTGTCTTCCCTGAATGTTTGTACGGCAACCGGGTTTCCTCCTGCAAAAATGATTGCAGGTGCATAGGCAACGTAAGAGGGCTCCACAATTATAATCTCATCACCCGGATCGGTGATAGCACGCACCGCCAGGTCCAGTGCCTCACTTACTCCCGATGTCACCAGTATTTCGGATGTAAGGTCATAGTATAATCCGTGTTTCTGGGTATAGGTCCTGGATATTTCATCCCTGAGTTCTACAAGTCCATAGTTGGATGTATAGGATGTTTCTCCCTGTTCCAGTGAATGAATGCAGGCTTCCCGGATGTGCCAGGGAGTAATATAATCGGGTTCTCCAACTCCGAGGGATATTATATCCTCATTGTTGGAGACCATGTCAAAAAATCGGCGGATCCCCGAAGGGGGTACTCTATCCAGATAACTGGCTACAAAGCGTGAAGTGTCTGTCAGTTCTCATACCTCCTTTAGGGGGAAACCGGCAGACGTTTTACATGTTCGGGCTCTTCCATAATCAACCCGTCTTCTTTGTATGTCTTGAGTACGAAATGGGTGGCAGTATTATGCACCTGTTCCAGGGTGGCTATCTTTTCTGCAACAAAAAAAGCGACCTGCTTCATGGATTTGCCACGGACCGTAAGGGTTATGTCATGTTCTCCTGAAAGCAGTCTGACAGAACGCACTTCGGGGAAACGGTACAGTCTTTCTGCGATACGCTGGTATCCCTGTTTGCGTTCCAGTGTTACCTTCAGTTCAATGATTGCATAGACATAATCTTCTCCAGCAAGTTCCCAGTCAATCACTGTTTTATATTTGCGGATTATCTTTGCTTTTTCAAGCTGATGGATTCGCTTCTGGACTTCTTCCGGAGTCATGTCAACAAGGGCGGAAATGTCCTCAAGGCTTGACCTGGCATCATTTTCCAGAATCTCCAATATATCCCTTGTTTTCCTGTCCATGCTCTTTGAGCCACCTGTATTTTTTGTTTATTTTGTAAGAATTGCGTTGACAACGCCATCCTGACCCGGACGACTGGTTATCCTGGCATCTCCAAGTTCGGTCTTGATGATGCTGCCTTTTGTGAGTATGTTACGCCTGACGTAGTGCTCGTTGGCTTCGTTGTCGGTAACATTCTCTATTGTGACTGCTGCTGTCTTGCCGGTAGAGGGATCGGTGACATTGGCAATTTTTTCCTGAAGGAGTTTTACTTTGTGGGAGCCGCCCCTTGTTTTTACGGGTTTTCTTCTGGTTTCTGCGACATGTGTTTCTGCAGGTTCACTGCCGATTTCGTATTTCCTTTTTCCGCGTGCTGTTTTTCTCTTGGCAGCTGTGGCCGTTCTCTTTGATCTTCCCTGGGATATCATGATTGGAACCTCTGTTTTGTGATTTAAGTATAATACTAAGCTTTGCTATTAGGAGAGCTCATTAATTGTAATATTGTATATGAACCTTTCGAATATAGACTACTCACGAGCTTGGATAATCATAAATAATGCTTTTACTTATGATATTTATTATGCTTCGTGTAGTGTTCCTTGGTACCGGGGGAGCTCTCCCAACTGTGAACAGAAATCCCTCTTCCATCCTGGTCAACAGGGATGGGGAATTGCTGCTTTTTGACTGTGGGGAGGGTACCCAGCAGCAAATGATGCGTGCCAGGACTGGCATGATGTCCCTCTCTTCTATATTCATTACACATTTTCATGCAGATCATGTGTTGGGAATTCCCGGCCTTTTGCAAACTCTTTCTTTCCACGGCAGGGATGCTCCACTGAATATATACGGTCCTGCCCGGGTGGAACAATTTGTAAAAATGGTATCACTACTTGGTTACTGCCGTTTGAATTTTGAGGTCAAAGCAGTACCTCTTGAAGCCGGGGATATTGTCCGGCGGGAGGGTTATGTGATCAATGCAATTGAAAGTGAGCACAGTGTTCCTTCTCTTGCCTATGCTCTTGTGGAAAATGACCGCCCTGGCAGATTTGACCGTCGTCGTGCTGAAGAGCTGGGTATACCTGTGGGCCCCCTTTATTCCCGTCTCCAGAAAGGGGAATCTGTAGAAGTAAATGGCAGGACCATCCATCCGAATGAAGTGATAGGTCCCTGTCGCAGAGGGCGTAAACTTATCTATACCGGTGACACCCGTCCCTGTGAGACAGTTATTAAAGCAAGTAAAAACGTTGATGTATTGATTCATGATGGCACACTTGCACAGGAAAAAGCTGATTGGGCCAGGGAATCATTGCATTCGACCGCAAAAGAGGCTGCGGAGGTGGCACAAAAAGCAGGGGTAAAGCGTCTTATTCTGACCCATATCAGCTCGAGGTATACTGACGATTCTTCAGTACTTTTGGAGGAGGCAAAAGAAGTTTTCGAAAATACCTGTGTGGCAGAGGACCTAGTGGAGTTTGAAGTCCTCTATGGGGAATAATGGGGCAGTCAGGTGTTTTTAAATGAAGGTCCAATCGATTTTCTCATCATTTTTGTCGTAGAGGGTAACTTCGGCCTGCATCTCTTCCATCTGGCTGGGTAATTCTCTGACTCCCAGATACAGGGTGTCTCCTGGTTTTAAATCCCTTTTAGGATCAGTGCGGGCAAAATAAACATTCCCTCCACTTTTTATTTCTTTGACCATTACTCCTTTCCATTTCAGGTTGTTTATTATGTTGACAACTTTGCACTCGAACCTGTCTGATTCTTCTATTTCTGTCACTTTGTCACCTCTTATCAGGCGTAAAGGTGGGTGTTTGTTTCCTTTTTCTGCAACCCGGACGCAGCTTTTTCAAAATAATGTGCTTCAACCTTTTCCCTGTCATCCATTATTGCATTGTGAAGGGCACTTTTGAGAATTTTTTCCACAATATCTCTTCCCGAAAGGCCGTTGGTCAGTTTTGCAAGTTCACCAACGTTAGCTTCAGCTTTTATGGGGAATGTCTGTAGATTTAATTCTATTATTTGTTTTCTTTCTTCCTTATCGGGAAGTACAAACTCTATCTCCTCTTCAAAACGGCTCCTTACTGCCCCGTCGAGTACCGCTGTCCTGTTTGTGGCGCAGATGGTGCATACTCCTTCACTTTGGCTGATGCCGTCCATTTCTGTGAGCAGGGCGTTGACAATCTCGGCTACATCGCCCCTGAGTTCCTGGTATCGTCTGTCAAGGGCAATGGCATCCAGCTCGTCTATGAAAATAATGCTGGGTGCAAGTTCGCCAGCTCTTTCATATAGCTGGTGTATCTGCCTGGAACCTTCTCCCACAAATTCTCCTATTAGTTGTGTGGCTTTGATCGGGAGGAATGCCACATCAGTTTTATTTGCAAGGGCTTTTGCAACCATGGTCTTTCCTGTGCCTGATGGTCCATGAAACAGAATGTTGCGGGGTGCCCATTTGCCAAACCTCTCGGGTTCTTCCAGATATCGCTCGATGAGCTTGCATTTGCGTTTTGCTTTAACCTGTCCTACTATATCATCAAATGCAATTTCTACGGGATATTCGATATCCGTTTTTTCTTTCTCTTCCTGATTTACTACAATTGTTGTGGATTGGCCGATTATTGTAGCTTCGGGTCTTACTTCCTGGATCCTGTATGCAAAATCGGGGAACATCCGTTGGTCAAAGAGGTAATCGTTTTTTCGGGCAATGTAACCATTCCATTGCATTCTCGCATAACATTCGAAAAGTTCGGGTTCTTCGATGCGTGGATATTCTTCAATAATTCCACAGAGGGGATAACCAATAGGTTGCAAAATTACTATTTCTGCAGTAGCTTCTTTTGCTTCGATTGCTTCCTGGGGTATTTTTTTCAGACTGGGACGTTGTGCGGATCTTGCCATATTTTCTCCTTTAGGTCATATGGGTCGTGTTGCAGTATTAAAGTTTATCCATAAGATTTTCCTGTAAAATTAAATTTTAGATAGCCGGTTGGAGAAAGTAATAACTTTCTGCTACTTTCGGATGTATTATTACTGCTTTATATTGATTAGATGGGTGAACTTATATGTATTCTCTGTCTTCGTATACTAATTTATTTGGTTATATTTATAACAGATAATTTCTCTATATATTTACCCATGAAACCCATATCCCGGTATCTATGTATGTCTATCGCTGTATTATTTATTATTTTGACTTGCAGTATTGTAGTTTCTGCTTCCGGCGACCCTCTCAGGATAGGAGTGCTTGCAAACAGGGGAGATGAAGCTGCAATGGAGAGGTGGGGTCCTACTATAGATTATCTGGATGCCGGTTTCCCGGAAAAAGATGTAGTGCTTGTCCCCATGGATTTTGGACAGATGACTTCTGAAGTAGCTAATGAACAAATTGATTTCCTTATCACAAATCCTTTGGTATATGT
The DNA here is from genome assembly GCF_004104135.1 of Methanohalophilus sp. WG1-DM. Classification (NCBI taxonomy): domain Archaea; kingdom Methanobacteriati; phylum Methanobacteriota; class Methanomicrobia; order Methanosarcinales; family Methanosarcinaceae; genus Methanohalophilus; species Methanohalophilus sp. WG1-DM. The sequence goes on along the minus strand of NZ_RRBA01000005.1, from coordinate 26,319 downwards.
TGAGCTGGAAGTCGATCACAATGTACAGAGAATAGCAACTTTGAAAGAATCCTGGGGAGGCCGCTCATACACTGTCTTTGGTTCAGTCATCTTCACTAAAAACGACAGGATCGATGTGAATTCTCTTAATGACGTTGAAAGTTTATCGGTAATGGCAGTTAACGAACATTCCTTTGGGGGTTGGTGGATGGCTGCGAGAGAATTTAATGATGCAGGATTGGATATAGATGCCATGGATGTCACTTATGGGGGTACAGAGGACAAAGTGGTAGAAGCAGTGCTTTCCGGGGAGGTTGATGTGGGGATCGTTAGTACCGGGATCCTTGAATCGATGAAAAAGGAAGGCAAGATTTCTTTTGTTGATATCAAGTGCTTGAACGTGGATCATTCTCCTGGTTTACATGAGGGAGATAATTTTGATTCTTCTTTCTTACAGAAGCACAGCACTCGTCTATATCCACAGTGGGCATTTTCCCGCAGTTCTCATGTATCTGAGGATGTAGCCGAAAAAATGCTTGCTAACCTGCTTCAATTGCCTCGTTTTTCGGAAGCTACCATAAAAGGTGGATATGCAGGCTGGACAGTTCCCCTGGATTATGGACCGGTCCACGAATGTATGAAGGAATTAAGATTGGGGCCGTATGAAAACTATGGTGAAGTCGCTCTTTCCGATGTGATTAATCAGTATTGGTATGTTTTTCTTTTAATGGGTATCACAACAGTTACTCTTGCAGGGGCCAGTCAGGCTGTTAACAATAAGAATCGTCGTTTACAGGTAGAAATCGATCAGAGGGACCGTGCAGAACAGGAAAAGAAGGAACGCGATAAACAGCTTGAATTGATCATTTCCAATTTTCCCAATGGAATAGTTGTTCTGCATGACAGCGATTTGAGATATATTTCAATAGGGGGTAAAATGCTTGATAAACTCAATTTCAATAAAAAAGATTTCATAGGTAAGCTACCTGAAGAGGTCCTTTCCAAAGATATTCTTGATACCCTTCTTCCTCATCTGTATGCTGCTCTTGATGGTGAAACTCGCAGGTTTGAATTTAGTATAGGAGGTTACCAGGTTGAAGAAACCCTTCTTCCACTTGAAAAATCCAATGGGAATCTTGTGATCGTGGGTGTACTATACAACATGACTGAGCGAAAAAATATAGAAGAGGCTCTCAACCATGCAAAAATGGCTGCAGAACAGGCAAACAGGTCCAAGAGTGAATTTCTGGCAAATATGAGCCATGAACTGAGAACACCTTTAAATTCGGTGATTGGATTTTCAGATATCCTGCTGGAAGAAGTAAGGGGGGATCTCAATGATCCACAGAAGAAATATGTGTCCAATATTGCCAAAAGCGGGAAACACCTGCTAAATCTGATTAATGATATCCTTGACCTGTCAAAAGTGGAAGCCGGTAAGATGGAGCTTGAATGTGAGGCTTTCTCTTTAACTGAGGCTTCCAAAGAAGTGATGGAACTAGTTATGCCTCTTGGAAATAAGAAATCTCTTTCTCTTTCAGTTGAACATAATTACTCTGAAGAGATATGTGCCGATAAGGGCAAATTCAAGCAGATACTTTACAATCTCCTCAGCAATGCAATAAAATTTACACCCGAAGGGGGAAGGGTGCGTTTACTTTCCCATGTGGAAAACGATGTATTGCAGGTTTCGGTATCAGATACCGGAGTAGGGATATCTGAAAAGGCCCAGGATACTTTATTCGATGCCTTTACCCAGGAAGATACATCTTCTTCACGCAATTATGAAGGGACAGGTCTTGGTTTGTCTCTTGTAAAAAAATTTGTGAATATGCATGGCGGGGATGTATGGGTGACAAGCAAAAAGGGAGAAGGCAGCACCTTTACCTTTACGATTCCTTTAAGTCAGGTTTCCTGTGAAGGTAATCCTGAAGAAACCGGTGAAACAGACGAAGACCAATATGTTATTGATTCTAGTACAAATACTTCTGAAAACACCGATATTGATCCTTTTCCTCTTTTGGAAAACCTCTGAATTCCAGCAACAAAGAACCTATTGTAATGGTGATTGAGGATGACTATTCATCACGTGATTTGCTGGTATCAACTGTTGTCAATGCCGGCTACAGGGTATTGCCCCTTTCTCGTGGATATCTTGAATCCCGCTATGTGGATGTTGTAAAACCTTTCGCGATATTGCTTGATATCATGATGCCGGGAATGAATGGATGGGATGTTTTGGGAAGTTCCTCTGGTTCTCCGTCCTCAATACTTGTTGTGGACGATGATCCATCAGCAGTAGAAATGCTCAAATCTTCCCTTGATATTGAGGGGTATAATGTGATACCTGCCTATGGGGGTCAGGAAGCTATCGATAAAGATAAAGCATTTTCCTATTCTCCGGACCTCATTATCCTGGATTTGATGATGCTTATTACAAGTGGATTTGATGTCATGGCAACTCTGAGAGAAAACAGTAATACTGCAGATATCCCTATAATTATTCATACGGCCAAGGATATGGAAAGAAAGCGGTTTTTGAAGGTAATGTAGTTTCAATTCTCCAGAAAGGTGCCTTCACTCGCAATAATCTGATTGAAATAATAAAACATCTTGATTCAAAGAAAATCCAGGTTAATTCTGCTAACAACGATTAATTTGATTTATGGGTATATGAATTAATTTTGATAATTTGTATGTCTGCTTTTGCGTAAAACGTTCAGATTTATAAATTGTATGCCTATTACTATATATATGTGAAAACATACTCTACAATATCTTTGCAGTTTAATTTGTGATCAAACCAGTCAGGTATTCTCCGGGAAAAGGCAGCCATATCGATAATTATCAAATCATATTTAGAGGTACTAGAATGACCACAATTCTTGTAGTTGAAGACAATCCAATGAACATGGAACTTACAGTGGACTTGCTTGAGTCTTACGGATATGAAGTGATGCAGGCAGAAGACGGTTCACAGGCTCTTGAAGTTGCAGAGAATAATGTTTTTGATCTCATCTTACTTGATATGCAGCTGCCCAAAATGGATGGGCTTGAAGTTCTGGAGAAATTCAAAGAGATTGAAAATGCAAAAGATACACCTGTGGTTGCATTGACAGCACATGCAATGAGGGGCGATGATAAGAAATTTATTGATGCAGGATGTGCGGGTTATATATCCAAACCAATCGACATACATGATTTCCAACAAACCGTCTCATCTTATGTCGAAAATTGATTCCAATTATTTCGGGATTCCAACGGTGGATAAAATGCTTTTTTCAAGGGCTTTACTCTTGCATTCATTACAATATAGCCTCTGTATCTAATCTCTTTTCAATAAATATCTGGCACTTTTTGCAAGGATATTTCAATATATTTCATACACAGTGGTCTTGTTCTTTCTGTATCCCAATAGTTTTAATATATATGTGGCCTATCAAATGAGAGAATTAGCAGCATTTGAGGCAGATCCATGGAACTTGATGAGAGAATTATTACCCGAGCGATAGTTGAAGAATTTACCAATGTTTTTCTGGACTATACTGATGTTGATGTGGCCCTTGTGGGTGGAGGCCCGGCAAACCTTGTTGCTGCACGTTATCTTGCAGAAGCAGGATTAAAAACTGTGCTTTTTGAGAAGAAACTATCTGTAGGAGGCGGTATGTGGGGCGGTGGCATGATGTTCCCGCGTATTGTGGTCCAGGAAGAAGCGCGCAGGATCCTTGATGATTTTGATGTGCCTTATAATGAGTATGAAGAAGGTTACTATGTGGCAAATTCGGTTGGCACTGTGGGTAAACTCATAAGTGCAGCGGTTTCTGCCGGAGTTGAAATATTCAATCTGGTAAGTTTTGAAGATGTTATGATACGGGATAACGATGAGGTATGCGGGCTTGTTATTAACTGGACAGCAGTTGAAATAGCCCGTCTTCATGTTGATCCTCTCACAATCCGTTCTCGCCTGGTACTTGACGGTACCGGCCATGAAGCTACTGTCTGCAATACTGTTCAGCGCAAGATTCCCGGAGCTTTTGGTGGTAAGAAGGTAGTGGGTGAAAAACCAATGTGGGCTGATACCGGTGAGCGTCTTGTAATGGAAAATACCCGGGAGGTTTATCCTGGTTTGATAGTTACAGGTATGGCTGCCAATGCCGTTGCAGGTTCTCCCCGGATGGGTCCTGTTTTTGGAGGGATGCTTCTCTCAGGTGAAAAGGCGGCACAGCTTGCAATTTCGCGTCTGAAAGACTGATATGGAGAAAAGTTTATTTAAGAGAAATACATGTATAGGATGCCCTCGCGTAGGGCAATTCTCAACATGCCGGGGTAGGGTAGCGGTTATCCTGTAGCCCTGTGGAGGCTACGATCTGAGTTCGATTCTCGGTCCCGGCCCCATTTTCTTTAATTTTCGCAGAAAAACTTATTATTCAACGTTTCTAAAAAATATTAATTGTTTATTTCAAATTCAGGATAGATTTCAGAGTTATCCATTAATTCTTCATAAGCATCATGTCTGGGACTTATTATTACAATATGGGCTGGTGGATGTATTTTTCTCAGTTTGTTTATCGCAGAGCCGGCATTATTTTCCAGTCCCACAAGTGCTGCAAACTTACAATTTGAACGCAAGGGTACTCCCACGACCCTCACAAGAAGAGTGTCTGCATAGTTTGGTTCGATACGTTTTGGACAGGAACTGAATTTCATGCTCCCGTATTGCTGCAAATCGTGCAGCGCAATCCTGACTTTGTTTTTGTCTTCTCCCCTGATTACCGCAAAGGATTTCATACAAACCCCCGTTGAAGGCTTTGTAATTAATTAAATCATACAACTATATCAATTTTTGTATCGTTTCAGGAAAGGTAGGGGAATTATTTCCCCATTTCACGGGAGCGTTTTGCAGAAGCCATCACTGCATCTGTGAAAGCCGCCCTTACTCCGTTTTTCTCAAGTGCATGAACACCATGAATGGTTGTCCCTGCAGGAGAGGTCACCATGTCCTTGAGCTCTGCTGGATGTTTTTTTGTTTCAAGGACCATCTTTGCTGCGCCCAGTACTGTCTGGGCTGCCAGTTTTTGTGCACTTTCCCTGTCAAGCCCTTCAAGCACACCTCCGTCCGCCATGGCCTCTATTACGGGGAAAATATATGCGGGACCGCTCCCGGAAACTCCTGTAACAGCATCCATGAGATGTTCAGGAACAAGGGCAGCAGAACCCATGCTTGAAAATATTTCCATTGCAATCTCAGCATCTTCTGCGGATGCATTTTTCCCCGTACTGACTGCAGAGGCCGCTTCACCGACGGTTGCGGCAATGTTTGGCATCACACGAATTACTCTTGTATCTTCATGCAACTCCTCTTCAATAGTGGATGCAGGAACTCCTGCTGCAATTGATATTATGAGTTTGTGTTCGTTGATATGGTCTGCAAAACCTCTCAGTACATTGCGCAGTATCTGGGGCTTGACCGCAAGAATGATGAGGTCTGAATTATCCACTGTATCAAAATTATTTGTTGATACGTTAATTCCAAGTTCACTTTTAAGTGCTTGCAGTGCAGGTTCATAAACATCGCTGGCATAGATATTTGCAGGCTTTGCTTTTCCTGCACGTATTATACCTCTAAGCAGGCTTTGCCCCATCTTGCCGGTCCCTATTATACCGACTTTCTTGTTTTCGAGGTGCATAATATCACTTCATTTTTTCTTGATGGTTACTATATCGCCAAGAGTAGTGCCCCTGTTCAGGGTATTTGTATCCCAGTCGTTTTCTCCCACTTTTTCGGTGAGTTCGATATCAAGGGTATGTTCAAGCTTTGTACGTACCGAATCTTCAGGTACGATGTCTCCCTTCTCGATCTTTTTGATCAGGGATGCTTTTTCCTTTATCTTGGAAGCAAGTTCTTCCTGGGTAAGGCCCTTTGCTTCCCTGGCCTCTCTTATGGTTTGTTCGTATTCGTCTATGAGTTCTTCTGTAGGAGCAGTTACCGGGTTCTTTTTGGGTTTTGAACTGTTTTTAATCCCCTGCCGCACAGGAGCGTTCTTTCTGGATACCGGTTTCCGGGTGCTTACTGATGTTCCGTATTGTGAACATCGGTTGCAGGCGTTGAGTTCGCTTCCCTCGACATTTATCTTAAAAGGCTCCCCTTTTATCTCTGCACCACATATTTCACACTGCATAAAAAATCATCTCTTGCATGGAAGCTGCCATGCCTCTTTTCGAAAGTGCTATATACCTATGGACTTAAATATTATTCGGAGCTATATGAACGAAACCAGCGATGATACGGTAAATCAGGGGAATTACGGATTTAAAAATATGTCCGATGTAGAATATGATTATATGGGTTCTGAAGGAGACGAAGACTTTTCAAAGTACCTTCTGGACAGGATGAAACAACTTGAATCCCGCAACAGCAAACTTAAAGAGCAGTGCGACCAGATTGAATCTGAAAAAAAGAATGTTGAATCCCAGAAAGTGAAGTATGAGCGAGAAGTTCGCAAACTTCGCTCTGAGATTAACAGGCTTAAGACTGTTCCTTTGATCGTGGCAAATATCATTGATGTCATTGATTCCAATAAAGTATTGATACGCAGCAGTTCGGGCCCCCAGTTCATGGTGGGAGTTTCCCAGTACATAGATGAATCCAAATTGGTTGCCGGTGTCAGGGTTGCCCTGAATCAGCAGACCCTTTCCATAGTGGATGTTCTTCCCTCGACAGAAGAACCGGAAGTTTCAGCAATGGAAGTCCTGGAATCCCAGGATATAAGTTATGAAGATATCGGTGGATTGGATAATCAGATCCAGGATATTATCGAATGTGTCGAACTACCGCTCATTAAACCCGAATCTTTTGAACGTGTGGGTGTGGAACCTCCTAAAGGTGTGCTCCTGCACGGGCCCCCGGGTACCGGTAAAACGATGATGGCAAAAGCGGTAGCCCATCGTACTGACGCAACTTTTATCCGTGTTGTGGGCTCGGAACTTGTGCAAAAGTACATTGGTGAAGGTTCCCGGCTGGTCAGAGAAGTTTTCGATATGGCAAGAAAGAAGGCTCCCAGCATTATTTTCATAGATGAGCTCGATGCCATTGCAGCAGCCCGGCTGAGTGATACCAACGGTGCTGACAGGGAAGTGCAGCGCACCCTCATGCAACTTCTTGCGGAGATGGATGGATTTGAGAACCGGGGTGATATTCGCATAATTGCAGCCACCAACAGGGTGGATATCCTGGATCCTGCCATAATCCGTCCGGGTCGCTTTGATAGGATGGTCGAGGTTCCGATGCCGGATAAAGAAGCACGTAGTTTGATACTTAAGATTCATTCCAGAGGGCTTTCCCTTGCCCGGGATGTGGATTTTGACAAACTTGCCGCCCTTACAGAAAATACAAGTGGTGCGGATCTGCATGCACTGACTACCGAGGCAGGTATGTTTGCTGTACGCAATGATCGTGATAGTGTGGCAATGGCTGACTTTATGGATGCCATCGATAAGGTCCTAAAGCCCAGGCAACCTCAGGTTAATGAGCATCCGGGCTCAATGTTTGTTTAAAAAGGGGGTATACCCTTTTCTTTTTTTCATATAAAACCGGAAATAAGGATTCTGGGTATTGATGATTCAGCGCTGGTAAGTGACCGTATACTTGTGGTAGGGACTTTTTTCAGAGGGGGAATGTGGCTTGACGGCGTGTTATCCACCTACATTACCAGGGATGGTATGGATGCTACCGATTCATTAATAGAGATGATCTCAGCCAGCAAACACAAAAATCAGGTGCGTGTGATAATGCTGGATGGAGTCACATACGGCGGTTTCAATCCGATTGACATCGTGCGCTTAAACGAATCTACAGGAATGGGTGTGATTGTGCTGATGCGCTCGATGCCTGATTTTGAGAACATGAAAAAAGCCCTGTCTCACCTGGATTATCCGGATGACAGGTTTGGAATAATAAAAAAAGCAGGCAGGATATCCCGTGTGGTAACTTCACATTCCCATACACCGGTTTACATCCAGTGTGCAGGCATCGATGAAATTTCCGCCACCAAGATAGTCCAGTTAAGTGCTACCCGTAGCAATATTCCTGAGCCTTTGAGGGTTGCACATCTCATTGCCACAGGTATTATTTGCGGGGAATCCTGCGGCAAACCCTGATGTTCACTCCTGAATTGAATCCAGTACTATTTTATTCCCTCTTTCCAGCAGTTCGTTTGCCTTTTGCTCAGTTTTGGCTTCGGCAAATATCCTGACAATTGGTTCGGTGCCTGAAGGGCGTATCAGTAGCCACCCGTCTTCATACCATATCTTGAAACCATCAGTGGTATCAATCTCAATTCCTTCTCCCTGTACACGACTGGTTACATTTTCAAGTGTCTTTTTCAGATCACCACATTTCACCTTTGTTTTGGCATTGTGGTATTCCGGAACATTTCCGGCCATCTCTGATGGTTTTACTCCCGTTGCCATTATGTCAAGTAATTTGGCACATGCCATGGCTCCATCCCTGCAATACTGGTGTTCGGGGAAAATAAGCCCTCCATTCCCCTCTCCGCCAAAAACAGCGTCTATTTCCATCATTCTGCGTGCTACATTAATGGATCCTACGGCTGTCCAGTGAAGTTCCACGCCTGTTTTTTCTGCAATGTCCAGCATGCGCCGGGATGAACTTACCGGTGTTACGAGTGGGCCTTTTTTACCCGATATCACATATTTTGCCATCATGGAAAGCAGTATTTCTTCATCAATAAATGTACCATTTTCATCAAAGAAGACTGCTCTGTCTGCATCACCGTCCTGGGCAACTCCCAGGTCAGCATCGTAGTTTTTGACAATATCCCTGAGTTCTCCAAGTACATCGGGGGTTGGCTCGGGATTTCTCCAGGGGAAAGTACCATCCGGTTGGGCGTTGATAGTAATGACCTCGCATCCCAGTTTACGCAACAAGAGGGGTAGTGTAAGAGAACCTGCACCACATCCTGTATCTATGGCCACCCGGAACCGTTTTGCTCTGATCTCTGTGGAATTGACCGATGAAATTATTCCATTGATGTAGTAATCATTGGCATTATAATCCCTGTTCAGTTCGCCTGTCAGGTTCCAGTTAGCAGTGTGGAATTCGCCGGTATTGTAGATATTTTCGATCTTTTTCTCCCCTTCCCTGGAAAACTCGGTGCCATCTGCGTCTATAAGTTTTATGCCATTGTATTCCCGCGGGTTGTGGGATGCAGTAATAACAATCCCGGCATCTGCATGGTCGCGCACATAATACTGGACAGACGGGGTTGGGCAGGTTCCAATGTCGATTACTCTTATGCCCGCTGAAAGTAAACCGGATATTGCAGCTGCTTTTAGCATCTCTCCTGAGATGCGCGTATCTCTTCCGATAGCTACGGTTTTACCTTCTCCAAGATGGGTTCCCATACTTCTGGAAAGGTCGATTGCAAATTTAGGTGTGATGAATTCATTAGCTATTCCACGTACTCCGTTGGTTCCGAACAGGCCCATTTGTAAACTCTCCTACTTGCTATACTAGATGCCACTTTACTATTTTAGGTTTATCTGAGGTGGTCTATCACCAAGAATTATATTTAATGAATTCCAATCTATGGATCATGCTAATGAAAGATGAAGGCAGGCTTGTAATCTGGCCGGCTTCCATAGATCGTTCCAAAAGCAGGAATGAAGGAAGGATTATATCTCGCAAAAGTTCAGTAAAGGAGCCGAGTCTGGAAGAAATGGAAAAGGCAGCTGCGTCTCTGGATCTTAATCCAGAGGTTCAAAAAGATAAAGCTTATCCGCGTTCCTGGTGGGAGAAAAGTGGACGCATCCTTGTGGATAAGAACGAACCCAGAACTACCACGGCAAGGCAGATCTCTAAAACGATTAAAAAAGATAGACAGGGCTGAATGCCCTTTTTCTTTATAATGGATTACATTTTATGGCCAGGTGCCATAACTGGCGCTTAATAGAATAACAGCAAATCCACAAAGCAATCCAAAGACCATAACTGCTTTGGGGTCCAGGTGGATTGCCCTTTTGTCCTCTTCATAATATCTCATAAGGCCGGCAGAAGACATCAATCCGTTGTTACTCTGTTTCTTTTTTCCCATATTCTTCCAGCTCTTTCCTTTTGTTTACTTGTACCCTGATTGTATTTTATACTTTAAAAGCTTGCGCCCTCATGTTCTTACTTCATCTATCAAAAACGGTGGCCTGAAGATTCCTTTTTCTGTAATTATCGCCTCAATATATTCCATCGGTGTGCTGTCAAAAGCAGGATTGATTACCGGTACATCTTCAGGTGCTATCTGTACTCCCTGCATGTAGCGCAATTCATCAGGATCTCGCTCTTCTATCTTCACACTACCTTCCCATCCCTTGAAATCAAATGTTGAGGCAGGAGCTGCTACATAAAAAGGAATTTCGTGTTCCATGGCCACTATCGCATGGTTGTAGGTCCCGATCTTGTTGAATACAGCATCTTCTGTAATACGGTCTGCCCCGACGACTACTTTGTCCACAAGCTCGTGGCGCATTACATAACCACTCATGGAGTCCGAGATTAGTTTGACCGGGATATTGTCCTGCATCAACTCCCAGGTCGTAAGCCGGCCTCCCTGGTTCAAAGGCCGGGTCTCACATGCGATCACATTGATGTCTTTTCCCTGTTCCACAGCGGAGCGTACCACTCCCAGGGCTGTGCCCCAGTCCACACAGGCCAGTCTGCCGGCATTACAGTGGGTCATTACGGTATCCCCATCTTCCAGCAGGGAAGCACCATGTTTGCCGAGAGTTTTGTTGATCTGCACATCTTCATCTGCAATGGCCTGTGCTTCGTTGAGAGCTATGTTCCGTATGCCTTCAGTGTCGTAGGCTTCAGAGACTGCTTTGACCACCCGGTTTACTCCCCATCCCAGGTTTATAGCTGTGGGTCGGGTTGCCAGGATGATCCGTGCGGCATTTTTGAGATCTTTCAGGAGGCTTTCCATGTCATTTGCACTGCTGAGTTTGCTGGCAAGGGCAATACCATAGGCACCTGCTGCTGCCAATGCGGGTGCTCCCCTGACCCGCAATGATTTGATTGCTTCACACAGCTGGGCCAGATTTTCACATTCGATCTCCCTGTATTCGACAGGCAACAGGGTTTGATCGATCATTCTCACGGTAGAATTCTCAGCATTCCATTGAATTGTTCTCATTATTTTCTCTCTGGTGATAATTAATTAAGTCTGGTTGAGATATTTTACACCTTTATATATATCTTCCACCTAAATACACATCCATGGTCAGTTCAAGGGCGATTCATGATCCTGTGCATAAAACTATCCTGTTGACTCCTCTCCAAAAGGAACTGGTGGAAACTCCTCAGGTGCAGAGGTTACGTTCCATACAGCAGCTCGGTCTTGTTGATATCGTTTATCCGGGTGCGAAGCACAGCAGGTTTGAACATAGTCTGGGTACCATGCATATGGCATCCCTGATGGCCGATGCCCTGTCTCTGCCGCAAGAGGATAAAATGAAAGTAGAGGTTGCAGGTCTTTTGCACGATGTAGGTCACTCTGCATATTCTCATGCCGTGGAAGATGTCCTAAAACGCAATCCTGATATTAAGCCACAATATGGTGGTATAATTAGGGAAAACCACGAAGCTTTCAGTGAATATGTCATAAGAAATTGTTTTGCAAACAACGGTAATATTGCGAGAATAGTTGAGGAAGAGCTGGGTCAGGATTCTGTTGATTTTTTCGATCAAATCGCCCTCATGGCAACAGGTAAATCCTCTTTTCTGGAAAAGCCCTATCTGGGACAGTTAATATCCGGTGACATAGATGCGGACCGGATCGATTTTTTGCTTCGTGATTCGTATCACACCGGTATATCCCTGGGTTTAATAGACGTGGACCAGATAATACAGAACCTGAGCATCCGCAATGGCAATATCGTACTGGGCAAAAAGGATGGTTGCAGTTATGATGAAGATATGACATTGACGGTTGCTGAATCAATGCTCATAGCTCGTGCACATCACTATAATGCTATAGTGCATCATCCTCATACCCAGTCTGCCAGGATTATGTTATTGCGATCTCTTGAAAATGCTCTGGCTATATTCGGGGAAAAGAAAGATGCAGAATCTGTGAATAAACAGGTGGGTTTGTTTTTCACTGAATATAATGATGCTGACTTGCTTTATTTCATAAAAACATATGGCAACGATCAGGCACAACATCTTATCAGTTCAGTCCTTGCGGGAAATATCTGTGACCCTATTGTGCGATTTAACCAGAAAACCCTCAACCCGGCAACCCGCATGGCCCTGTCTACAATAGCCCGGCATGGTGTGGCCAAGAAGATGTTCGAGGAGCAGCTTGAAAAGAGAATTGGGGACGTTTTTGCAGATTTGAGTGTTGCCAGCGGTGTGCCTCGCAGTACAAGGGTTGTTGTGAACGGTGAGGATAGTTTCTTTTACGATGAATCTGCCCTTGCAAACGGTCTGGTCAGGGCGATTTCCAGGCAACTGTCACTGGTTGTTTTTTCTCCGATTGATGGTGTAGGATGCCCAGAAGCTGCACAGCTCAAGGATGTTGTAGGCCATACTGTTGACACCCTGTCTCCTCAGTTGCTGAGATTTATACGTCAGGAAAATTACCTACCGATAGAGGGGCTGATATTGTTGTTCTATACCGTTAATTCCATCTTCTGGAAAGAGGAAGATGGCTTTGTCTCAATTCCCCGTTTACGTAATATAACCTGGATATATCGCATGGTCCAGCGGTTCAGTGAAGATGTCAGCCTTCGTAACCTCTTTGATTATGAATTCCATTGGGACTATGGTTTTCCTTACAGCAACAGGGTTTTTGAGAACATCCAGCTGCTCGTGGCAATGGGTATTGTGGATGAAGACCTGCGTTATTATGAAAAGAATAACAGGTTCCACCAGCGCTATGAGTATGTCCTGACGATGCACGGTGTTAAATATGGAAAACAACTTTTAGAAGCCTACAGCCGTGAATTCAGGGAACTTATAAAGTTACTCCGGCAGGATAAACACTCTATACCCCGGGATATTGTAACGATTCCTGCCCGCCGTTATCAACAACCCTGAGGTGCATGTATGAAAGAAAATGAAACGGTGCTTTTGCGCACCCGTCATAAAGACAAATTCCGGGAATATCTGACCACAGTTTCGGGTAAACAGTTCCACTGTGAATTTGGTATTGTTGAAACGGCTGATTTGCTGGATATAAAACCCGGCGGCACCATTGTGTCCCATATGGGTCAGCAATTCTCTGTCATCAGGCCCCGGGCTCCGGATATGTTCAGACTTGCAAAACGCACGGGGGCACCGATCATGCCCAAGGATGTGGGCCAGATTATTTCCCATGCAGGTATCAATTCTTCTGACAGGATTCTCGAAGCCGGTACGGGCAGCGGTGTGCTTGCAATTTATCTGGGTTCTGTAGCAAAGGAAGTGATCAGCTATGAGATACGTGAGGATTTTGTGAAGAATGCCCGGGCCAATTTGTCCATGGCCGGCCTTTCCAATGTGGAAGTTCGCTGCGGGGATATTGTGGATGTGATGAAGCAGGGCAGTGATTTTTTCGATGTTATAGTACTTGATATTAAAGATTCGGCAGAATCTGTCAGGTATGCCTGCTCCAACCTGCTTGCCGGAGGTTTCCTTGTTGTTTATTCACCTTTCATTGAACAGGCAAAAGCCGTATACCTGGAAGCAGTGAAGGCAGGATTTTACAGTTTAAATACTCTTGAATGTCTGGAAAGAGAGTTATCTGTATCCGAAAGAGGCACAAGACCCGCACCATCAAGGGTGGGCCACACCGGTTATCTAACCTTTGCCAGAAAATGATCAAGGCTATATTTATCTTTTTTATTTTTCATGATGTTTCAGGACTAATTATTCTGAAGCATAGGAAACTCAATTTGATTAATTTAATATAGGTTCTATTCATTAGTTTATTTCGATTAACGTGTCTGATAAGGGATTATGGAAAAAAGAAATTGAATCAATCAGGAAACCTTTAGAAGATGGGCACAGAATTGCTCTGGAAAAAGGTATTAGTGAAACAGCTATAATTGATTTTAGTTCAACATCCAATCCTCTGGGCAGTCCCATTGATTATCCGGATTGCAAACTCTGCCTGGAGGATATTTTTTCCCGTGTGGAATCCATGTATTCCCAATTCCCCGATAATGAATATTCAGAATTAAGGTCAAGTGCTGCCGAATATTTTGGAAATAATATTGCTGCTGATAATATTGTTCCTGCTCTGGGAGTTGAAGATGTAATACGCATGGTATTTTCCTCGGTAATTGAAACCGGCGATACCGTTCTTCTGAACAGGTCTCAGAATCCGGCCGATGAAAAACATTGTATAATCAGTGGTGGGGAAGTGAACTATGTTTTTGAGGACGACTTAAAAAACATATCTTCAGCTTTGCTTACCAAAGCAAAAATAATCATGCTCACTAACCCGGATAATCTTTCAGGCCAGCTTTATTCAAAAACTGATTTAATTTCTCTTCTGCAACGCTGTAATGACCATTCTACCCTGCTGGTGGTTGATGAAAGTCTGTTAGACCTAACGGACGTATCTGCAACTTTGGCAGATGAAGTTCCTTCTTTTAACAATCTTTTAGTGATACGCTCTCTGAAAGATACCTTTTCGCTTCCCGGAGCAGGAATTGCTTTTAGTATTACTAATGAGAAGTTTGCAATGATTCTGAATAGGGTACGCAATTGCTGCAATATAGGGCCAATGGATGAAGCAGTCGCTATATCCTTATTGAATATGCCTTCTGATATTGTGAATGATTATCTAACTGCCTCAAGGCAATTTGTCCGGGAAAACCGCCGCTACCTTATGGAGCGCCTGGGCAAGGTGCGCAGGTTCAAAACGCATGAAAGTAATACATCCTTTGTCCTTGTGGATATAAGTGCTGCAAGCCTGGATTCGGTTGAATTGACTCACAGACTCGCTGAAAAGGGTCTTCTTGTAAGGGATTGTTCCGACTTTTATTCCATGGACTGTAATTTTATCAGGGTTTCGGTGAGGCCAAAAGAGGATACTGATAGGCTTGTGGAGGCTATAGGGACAGTTGTAGTTGACAGTGCCCGGGATAGTGCCATGGAGAATCTTAACCAGATACTGGACGAAGAACCTGTAAAGCCTCTTGGTGCGAACAGGGCATGTCCCTATTATCCCTGCCATTTCAAAGGGCAGGATTGCACTTTCTGCTTTTGTCCCTTTTATCCCTGTGGGGATGAGCGCACAGGAGGCAGGTGGGTCTGTCGCTCAAGCGGAGGTAAGGTGTGGAGTTGTGAAAAATGTGGCTTGGTTCACCAAAAACCAACTGTCCAGAAACTGCTTGATGTCCTTAAAGGTGAAGGAGAGATGGAAGACAAACTCAAAAAGGGCTGGGATGAGGTAATGGAGCCCCTATTATGATGGATTTTATTTTTGCCGGTTATATGCATATGATTTATGTGCTTTTATTTGCTGTGTTAATTGATCTTGCAGTTGGGGAACCTCCGGCTCGCCTGCACCCGGTGGTCTGGATCGGGACACTGATTGGCATTTTTAAAAAGCACATTCCTTCATCGGGAAGAAAAACCTATGGTGTTTTCATGGGTATTTCATGCATTCTTTTTGCATCCCTTCTTGCCTATATTGTACTTTTAGTGTCGAATCAATCCCTGGTTCCTGAACTTGTGGGTATAGTTATTGAAGCCTATTTCCTCAAAAGCACTTTTTCAATTCGCAGATTGTTATTTGCCGGAGAAGAAGTTGCATCAACTCTGGAAGTTGGGGCCCTGGAGGAGGCCAGAAAACAACTTTCTATGTATGTAAGCAGGGACACCTCCAAACTTAGTGACTCCCATGTATCTTCTGCTGCCATAGAAACCGTGTCCGAGAATTACGTAGATTCTGTTCTCTCTCCCCTGCTCTATTATTCTGTAGCAGGTCCCTTCGGTCTGATAGCAGCTTATGCCTTTAAAGCTGTAAGTACCCTTGATTCCATGGTTGGCTACCGGGATGAGGCACACAGGGAAGTTGGTTTCTTCTCGGCAAAACTGGATGATGTACTTAACTGGATTCCTGCCCGGATTTCCCTGTTTTTCATCTGGGTAACTGCATTCTTCCTGAACATTCTGTCAAGAAATATGTCTTTTGATCCTTCAGGCGCATGCTACTGTACAAATAATTATTGCAAAGTTCCGGATTCCCCAAATTCAGGATATCCAATGGCAGCAGTGGCAGGGGCTGTAGGTGTCAAGCTGGAAAAACCGGGAGTTTATGTACTGGGAGAGGGGCTTGCATTCCCGGATGCGGAATCTATTAAAAGGGCAAACCGGCTTGTAGAAGGAGCGGCTCTTATATCTATAGCGTGCTTTTCACTTGTAATTATGTTTTTACAAACTTTTTATGGAAATTTATGTAATCTGGTCAAAGTGATACTATGAAACTGTCTGATGTAGAATCCAGGAATACAAAAGGAGAACAGCCCGAAGAAGCTGATACCGGTTATATTTATGATATTATGGATATCCTGAAGGAAGAGGGTATTACTGAAGAGGCACTTGTGGAAGCCTCAATGGGACTTTACACACCTCATCCGGGAATCGAGACTCGTGAAAAGGCAGAAGCCCTTTTTATAAGGGAACTTCGTCTTGCGATTTCTGATCCCAACCTTTGCATGCTGATCTATTCCGGTATCCTGCTTGAAAGAGAGGGTCGCAATGGGACACTGCCTAACATAAGTCGTGATTCCTATGAAAGGGATCTGACCTTCCTGATAGCTGATGAGGTACTGGGTATGAGCATTTCCAAATATATCAGTGGGGACAAGGGAATGTTTGAGTTTGTCAGGTTCGACAAACAAAAACCGGGTATACTTGCAGAACTCGGTCCTTTCATGGATGATGTCATCGGTGGACTTATCGGAGGAGTTTCTGCCAATATGTATACCAGGGGAATGGCAGAGATTGACACTTCTAAAAATAAAGATGATGACGAAAAACATGGCGGTGGTGTGATAGCCGGATGAGCGGATTTCTACTCGCAGCCAGGACGGGTTTTGGTTTCTTATCGACAATTCCCGTGGGAATTACTATGGAAGGCCTTGATGAGCTGGTTAAACGAAGTTACCTGTTTGTCTTTACGGGTATTATACTGGGTCTTTTGATTGGCATGTTTACAGGAATTGTGGAGTATGTCTTTCCCGCCAATATTTCCGCAGCCCTGGTTATTGTTTTTATTTACTATCTGACAGGTCTCAATCACCTGGACGGGCTGTCTGATTTTGGTGACGGGTGTACGGCTCACGGCTCTCTTGAAAAGAAGATCAGTGCCCTTAAGGATATGTCGCTGGGTATAGGCGGGGTGGCATATTGTGTCATAGGCCTGATTTTGCTCTATGCCAGTATTTCCTCTCTTCAGCAGCAGATATACATGACAGGGGCCATCTCATCGCTGCCACAGTGGACACTTTTGCCCCTGTCACTGTTTGTGTCGGAAATCGGTGCCAAACAGGGTATGCTCACAATAGCAGCTTTTGGCAAATCGATCCATGAAGGCCTGGGTTCCATGATGATCGACAAAACAGATGTTGGTAAATATCTGGCTGGCCTGATAATGGGTGGTATTGTATCTGTTCTCGGATTGGGTTTAATTGGTCTGATAGGTTTTGTGGCAGCCATATTGGGGGCTTTCGGGGTTCTCAATGTTTCCAACAGGCATTTTGGTGGCGTTAACGGGGATTGTATTGGAACCGCCAATGAAATTGCCAGGCTTACTTCCCTGATTGCCATTACTATGGCGCTATTTGCCATCAATACAGGTTACGGAGGTCTTTCATGGATGCTTTTATAATGGCTGGTGGACAGGGTTTACGTCTGGGTATGGATGAGAAACCCTGTGTAGATCTTCTGGGTAAGCCCATGATATGTTATGTTGTGGATGCCCTGGAGGAATCTGAGAGTATTGGTGATGTTTATGTGACAGTGTCTCCTTTTACCCCTCACACAGAAAGAGTTGTACAAAATTGTTATGGAGGTAATGTTAAAACCATTGATACTGCCGGTGATAATTATGTTGGAGATATGGTTTATGCTGTGGAGCAGGCTAAAGTTGCAGAGCCCCTGATGGTAATCATGTCCGACCTGCCCCTGATAACAGCCGGTCGTATCGATTCCATTGTGGAGGAATATTACAGGTGTGGAAAACCTTCAATGTCGGTATTTATACCCCTTTCCCTGTGTAAAAAGATAGGTTTGCGTCCGGATACCGTTTTCAACTGGAGTGGAAATCTCATAGTCCCCACTGGGATAAATATCCTTGACGGAAGCAAAATCCGGGAGGAGCAGGAATATTATAATTATCTTCTGGAAGACCCTGAAGTAGCTCTGAATGTCAATACTGCAGAAGACCTGCAGCGCTGCACTGATATTCTGGAAAAAAGACAGAATAAATAATTCGGAGTTCTCTATGACAAATTGTGTCAATATTAAGGGCAAGGATTATTCTCTGGATACATTAGGGCTTATTGTGGGTACACAGGACCTGAATATCACAAATTCTTTAGCTGAAGAATATCTCTTATTGTGTGAAGTTGTGGATAATCCTTTTATTCTTCCGTTTTTCCTGGAGAAATTCTATACTATGGACATAAAGGACCCTGAAAATTTCCGGTTGGCGCTGTGGAGAGTTCAGGTTGATTCTGACTTGCGTCTTGGGGAGGACATAAGTAAACATCAGCTACGCAGCTATGTTACGCGTACACTGGAAAAATTGCTTTTCAGTGAGGTGTTGCTTGAAGTCGTCGAAGAACCTGATACGTCTTATGAAAGCGATTTTTGTTAAATTCCGGGAAAGATACATGAATTTTTATATCAGGAATCCGGCTCTGTAGAAATCCTCATTTGAATAATTACTGAAATAGAATATGTCCTGTCTATATTTCTGTAATATTACGACGGTATACCATTAAATCACAGATTTAATGAGAGTTCCATATTGGAAATCTGGAACAAAATACATTCATCCCCAATGTATTTTGTCTATCCAGAATTACATTGGGGACCTTTTCTTATAATAATAATAATAATAATAATAATAATGTATTAGTGGAAATTAGAGGAAAGGGTTTTCTACAGAGCCCAGAATACCCCTTTGCGTAAGCTACGGGGATGAATGCGTACCAAAAGTATAAAAATATTAATTACATAATGTAATGCATAAGTTTACGATAACCAAGTAAGCTTAATATATTTAAAGCACCGTAGGAACTACGGGTAGAGCCTGCGGACTTGTTTTTCGTTGGGAAAAGGTATGAAGCAGGAAGCATCATGCGTAAGTGTGGTGTGGTTCACAAGGTGTTTCAAATGGAGGAGACGACAATTCCTGAAAGGGTTAGTACTGGTATTAAGGGACTGGATGAGATGCTCAAAGGCGGGTACTTTAAAGGTACTGCAAACGTTGTTTCCGGGAAATCAGGAACCGGTAAAACAATTTTTGGATCTCAGTTCATTTATGAAGGGGCAAAGAACGGGGAGAAGGTGATGTGTATAATCACATCGGAAGAATCCAAATCCATTGTTCGGGAAATGAAAGCATCCTTTGACTGGGATTTTAAGAAACTTGAGGATGATGGCTTACTTTCTTTTGTGGATATCACCGAGCCGGGGCTTCGTCTCCAGAAAAGTGTGGAAATCGCACCCTCAGAGCTTATTAAGAGTTTCAAAAAACTAATTGAAAGCAAAATAGATGATGTGCAGCCTCAGAGGGTATTCATTGATTCAATTGAAGCCCTATTCCTTGCCATAGATTCAAATTACAAACTGAGAACCCTCATAGATGATGTGTTTGGTGTCCTGCGCAGCCGCGATGTAACTTCTGTGATTTCAGTTGGCAAGATGTTTGGTCTTGATGAGATGGTGGAATATGGTGCGGATTCAGTTGTCAAACTGGAACGTGTCAGGGTGGGTAATAATCTCCAGCGTACGATCTTTGTTATGAAACTGAGGGGGTCGAGCACAATCAATGAGGTGCGTGTACTTAATATTTCGGATAATGGGATGTCGGTGCTTGCCCAGTCTCCATATCTGGAATGAATATTCTTATTTTACTTCAGCCCTTCCTGGGTTATTGTGAATTCCCTGCTCAATCCTTCCGGACGGGAGCGATGTTTGAGCAGGTTGGCTTTTCTTTTATTCTCCCCTGTACGCTCAAGCTGGATTATGGTTTTTGACATGTGTTCGACCGTACTGCCACCTACAGGTTTCAGTTTGCCGGTTCCTATGTCTGAGTATACCTGATTTGTGATAACAACTACAATTCCTCTCTTGCGGGCCAGGCCGTGCAGATAGCCAATCTGATTGGCAAGTTCTCTGCGGGTGCGGATGCTTTTCTCTTCATCTTCAAGGCCAAACCGGTAATAAGCAGTTGCTGAGTCAACAATTATAAGTCCGATGTTCTGGGCACTTATTTTTTCTATCTCGTGGATTGCAGAATACTGTTCCTCGAAACTGTGGGGTTCGTAGATGATTATGTTCTGGGCGATTTCCCTGGCATTTTCACCTGCTATCTGACTGAATCGTTCCGGGGAGATTGCCTCAGTATCAACAAGAATTGCTTTTTTCTCATTCTTTACACAATGGACTGCAAGCTGGAGGCAGAGGTTTGTCTTTCCGCTTCCGGATTCTCCATATATCTGGGTCACAATTCCTGCTTCGAACCCACCTCCAAGCAGTTCATCTATGGGCTTGCACCCTGATGTAAGTAAGTCGGTTATATTGTACACCTCAATTGGTTCAAGTTACTGCTATTATCGGTGTTTAGGTTATACATCTTTTGGAAACGTTCTTATTTGTTTGTTACCAGATCGGATAATGCAATAAATTCAGAACATTTAGATTATTTTATTGTATATCACATTTGTTACCAGGCACATTTTAGTGTATCCAGACATAGGCTGAAAAAGCATTATAAATGAATGAATCCTATTTCGTATCTACTCACTGTGGGAAGCCAGTCGTTTAGGGGAAATCAAAACCGGATTCATGATTGTTGATTCCTTTCTATCTTCTTTGGCTCTCCTGATGGTGTTTATTGTTACAAGGATGGAGTATCATGTCTGAAATTATTATCTATACCACCGATGTCTGCCCGAAATGTGCCCGTCTGAAAGCGACGCTAAAAGAGAATAATGTACAGTTTGAAGAAGCAGATATGACTTCTGCGGAAGCACTTACAGAACTGCGCATAAATGGTGTCTTTACAAGTGAAGCACCTGTCTTGCAGATAGGGGATGAATTCCTTACATCTGACAATTTATTCAAAGGTAGTGATGTGGATATGGATGTCCTTCAGGATTTGCTAAATTAAATGGGGGCTTAATATGGATTCTATGGCAAAAGAAATTGAAAAGAAAGTGAAAAATACGGATATAAGTGGTGTCCCTGAGGACACCATCCCTTCCTCCAGTATTGTTGAAACTACTTCCGAATCATCTCCACGACAGCAGACTCTTGACGGGAGTTTTGTTTCAATAATGCCTAAAGTCAGGACCACTGACGGACACATGGTTGAATGGGACCGCAATATCGTTGTAAACCAGTTACTGAAAGAAACCTCTCTCAGTGAACGTTTCCATGGTATCCCGGCTATCACCCGGGATGAGGCCTTTGGTATAGCAAAGGAAACGGAAAAAAGGATTCGTAGTATGAATCTCAGATTCCTCTCCGGCCCGCTCATCAGGGAAGTTGTTAATATGGTCCTGATTGAGCACAATGATGTGGAATGGCGTAATATTTCCACCAGGGTAGGTACTCCTGTTTATGATGCCTGCGAGATCGATATGGGTACCGGCTTTGAAGCCAAGGAAAATGCCAATCTCCAGGAGAATGCGGAAACCTCGCACAAAAAGAAGGCCGACAAAATCTCCAAGGAACAGTATCTTTTACTTCTGCCACCCAAACTTTCCGACCTTCACCTGAATGGTGATCTGCATATCCATGATCTGGAATACATGGGAACCCGGGCTTTCTGTCAGGACTGGGATTTGAGATATTTCTTCTATTATGGACTCATGCCGGATGGTTCCGGTGCCAAGGCCAGTGTTGCCGGTCCGGCAATGAAAGCTGAAGTTGCAGTTCTTCATGCGGTAAAAGCCCTGGGTAGTGCCCAGACGAATTTTGCCGGAGGGCAGGGATTCTATAATTTCCTTACGTTCCTTGCGCCCTTTTTAGAGGGTAAGTCCTACAAGGAGATCGAACAGCTGATGCAGATGTTCGTTTATGAGATGACTCAGATGATGGTAGCCCGGGGAGGACAGCTTGTTTTTTCCTCCGTACAGCTTTCTCCCGGGGTCCCAAAACTATGGAGAGATAAACCTGTAGTCTATCGCGGACGTGTCTGGGATGGTTCGGATGGTAGTGACGTTAGGGTTTATGGTGATTATGAAAGGGAGGTCCGTCTTGGTTTCCAGGCGCTTATGAATGTCATGCTTGAAGGGGACTACTGGGGTAAACCCTTTAATTTCCCCAAACCGGAGATCTCCATTGAACCTGATTTCATGGAAGAGGATGAGATGTTCAATCGTGCCCATCCAGAACTTCCGACCTATGATGATCTTTATAACCTGACATTCGAACTTACCGCCAAGTTTGGCACTCCTTACTTTGATAACCAGCTTCCTCCTTACAGGGGTGCAGGTGAAGGAATTTCCTGTTACCAGTGCTGTGCCTATCAGTTTTCGGCAAATGCAGAAGATGATGATGAATTTGAAGAAAAGCTCAACTTCAAGGACGGAAAACACTTTTCCATGGGTTCCTGGCAGGTTGTTTCCCTGAACTGCCCAAGGGCTGCCTACAAGGCACAGGGTAATGATGAGGAACTATTCTCAAGACTTAAGGGGTTGATGGACAGGGCAATTGAGGTATTCCAGACCAAACTCAAATGGATGACCCCGATCATTGAATCCGGCAGGATGCCTTTTGCCACACAACAACCCAAAGACCCGGTTACCGGTAAGAAAGGTGCTGTTGCTGTTGATATGGATAGTCTTGTGTTTACCATCGGTGTGGTGGGTATCAATGAGATGGTCCAGTACCATACAGGCTCCCAGATGCATGAGTCAAAAGAGGCTTTCAAGGTTGCAGTCAGGGCAATGACAGAAATGGAAATGCATGCCCGCAAGATTTCAGAGGAACATGGAATTGAGATAGCTCTTGCACGGACGCCTGCTGAAACTACCTGTCAGAGATTCGCTGTTTCAGACCTGCTTCATGATGAGTACAGGGAAATGGCTGCTTCGGTTCTCAAGGGAGATGTGGAGGCTTCGATTTCCAGACTCAAGGAAACGCACGATTTGCCTGTGTATTACACCAATGGTACACATGTACCACCGGGAGCAGACCTGTCCCTGATGGAGCGGATCAATGTGGAGCATGTATTCTTCCCTATTGTTGATGGGGGTAATATCATGCACATCTGGCTTGGTGAAGGCTCTCCCGATGCAAAGGGACTGAAAGACTTTACCATGCATCTTGCACGCAACACCCAGACCGGTTACTTTGCTTTTACAAAGGATATGACTGTCTGTATGAATGATTTCCATATGATGTCCGGATTGCAGGACAGTTGTGAGAATTGTGATTCAGATAATGTGGAGCACCTTTCCAGGGTTACCGGTTATATCCAGTCTGTAGGCGGATGGAATGCTGCCAAGAAACAAGAACTTGCGGACAGGATGAGATATGGCTCAGCAGACATGCGTTGAAGATTTCGAGGTAAATTTCGGGGACTATGTCCCCCTTTCTACCCTCGATTGGCCGGGCAAGGCTTCCGTAGTTTTCTTTTTAAGGGATTGTCCTTTCAGGTGTCCCTACTGCCAGAATTATTCTATTTTGAATGGTTATGAGCTGGTCGAAAGTTCCCAGATAAAACAGTTAATGGAAACTTCCCGTCCCTTTGTGAGTTCTGTAGTAATTTCCGGTGGTGAACCCCTGCAACAGGAGCAGGCAGTTTCCGGAATCGCTCAAATGGCCCGGGATATGGGACTTCTGGTCGGGATACATACCAATGGTGTATACGCTGATGTTTTAGAAGGCCTTATTGAAAAGGAATTGGTTGATGGTGTTTTCATCGATGTCAAAGCCTCTCTTGAAAATGCCGATGATTATGGCAGGATGATCGGTTATGGCTCCTATCCTGCTGTGACTATCTCTCCGGCAGATGCTGTGAATAATGTGCAACGTTCCATAAAACTGGCCGCAGAGAACAAACTCCTGCAGGAATTAAGGACAACAGTGCTGCCGGGTTTTATGGATAAATCTGAGGATATTGAATCGATTGCTTCTTCTATTGTAAAATGTGCTGGCAGGGATGTTGCCTATTTTATCCAGCAGGGCGAAACGGAACATTCAATGGACAGGAACCTGAGGGATTTGTCTCCCCTGAGCCGGGATGAACTTTTATCCCTGGGTTATGCTGCAACTTCTTTCCTGAATAATGTCTGTATACGTACAGGCAAAAATGGCACTGAAAAAATAACTTCAGATCAGTCTGCAGTTTAAGTAACCTCTTTATATGTGTCGGCAGTACCTTTATAAGATATAGTTGTGAGAAGCATACCTGCTGAATCATTGCCTGTCCTGCAGGTACTTGATCTGCAGACGTGCTTTCTGGCTTTTTCCGATGCCTTCTGATTTCGTAAACCGCAACATGCGTATTGCTGCTATCATGCGAAAGCAGGCACTGGATATTTCCGGAGGTTTCGATGGTATCAAGGATAAAGGATATTGATGAACGCGCATTTATCGCACAGCTGGCTTCAGTTTTTGGCAGGGGGAAAGATGAATTAAAGGTGCCTGCCGGGGATGATGACTGTGCGGTCCTTGAATTTGGCGGGGAGTACCTTGTAGTTACTACGGACATGTTGCACCAGAGGACCGATTTTCCCGATACAATGACTCCCTGGCAGATCGGCTGGATGGCTGCTGCGGTGAATTTCAGTGATATTGCTGCAATGGGCGGCCAGCCTCTGGGTTTGCTTGCAGCGGTGGGCTATCCCCAAAACATGTCTCTGGAAGACTCCGGGGAAATTGCCCGGGGTATGCGGGATTGTGCACAATTCTGCGAAACTTCGGTAATCGGGGGGGATGTGGATTCCCATGAGGAACTTACCATCACGGGAACTGCTCTGGGCAGGGTTTCCAAAGAAGAACTTCTCACCCGCAAAGGGGCAAAACCGGGAGATCTGGTTTGTGTTACCGGCACCCTTGGGGCAGCCGGGGCAGCCCTGAAAGCCTATCTGAAAAATATGGATGTTGACAGCGATTTCATGAAACCCCTTCTGGAACCCGTACCCCGGATTGCCGAGGGCAGGATGCTTGCAAAAAGCGGTGCTGTGACCTCTGCCATGGATACCAGTGACGGGCTGGCACTGTCGCTGTATGATCTTGCTTCGGTCAATGAGGTGGGGTTTGTCCTGAGGGAAGAGTTGCTGCCAGTAGACAGGCGTGTGTTTGAAATTGCTTCAAGCAAGCAAGAAGCCCTGGAACTGGCGCTGTATTCAGGCGGGGATTTCGAGTTATTGGTAACGATTCCAAGGAAGAGTTTCAAGGCATTACAGACCGAATCATATTTAACTGTTGTAGGAGAAACTGTTGACATTGATGCGGATATTAACTTAATCGGCAAAGATAAGACAAACTTTGCTATTACTCGAAAAGGCTATTTACATATAGGTGCATCTGAACAGATATGATTATACAAAGGAGATTATGGTATGAAAACCGGATTTAAATTAATTATAGCTAGTTTACTGATATTTGGAGTTGTTTGTGGCAGTGCATCTGCAATTTCAAGTGTTAGTAATCTTAATGCGTCTGATACAGGAACTATTTGGATAAACTGGACATGGGATAATCCTACTGAAAATTTCAGTCACGTTTCTGTGTATATTGATGGAACATTTGAAGATAATGTGACAACTGAGTATTATAATGCATCTGGCTTTGCTTCAGATACATCTCACGATATTTCAACCCGTGCTGTAGATGATGGGGGGAATTTTTCTGCGTGGGAAAACGATACTGCGACTACTGATACTGTAACTACTGATTCAGATACAACACCGCCAGCCAGTATCAGTGATTTAACCAATACTACTTCTACAAACTGGATTGAATGGTCCTGGACAAATCCTGGTGACGAAGACTTTGATCACACGGAAATATATATTGATGATAATTGGGAAGCAAATGTTTCAAAGCCTGACAGTTCATATAACTATACTGAGTCGGTACTTCCAAAT
>NZ_RRBA01000039.1:0-737 GCF_004104135.1 Methanohalophilus sp. WG1-DM | reverse complement strand
TTGATCCTGAATCTCTTGGGCAGTTTCTTATTCTTATCAATGGATTTCTGTATATCTTTTGCCTGTTTTATCTGCCTCATAACCTTTCTTGCTCTGGAATCAAGTTGTTCCTTCTGCAATTTCTTTGAAAAATAGAAGTAGTTGACACTACTTGGTTTTACTATCTTGATCCCGTATATTCCATTCTTTGCATTAATCAATTCAGGAGACGATTCCCAGAACGTAGCTATTTTCTTATCATCACTTTTGTTCAGTTTCCTTGCAGTCAGATAATGCATCTCATCTTCTCTTATCAGGGAAGTGTTGTCTACACTATGAGCTCCTTTATCAAAAACTACAAGAGAACCCTCTTCCAGTCTTCTGTTAACCTGTTGATACGTTTTCTTGAAATGTTTCTGATCATTCACATTCCCCTCTTCCACTGTGATACCCACAGGAACATTGATGGGATCAGCAAGTTCACTTATGCCCAGTGTGACCTGTTTCTTATCTGGCCTGTGGTCACGACTGTATCCATGCTTACCCAGTGGTGATTTATCACCATGTAATACGATACTGGTCCAGTCCATGTTGATATTGGTATGTTCGAAATCGTATCTTTCAAACAGTTTATCCTGGATATCGGAAATAATCGTTTCACGATTATTTCCCAGGGTTTCAAGAACCCTGTACAGAGTTCTTTCACTGAATTCAGGAAGAGTAAAAATATCAAGGACTTCCTCCCGATTAATCCATTC
>NZ_RRBA01000038.1:0-946 GCF_004104135.1 Methanohalophilus sp. WG1-DM | reverse complement strand
TATGGCAACGATTGCTCCAAGTGAAGGAAGTGAGTACGGTTACTGGTATGCCAATCGTGAAACACTTAAAGCAGATTTATCTTTCAAATATGCTGCTTATCGTGCAGGCGTGGGAAACTTTGGCATGAATCATCTTCTGATAACAAAGGACTTTGGACCTAAAGTACGTATGGCTGCTATACTGACGGATGCACCATTGGTGTCCGGTTGATGCTCTTACATCAGAAGGGGTCATTCATAGAGAAAAATGCGCTGAGTATATGTTTAATGTTCTTGGCGGACTTCGATGCGGACTATGCATTAAAGTGTGCCCTTTGAACAATTTCTAATTGATTCAAGTATGGGAAAAATAAAAGATAAAATAAGCTCAAACTGAGTTGTGATTAATCTTTGTTAATAGCACTTGAACCCCCGATTAATTGCAGGAAATCAGAAATATCCAGTCACTGAACCTTTGCCTGAATTTCTTTTGCGAATTCCCTTGCCTTCTGTACACGAGATTCGTCAGGCTGACCCTTTGTGGAAGGACCCATCTGAGCAAACTCTCTCATTTGTGGATCATCGGATTCCAGCAACCTGTCGATTAGAGGTTGTGCCAACTCACCCTGACAATCAAATGTACCAAGATAATTTCCAGTGGCTGCGATATCCTTGCAGGAGCCGGTCCATGAATGAATGGCTTCGGTTCCTTCGGGAACAGCATGGGTCATGAAAAATGCTATATTCTTACCAGCTACATTCTCTTTTACAACTTCAGAGACATTTTCTGGAATGTTGAATTGCTGGACCGGAAAACCCACAAACACGAGATCATAACCTTCGAAGTTGCTTACATCTTTGATGTCTTTGATATCCTTCTCACCGGTAATTTCCTCATATATTGCTTCAGCTATTTTCTTTGTATTTCCTGTCTGTGACATATATGTTACTAATGTTTTCATATAAT
>NZ_RRBA01000037.1:0-772 GCF_004104135.1 Methanohalophilus sp. WG1-DM | reverse complement strand
TTATTGATTATACTGTTGCTCCCTGTAAGGCTTGCCTGGGCTGTGTAAAAACGAATGTCTGTGTAATTAAAGACGACGGCATTGCTTTGGCAGAAAAAGCTAAAGAAGCAGATGCTCTTATTATTGCAGGTTTTACACCATATTCCACCCTTGATTCGCGCACAAAAGCATTTATTGAACGACTTTATTCACTCCGCCATCAATATGGATTCATGCAAGGAAAACCTGGAGGAGCAATAATCACATCTGCAATCCCGAAGGATTTTGAGATGATGCCACCCGCCTCTGATAACGGTATCAATGCAATTACATATTACATGATGGAAGAAGGGATGGAGGCTGTAGGCTCTGTTAGGATCCTTGGCAATAATCCATGTGTTCGATGCAGATTTGGAGACGAATGTGACATGAGCGGTATCAAGATGATGTTTGGTCCAGATGCAACAAAAGAGTCTGTAGGAATAAACAAATTTGAGGACCAACCAGAAGCTGTCAATGCCGCAAAAGAACTGGGCAAGAATATTGCAGAATACCTGAAGTCAAAAGAATAAACCAGAAATGCTTACAGTATATTTTTTAAACGCTGTGTACAATGTTTTACTGTGGTATTTTTGAATAGTATCATAAATAGTTCTTGTCAAAAGGAGATAAAAATGACAGAAAACAATATTACAGAAGATTTGAGAAACATGGCCTCTGAGTTAGGTGTAGATTTTATCAGTATAACCAATAAATCCTGCTTTGAAGATTCAGATTATACTGGAAACAAACC
>NZ_RRBA01000036.1:0-849 GCF_004104135.1 Methanohalophilus sp. WG1-DM | reverse complement strand
GTATTTGACGATACGGTGGGTGTCGGTACACCAGATACCACAGTCCAGAAGCATCTCGAAACCGGCTTTGAACAGCCTTTCCATCTGGTCCTTGTCGGTTGGAACAAATTCCTTACCAAAGTCAAGATTGTATTTCTGCTTCAGTTCCATTGACTTCATCGGGATGGTCATTAAGTCCCAGTCATCCTGGGTGCATTTCTCACCGGTCTGGGCACGGTCATAAAAATCATAGCAAGTTACGGATTTGGTAAATGTCATAAATTAATCCTCCAGATTTTATTTCATTAAGTCAAGAGCCACGTTTGCTGCTTCTGCTGCGTTTTCTGCTGTTGCGTCAGCACCGATTTCCTTAATCCAGGAATCTGTGACCGGAGCTCCACCGAACATTACTTTTACAGAGTCACGCAGACCTTCTTCTTCGAGCAGACGCATGACGTCTTTCTGGCCGAGCATGGAAGTGGTCATAAGGGCAGAGCCGGAGAGCAGAAGTTTCTCGCCTTTGTGGGCTGCTACTTCTTCGATGACCTTGTCGTTGGGTACGTCAACACCCATGTCGATAACGGTGAAACCGTTTGCACCGAGCATGGTTGCAACAAGCCTGTGACCTATATCGTGGATGTCGCCTTCCTGGACGAACTTGATGCAGGTTCCAACGGATTCTGAGGTCTCATCTTCTGCAAGGATTGGATCTAGAATTTCCATGGCGGCTTTCATGGCCTTGGCAGACATCATTATCTGGGGAAGGTAGACTTCGGCGGCTTCGAATTTGTCACCGATGATCTTCATACCCACAGACAGACCATCATTGATGATCTCGAAAGGAGTTAAACCTGCATCCAGGGCTTCCTG
>NZ_RRBA01000035.1:0-851 GCF_004104135.1 Methanohalophilus sp. WG1-DM | reverse complement strand
CAGGAAGCCCTGGATGCAGGTTTAACTCCTTTCGAGATCATCAATGATGGTCTGTCTGTGGGTATGAAGATCATCGGTGACAAATTCGAAGCCGCCGAAATCTACCTTCCCCAGATAATGATGTCTGCCAAGGCCATGAAAGCCGCCATGGAAATTCTAGATCCACTCCTTGCAGAGGATGAGACCTCAGAATCCGTTGGAACCTGCATCAAGTTCGTCCAGGAAGGCGACATCCACGATATAGGGCACAGGCTTGTTGCAACCATGCTCGGTGCAAACGGTTTCACCGTTATCGACATGGGTGTTGACGTGCCCAACGACAAGGTCATTGAAGAAGTAGCAGCCCACAAAGGCGAGAAACTTCTACTCTCCGGCTCTGCCCTTATGACCACTTCCATGCTCGGTCAGAAAGACGTAATGCGTCTGCTTGAAGAAGAAGGTCTGCGTGACTCTGTAAAAGTAATGTTCGGTGGCGCTCCGGTCACAGATTCCTGGATTAAGGAACTGGGTGCTGACGCAACAGCAGAAAACGCAGCAGAAGCAGCAAACGTGGCTCTTGAATTAATGAAAAAATAATACAGGGAGGATAATTTATGACATTTACCAAATCCGTAACTTGCTATGATTTTTATGACCGTGCACAGACCGGTGAGAAATGTACCCAGGATGACTGGGACTTAATGACCATCCCAATGAAGGCAATGGAACTGAAGCAGAAATACAATCTTGACTTCGGTAAGGAATTCATTCCTACCGACAAGGACCAGATGGAAAGGCTGTTCAAAGCCGGTTTCGAGATGCTTCTGGACTGTGGTATCTGGTGTACCGACACCCACCGTATCGTCAAATAC
>NZ_RRBA01000034.1:0-903 GCF_004104135.1 Methanohalophilus sp. WG1-DM | reverse complement strand
CAACAGGTAATGCATCATCTGAGATTGCGACTTCCATAATAGGAAATATACGTACTCAAATTAAAGGTTTTGTGGCAGATAAGTAATACTGAAAACCAGGATAGTTTTTAGATAGCAGTGATGTGGACTCCAGTCTACGGGATTAAAGCTTAGGCAACGGCAAATTCTCCGAAATCATCTATTGTATGGTTGCCAAGGGGTGGAATAGGCAGATTTCTACGCAATCTTAAAATGAGCCACTCCTCGATGATTTCCTCCAGGCTCTGGCGGCACTCTTCAAGGGACTACCTGTTGCCCAGATCCCTTCCAGTTCAGGTATTTCTCCATAGTAAGGCTCCTCTTCATCTTCAATTATCTCATATTTGGCTCTGTCAGGGGCTGCCTGTATATATTCTTATCATCTCAAGCAATTATCACTTTGGGGATCGTATTTTCGGATATTTAGTAATTATCCTCGCCTTACGGGGTGACCCCTGCTCTAGAAGTTGAACAGATTAAAGGGTCAATGGATGAATATTTATATTTATAGGCACCTATAGCATTCTATAGGCAAATGTCACAACGTCTCTGCAATCGGTGCAAAGGAGAATCAAAATGGCAACTACTATCTGTGTGGATCCACAAACAAAAGAAAAACTCAAGATTCTAAAAAAATACCCAAAAGAATCCTTTAATTCTGTAATCGAGAGATTAACCAGAATGGCAGTAGATGAGGATGAACTAAGCGATGAAGCGATTCAGGACATTGAAGAAGCTTTGGAAGACATCAAAATGGGTAGGACCTATAGTGAAGATGAGGTCAAGAAAGAGCTTGGTTTGTTATGAGTTATGACGTAATCTATACAAACAAATCACTGAAACAGTTGAAAAAACTATCTGAAACTGTAAGTGAGAGCATAATCA
>NZ_RRBA01000033.1:0-929 GCF_004104135.1 Methanohalophilus sp. WG1-DM | reverse complement strand
TCACTGACAAAATTCTCTGCCGCCTCCATGGCAGCATAGATGTCATTGACATAATCCCTGATGTCTCGAATCATATATCACACTGCCCTGACTTCGTTAAGTATGTATTTTCCAATATTGGGTTTCAGTGAATCCTTCATGACCAGGTCCACCTTGATTCCCAGGGTATCAGAGAGATAATTCTCCAGGTTAATGAATTGGAAAAGGGTGGGAGTCTTGCTGAATTCCACCAGGATATCGAGATCACTTTCCGTAGTTTGCTCTCCTCTTACATAGGAGCCAAACAGTCCAATATACTTTACGTTATATCGATCTTCCAGCTGAGGCAACATCTTTCGGAGTTTTTTTCGGTATATTTCAAGGTCTGGGTTGTATGACATAGCCTCTAAGAAAATTCCTCCTAGTTAATGTTGTTTGCAGGGTATAATTATTTTGTGTACAGCTGTAAAGCCAGGGCCTCTATTTTCCGCCTTCCTCGTCAATCCACCTGCACCTCATCACGGGAAAGTTAACTACATCTCCCGGACAAATGCTTAATTAACATTCAAGCCCCTTGCAGTAAAGGGAGGGGTAGTTGACAGCACCTTAGAATCACCAATTTGAAATCACCGATTGTGCCTGATCTAACTGTGTTTTAAGAGTTTCAAGACCCCTCAAAAGTCCCCACCATTCAAAAAAATCCTGTGAATCCCCGAGGTCCCCGTTTTCAAATTTTATACAAAATCGGGACGACGGCATATTGTACCTGTCTTCAAAAACAGCAATTTCTTTTTCTGCCAGGCGTATTTTTGCCCGCAGCAGAAGAATCTCCTTTCCCAGTGATTCTTTCACAACAGGTAATGCATCATCTGAGATTGCGACTTCCATAATAGGAAATATACGTACTCAAATTAAAGGTTTTGTGGCAGATAAGTAATACTGAAAACCAG
>NZ_RRBA01000032.1:0-930 GCF_004104135.1 Methanohalophilus sp. WG1-DM | reverse complement strand
CAACAGGTAATGCATCATCTGAGATTGCGACTTCCATAATAGGAAATATACGTACTCAAATTAAAGGTTTTGTGGCAGATAAGTAATACTGAAAACCAGAATAATTTTTAAATAGCAGTGATGTGGACTCCAGTCTACAGGATTAAAGCTTAGGCAACGGCAAATTCTCCGAGGTCATCTATTGTATGGTTGCCAAGGGGTGGAATAGGCAGATTTCTACGCAACCTTAAAATGAGTCACTCCTCGATGATTTCCTCCAGGTTCTTACGGCATTCTTCAAGAGAAGTACCTGTTGCCCAGACCCCTTCGAGTTCAGGTATTTCTCCATAGTAAGGCTCCTCTTCATCTTCAATTATTTCATATTTGGCTCTTTCAAGGGCCGCCTGTATATATTCGATCAGCATCGACTTATCATCTCAAGCAATTATCACTTTGGGGATTGTATATAGCATTGTTAATTTCGGATATTTAGTAATTATCCTCGCCTTACGGGGTGACCCCTGCTCTAAAAGTTGAACAGATTAAAGGGTCAATGGATGGATATTTATATTTATAGGCACCTATAGCATTCTATAGGCAAATATCACAACGTCTCTGCAATCGGTGCAAAGGAGAATCAAAATGGCAACTACTATCTGTGTGGATCCACAAACAAAAGAAAAACTCAAGGTTCTAAAAAAATACCCAAAAGAATCCTTTAATTCTGTAATCGAGAGATTAACCAGAATGGCAATCGATGAGGATGAACTAAGCGATGAAGCTATTCAGGACATTGAAGAAGCTTTGGAAGACATCAAAATGGGTAGGACCTATAGTGAAGATGAGGTCAAAAAAGAGCTTGGTTTGTTATGAGTTATGACGTAATCTATACAAACAAATCACTGAAACAGTTGAAAAAACTATCTGAAACTGTAAGTGAGAGCATAATCA
>NZ_RRBA01000031.1:0-959 GCF_004104135.1 Methanohalophilus sp. WG1-DM | reverse complement strand
GGGGGAGTGAAAATAACAATATTAATTTGTTTCAAGCCATTTGTCCCTGGCGATTTTGGCCTGCTTAAGAATTCTTTTTAGTAAAGCCACACCAATTTTCCCTTTGTGTGGATTTGGTATGGTTAAAACAAGATCGCCTTTTACCATAAACGGATGCTTTCCTCCGGAATAGGGACCCTCAAAACCCAATTCTCTGAGTCTTTTTACAAGGGTTTTCCAGTCTACAGGATTTAGCTTAGGCAACGGCAAATTCTCCGAGATCGTCTATTGTATGGTTGCCAAGAGGGGGAATGGGGAGATTTCTACGCAATCTTAAAATGAGCCACTCCTCGATGATTTCCTCCAGGTTCTTACGGCATTCTTCAAGAGAAGTGCCTGTTGCCCAGACCCCTTCGAGTTCAGGTATTTCTCCATAGTAAGGCTCCTTTTCATCTTCAATTATCTCATATTTGGCTCTTTCAAGGGCTGCCTGTATATATTCGATCAACATCGACTTATCATCTCAAGCAATTATCACTTTGGGGATTGTATATAGCATTGTTTATTTCAGATATTTAGTAATTATCCTCATTTAGAAGTAGACTGGCAATCCTCAATGGAAAGGACTGCATCGATCATTTCTGAGATATAAAGTACAGAATCTCTCATGGGGTCACCTCTTTCAGGACATCATCTTGCATCTTGGGGTGCAGGGCTCGTTTTGATACCACGTCCACAGGTAATCCGAGCAAGTCTTCAAGATAGTCGCCAAGTCCCACAAGATCAAACAGGGTTGCTCCGGTATAAAAATTGACCAGCACATCAACATCACTTCCCGGTTTTTCTTCCCCTCTGGCATAGGACCCGAAGATTCCGACAACCTCGGCTTTGTACTCCTGCCTGATCTCTTTCCGGTGTTCATTGATCAGGAGTTTGATTTCATCCAATCCCGGTGGGACTTTTTCTGATTTACTCATAAT
>NZ_RRBA01000030.1:0-1569 GCF_004104135.1 Methanohalophilus sp. WG1-DM | reverse complement strand
CATCGTGATATGTGCCTTATCCATCTTACATTTGTAATGCGGATTATAATCCGCATATCTATCATATCTGGATGCTTCAAGAGGTGTCGAATCTGTTTTTAGATCCCTAATCTTTGTAATTCTGGCTATTTTCTTTCCAATCCTGAACATAATTTCATTAAATCCCTCTTTTCCCAGCCTGTATTTTACAAAATGGTGAATCGCGTTAAATCGAAGATTTAACGGGAGTTACTACATAGTAGTAACAGTGTTGCATGTGAGGGAAGATTAATAATACCATTATCATCTTCAAAACACAGAAGCCTGGCTTCCTGATTTGTTAAGGTAGATATCGTTTTTTCAAAAGAGAGGTTTCTATAGGATTTACAACGATGAGCTTTATCATTGAAGAAATCTTATACCTGAAGTGCCAGTCCTTATCGGCATAATAGCTACGTTCTACATAGGAAGCAATGTCATCGATGTCCAGGAAATACAATAACTGGCATATTGATACGCTGTCTTTGTTCAGATAACTGGCTATTGAATCTCTGGTACAGATTCCGTCCGATACATTGTGATAATATTTCATGGACTGGCACATTTTCTAATATATAAACGTAATGCATGAGCTACGCTCATGCAACGTTCAGTGGTAATGGAAAAAGAGTTACGCTTTTAAAGCGAAAAGCTAATTTGATGGTCTCTTCTTTAGACAATGATACTTCATCTGTAATGTCTATTGTATTAAGATATTCATCTTTTCTCCTGGTGGGATTTCTGTAATCAGTACTTACCGGTTTGAACATAAAAAATTTTGTAGTGTCTATGTTACAATTTATACCCTGTCATCCAATTATCAAAAACATATATTTTGTATCATGCTAGAAATATTATTGCGTTGTATCCTCTTTATAAATAGTGAAATGACTGATTTTTTATTTGTTTCAAAAAATTATTATTTCAACTTATTTTTTCTCTACCTCTAGAGTATCTGCCCACTCAAAGCTATAATGGTAATAGTTATCTCCAACTTTCATGAACTCAGTATCATTGTTATACAGAATCAAGTCGAATTCATCCAGATTATCCATGACCTCTTCATTCTTATAAGGAACTTTGATCATATTCCCCGGAGAGGACACCGCTTTGTGTATATAGGGATAATTTTTCAGTTCCTCTTGGGTAAATTCCACAAAATTGCTTGGTTCCTCCTGAACTGGCTTTGCTGACACATAAAGGCCTGCTCTGGGGCTGTCTATAACTGCTCCGGGGTCGTCTATACCTGTTTCAGGGTGCTCTATTGCTAAAAAGAAGTAAGCAATTGCAATCACAAAAAAAAGAATGGCAGCTCCACCAATAACCTTTCTTTTTGTATTCATTCTTTCTTTACCTCATTCAATTTACTCCAGAGGCAAGATAAGCCAAACTTTAAGTATCCTCAAAGCCAACATAATCATGCCTTCGGGCACGGGGTTTCAGTTATTCCGTCAAGACTGGCTGAACCCCACTAACATCTTTTTATGATGTTGCATTATGTTCTAACTATGTCACGTAATAAATGATTTCTGACCATATCGTCAAACTGAA
>NZ_RRBA01000004.1:0-131338 GCF_004104135.1 Methanohalophilus sp. WG1-DM | reverse complement strand
GAAACCATTTCGTCCCATACTGGAATCTATGTATATCAACAGGACAGACAAAGGTGGTCGACCTGAAAATGATGTTGTAATGATGTTCAAAATGCTTGTGTTACAACAATGGCATGGTCTTTTTTGATCCAGAACTTGAACCACAAAGACAGATTGATTGTAGAGGATTGGAAATTGGTCAAAAAAAGGTGGCAAATCATATTTTGGGTACAAACTGCTACGATTATTGATAAGGAGAATGAGTTGATTCGAAGGTTTGAAACGACTGTGGCATCAGTACATGATTCACAGGTGGATCTGTCAAAAAAAGGAGAAGTGGTGTATAGGGATAAGGGATATTTCGAAGTGGCGGCAAAAGGATTTGCAGCAACGATGCAAAGAGCGGTAAGAGGAAAGCCACTGAATATCAGACAGATTATGCGCAATGACAGGATTAGTGTACAGAGGATGCCCTGTGAAAGGGTGTATGCGGTGACAAAAGGCGTATTCAAAGCGGGAAAGGTGATGGTGACGGCGTTTTGTTTCAATTTGCATCAAATGAGGACGTTAAAAAGAAAAAAGGTGGTGGACTGAGGGCGGAAACTATCTAAAAATAAGCAGATATTTCAGAATAATTGCCCGGGAAACAGGCTAGTAGAGTGATAATAAGAACAAATTTTATAGAAGTTCTGGAAGAGGAACGTTGATCAGAATTCTCAAATGAGAATGGATTTATCAGATCCATTCTTTATTTTGAGGATATCAGCAATATCCATCACAACCAGGATACCAGTGATCGATTATTTGAGATATCGGCGCAACATCTATTTCTCTGGCATACTGAATTTTTTATGTTGTATTGGCATACAAATATATAATATATTAACTATAGTTGCAAATTAGAGTTAAGATGAACAAGGTTATATCTGAATTTATTATAATTATATCTTCAATTCTATTTTTAATGTTTACGGTTTTTGCACTATTAGCCATTGAATATTTAATGGGAGGGAGTATGCTTAGCAAAACGTTGCTATCTACTGCTACCTGGACAATGATTATCATTGCAGGATCGATGATGCTTGGTGTGCTTTGCTTAGTGTATTATCTAAAGTGAACCAATTCTTCTCAGAAAGAGTTTTTTGCAGTGATCGCAATCATGAGTTGGCACATACACATTTGTTATTGATTAAATCCAGCACTTTTTTACATCAAAGTACAGCTTCTCAGCATCTACCGGAAGATAAACTTGTTTTTCGTTGGGAAAGGTATGAAGCAGGAAGCCATCTGGTTTAGCCAAGTGGTAGTTCACACTCTAATACTTACAGTGTACATTATTCTGACATCCATTATTGCAGGCTATCTTACAGAGATGATAGTGGATGATGAATCAAAATCTTACAGATATAAAAGAAAAGATATGACAATTGATTTTCAAACAGTGGTTAATATTAGATTGTGCTGAAACGGAAATCATTTTGGTACAGGTATCGCTAACGTAAAAGTAGTACCCATTCCAGGCTCACTTTCCACCCGTATACTTCCACCATGCATTTTCACATATCTGTTTACAATGGCAAGCCCCAGACCGGTGCCACCATATTTACGGGTGGAAGACGAATCGACCTGTTTAAAGGGATCAAATATGCTTTGGAATTTTTCATCAGGAATACCTATACCATTATCTGAGATAGATATTTCAATATTATCACCGACAAGCTGGGATGTAATTGTAACTTTACCTTTTTGAGGTGTGAATTTAATTGCATTGCTGAGTATATTATACATGATTTGTTTGAATTTTACCTTATCAGCAAATATTTCTATATCTTCAGATTCGATGTTGGATGTAAGTTCAATATCTTTTTTATTAGCCATGGGTTGCATCAAGGTTACTACTTCATCCACCGTTTCTGTAAGGTTCATGTTTTCAGGTTCATACCCCATTTTACCCGCTTCTATTTTGGAAAGATCAAGAATATCATTGATCAATTTCAACAGATGTTTTCCGCTTTTGAGAACATTGGATATGTATCTGGTCTGGTTTTCATTCAAATCACCATGTTTTTTATCTTTCAGGATATTAGAAAAACCAATGATTGAATTAAGAGGTGTCCTTAATTCATGACTCATATTGGCAAGGAATTCTGATTTGGCACGATTTGCTTCCTCAGCTGCTACCTTACTTTCCACGAGATGTTTTTCTATTTCCTGGCGAATATCTTCCAGTTCCAGTTTGTAGAGGGCAAAAGAAATGTCACCTTTTACTTCTTCAAACAAACCGATTATTTCGCCGTCCTGTGCAAATTCCCGGGATATGGTGGCTGCAATTACACCATATACATTATCCTTGTATTCAAGTTTAGAAAGCAGGTGTACTGATTTTGTATATTCCTTTGCCGGAGTATGATCGGTATATTGCTCAAATAAGTCATCCACAATAAGCAATTCGTCTTTTTCTAAAACAGTCCTGATATAATCAGGGGTTTCACCTTTTTCCATTTTTGAGGAAAGGAGTGAATATTTACTAACTCCGCTACTTTCCTCAAAAAGGATTGGCTTTTGATTATGATCCATCAAACATATACATGCACTGTAAAAACTATGGGATTCAGCGAGGATGTCACAGATACCCTGTACAAGTTTTAATTTATCGTTTTCTGTTACGATAAGCTGGTTTACATTGCGTATGGATTTTAACACCGAAGTCAGGTACTCAATCCTTTTTTCATTCGTTTTACGTTGAGTGATGTCATTGATAATACATATCGTTCTTTCATAGTTTCCATTGGTTTTATTCATACCTGAGGAATTTATGATGACATCAATAAGAGTGCCATCCTTTCTAACCATCTTGTATTCTTTACCGTAAGAATAGCCGGTTTCAAGGATTTCCTGAAGGGATTGGGAAGCTTTGCCCAGATAATCCGGATGAATTATCTTTGCCATTGGATAGCCTATGATTTCCTTTTTTTTATAACCCAGGAAATTCTGGACCTGGTTGTTGCAGTCAACAATTATGCCATCAGAATCTATAGAGGTAATCAGGTTTGCAGCGGTTTCAAAGATGGACCTGTATTCCTCTTTGGCTTTTAAGGCCTCTTCGTAGAAGTTGTTGATTTCATTAATGTGGGGTATTACGTAAAATAGAAACAAAAGGGCGGTTACCAGAACAAAAAGCCATCCTTTATAGGTTTGCAGCAGGCCATATAATCTTATATCAGAAACAAACCATCCCAATGCCATATCTGAAAACAGGATCCAAAGACCTGCAAAGACAACATATAACAATGTGGTTGTCAGAACAGCATTTACATCCTTTTTAATCTGTGATGATTCTTTCATCTGATTTTAGTACTATTACTTCTAACTATAAGGGTATTGGTTCTATAGAAAATTTACCAATCAAAAAGAAATATTATGAGCGGGTGACTCCGCTCATTTTCAAGACTTTTAGTCCTTCCGCATTATGAGTGCTGCACCTGCAATCAGTGCCACTGCAAAAATGGCGGTAAAGCCGGGTGTCTGAGCATTTTCAGTTTCAGATGCAGGTTCATCTGTTGTTTCTTCATCTTCAGGTTGCTCGGCAATCGGTTCTTCAATCCCTTCTTTGTATTCATCTCCAACAATGCTGAATACAGAAAATCCGGGAGTCTCGGCTGTGAAGTGGAGATATTGGTCATCTTCTCTGACCTGATTACTTGGAAGGTCCTGCCACTTTCCATCATGGAATCTGGTCATGCGTATTGTGGAAGGGTCGATGTTGTTTTCCTCAACCCATTCTTTGCTGACCTTGAACTCGATCAGGATGTTGTCAGCATTTTCATCAGAGATAGTACCTTCACTGCCAACGGTGATACTCATCAACTGGTAGGAATTACCTTTTGGATCATCCACATCATCGGGTTTGTCCTTGAGTGCCTGCACCTTTGCTACAACTGTGCCTTTGTCATCCTTTGCATCAAAACTGATTCCAAGTACAGGTCCTTGTCCATCAGAGAAATCATATTTCACATTCGATCCAGCAAGCACACGTTTAATTCCGGAAACTGTACCTTCGACATCTTCAGGAGGCATACTTGGACCTACTGAAGAGCGTCCACCGGAACTGCTCTTTTTATAGTCATCTGCTTTGAGAGTATCAGCCCTGATCACGGACAGGTTGACTGTGTTGTTATAATTACCCAGAACATCAGTGGCGTTTACATTCAGGTAATATGTGTCTTCAGCATCTGTATCCACCATTATGGAATTGTTTACCCAGTAGCCACTAACATTTTTGAGAACCGCTTCATCTACTGTATCATTTATACTGGAGACATTGACCACCACTGAGGAGATGCCGGATGTGTCTTTTACCGAAACGTTCATCTCAAGAGTGTCTCCAACTTTTACCCTTTTCTCCTTTGGAGAAATTGCAGTGACCTCGGGTGTTTTACCATCAGCAGTATAGGTCGACCAGTGATCTACACTGAAAGTCAATGTACCTTTCTCTGCGTTCCAATCAAGCCCTGAAACCGAGTCACTGGAGGTATTGCCTGCTTCCAGGATTGGCTGGCCATCGAGCAGTATGCCCGGCTGGTTTTCGAAGGATCCAAGGCCATACATTGTAAGACTGGTTGAATTATTCAACCTGCTCAGGTTTGCAGAGTCCAGTGTTGTCTGCGCTGTATCGAAATCTACATATTCCCCGAATTGTTGCAATTTCTGGGCAAACTCAATATCACAGAGATTTACGTATTCCGTGAATTCCAGACTTCCAATTACATCACCATTACTGTCGTTTGCTTCAAAGGTCAGGTTGCTTACATTGGTAAGATCTTCAATAGTAGTCCAATCTGTAGTATTGGGGTTACCCAGACCGGTTATATTTGATTGGGGATTGAAATTCAGCATTACAGGACAGACGGTATTGTTAGCACC
Organism: Methanohalophilus sp. WG1-DM; assembly: GCF_004104135.1. Classification (NCBI taxonomy): domain Archaea; kingdom Methanobacteriati; phylum Methanobacteriota; class Methanomicrobia; order Methanosarcinales; family Methanosarcinaceae; genus Methanohalophilus; species Methanohalophilus sp. WG1-DM. The sequence continues at coordinate 126,436 of NZ_RRBA01000004.1, read as the reverse complement.
TGTAGCTGTTGTGGCATGAATGGAAATATAATAGACACCAGTATCATTATCTGGCATAGTATGATTCAGAAGGGTGAATACACCATCACCCTGATGCTCAAATGAAATGGGATTAGTATTTCCAGTTATATTGGAAAAATCTGCAACTACGCTGGCATCCGATTTATTATCCAGTTTTGTCCACAAACTGATATTCTCCCCACTGTAAGCAAAGGTGAAATTTGCATTTTCAGATCTGTTAGTGCCATCATTGTTGATGAAAAAGACAGCCGGTGATTCTGTGAATTTAAGAGAAGTCGGCATTACAAGAGGCAAATAGTCGTAATTATTCTCTGCTTCATGTATTGTGTAAGTATCGTTGGGAGTATCACAAAAACCATCGCCATCAGTATCAGTATTTTCCTGACTAAAACCGGTGCCATCCGGAGTCGCCCAGAGGTTACCTCCGATATAGTCTCCGCCTGCAATATTGGGACCGAGGGTTTTTGTGGTGTTCCAGTAATTGGTCAGAGTTCCAGAAATGTAAGCATTCCGAATATCATTGTTGAAATAATTATTATAGATATGATTTTCAGAACTTCCACCACTTAAATATATGCCACCACCCCCATTCATTGAGATAGTATTATTGTAGATGGAGTTATTATACCCTGGATATAAAAAAATTCCATACCGATCATTATTGGACAGGATATTTCCACTCAATTCATTTTTTCCAGATTCATGGATATATATTCCACATCCATATCCTTGATCTGAATTTATTTCATTGTCCCCATTATTAGAAATATTATTATTGCCAACAAAATTATTAGATGATCCGTATTGCCCGCCCAAAAGTAGTCCAATTTTGTTATTCAATATAGTGTTATTAACCAGCCTGTTTTCGTGGGAAGAAACAAAATAAACTCCATTGTTGATATTATTTGACACATTGTTTTGAGTCAAATTGTTGTATTTAGAGTGAGCAATCTTTATTCCATTATTGTTATCCAAAGCTATGTTGTCAATAAGGGTAGTGTTATAAACATATGAAATATCTATACCATTATTGTTATTCAAAACTGTGTTATCTATAAGGGTATTATTTTCATTATAGACTCTATCAACATCATACAGAGTAATACCATTTTCAGTATTATTAAACACAGTGTTACCAGTCAAAATGCTATCCTGAGGATATTGTAAATAGATACCATTGGAATTGTTATATACAGTGTTATCAGTCAAAGTGCTATCCTGAGGATATTGTAAATAGATACCATTGGAATTGTTATATACAGTATTACTGGAAAAATTATTGTCACTGGAAGTATCTTTAGGCGAAGACATATAAATTCCATTGCCATCATTGTCTGAAATTGTGTTGGCAGTTATATTGTTAGTAATAGAATTTAGTAGATATATACCACTATATGCGGTCACATCAAAATATCCATTGCCTGAAATTGTGTTGTCAATAAGATTATTAGAATTGCTTCCCTCTAATTTTATTCCATGATAGCCATTGCCTGAAATTGTGTTGGCAGTTATATTGTTAGTAATAGAATTTAGTAGATATATACCACTAAATTCGTCCCCATCAAAATATCCATTGTCTGAAATATTATTGGCAGTTATATTGTTATTATCACAATCATCCATAAGAATGCCATGACCCTCGTTATCTTGAATGATGTTATCAATCAATTTATTATCATTACTTGAAGATTGCAAATAAATTCCAATTCCGGGATTTTCTGATACATCGTTTCCTGTCAAATTGTTATTGTTGGAATTTGCTAAATAAATCCCATAGTTATTACCAAAAACAATATTATTACTTAGATTGTTGTTTTCAGAAGAGGCCAGATAAATTCCATAAATCATACTATTATTTGCAATAGTGTTGCCTGTTATGTTATTATTGGAAGAACTACTTAAATATATAGCACTAAAGTAGTTATCTGGAATTGTGTTATCAGTTAGGTTGCAATAGTTTGCATTATTCAAATAAATGCCTGATGCATAAATACCATTATTACCATTAGCACCACTAATATTAAATCCATTAATAGTTACACTATCAGATTTTATATCAAAGACAGGATTTTCTGGATCGGCTGCAATGACATGTGTGACAGAAGCACCATTTGCCGAAGTGATATTCAATAATGATGTGGAAACTTCGATATTCTCAATGTAGGTACCTGAATCCACGAGAATAGTGTCTCCACTACTTGCATTACTCACAGCTGCCTGTATAGGAGTGGAGGATTCATTGAAAGAGTTGCCATCTTTCCACCATCCAGTGTCGTTCACATTAAGTGTATCTGCACCTGCTGTACCAACCATCAAAATGGTTAAAATCAGAAGTATTAGGGGGGATTTTCATCTGGACACCTTGCTGTTTTAATTAGAATTATGCAAGCCCGGGATTGAAGAGGGGGCTAATTGTTCATATTATTAATATTTGAGACATAACGTATATAATAATATCTGTCCTATACAAAACATGCTTTGTCTACAAATTACACAAAAATTCTATATTGGCATTCATGATGCCTGTTATGATGGGGTATTCTGCAACTATCCTTACCCAAATCCCTTACATGTGTAGCCCAATTGCAGCAGTATAAATATCTCCCTGCCAATCTACTCTTCAGGGTTAAAACCTCAAGGAGTGGGAATAAATAAATGATAGAAAAAATTGTACTGTACAAACAGGGGAAAAAGATTGACCCGGCTGTGGTCTTTTCTGCCATTTTGGACAATAAAGGCAGAGTACGTCGCAACAGGATGTATCGGCTCTATTCGGGCCACGGCTACAACAGGGGGTGAGCGAAAAATCTAAAATGGCCTTTCTACAACCTCCTTCCTGTGTTTTGGATTGTTAAGCTCTTTCAAGGACTTTTTCTTTTTCCGCTGATACCCTTATGTAGCATCAGTACAAATTTCAGTACATGAAGCAAACGAACAATTTCCCGGACGTTACTGCAGCCCTTGCAAAAAACCGATGTGAAGCCTACCTCCTTGTTGCCGATTCTTCCAACGCCGATATGTATTTTGCCACGAAATTCCGTGCAGGCGACCCTTTCTGTTACATCCAGACCCGCAATGCCAGGGACATGATGCTTATATCGGATATGGAAAAGGGCAGGGCTCAGAAGGAAAGCAGGATCGAGGAAATCGTGCCTTTAAGTTTCTGCGATTACAAAAAACGCCTCAAGGAAACAGCCGACCCGGGCAGGGCCTACGGGGAATGTATCGGCCAGTTACTGCAGAAGGAAGGAGTGCGACATGTGGCAGTACCCCGGGATTTCCCCGTTTATACGGCTCAGGTGCTCAAAGAGATGGGCTTTACCGTCAATCCGATCCAGAGCCCCCTTAGAAAATTGCGTGAGGTCAAGGAAAAGGGGGAGGTCAATCTTATCAGGCAGGTCCAGCAGGCCAACGAAGAGGCAATGCAGGCAGCCATTGAAACCATCAGGACCGCTGAGATCGAGGACAATAAACTCTTCCTTGAAGGTCAACCCCTGACAGCATCCAGGGTACGCAGGATTATTGAACATTGCCTGCTTGATCATGACTGTCGGGCCCATGGAACCATTGTGGCCTGTGGCAAGGGTGCAGCCGATCCACACTGGCATGGTGAGGGACAGCTGCTGGCAAGCGAGCCCATTGTGATCGACATCTTCCCGCAGCATAAAATGCATCACTACTGTGGCGACATGACCCGTACCGTTACCAGGGGAGAAACTACAGAACAATTACAGCAGATGTACGATGCCGTGCTTGCAGCCCAGGAAAAGGCTCTGGGAATGCTTAAACCCGGTGTTGCAGCAAATGATGTGCATCAAGCGGTCTGTGACGAGTTCGAAGAAAGGGGATATTTCACGGATGCTGAAAAAGGTGAAGGATACATCCACTCCACAGGGCATGGTGTCGGACTGGAAGTGCATGAAGCACCCTCGATCGGTTTAAGGGAGATACCCCTGCAGCCGGGCAATATCATTACCATTGAACCGGGGCTCTACTACCCACAGATCGGCGGGATACGCCTGGAAGACCTGGTCCTGATAACAGAACATGGTTATGAGAACCTGAACACTTTTGAAAAGGAATTTGTAGTATAAACATTAATCTCCAGAATCATAACAGGTGATGAGCATGCAGGATAAAGTTCAGGAAGTCGAGGAGATTCTCGATAAGTATCTAACCGCCGGTAAGATTCTGTCACAGGTACGGGGAGAAGCCGCGGATAAAATCAAGGTAGGGGCAAAGCTGCTGGATGTAGCCGAGTTTGTGGAACAACGTACAATGGAACTTGGAGGCAAACCCGCTTTCCCCTGCAATCTTTCACGTAATGACGAAGCCGCCCATGCAACCCCGATGGCAGGGGATACGGAAGTTTTTGGCAAGGACATAGTCAAGCTGGATATGGGAGTACATGTGGATGGCTATATTGCCGATGCCGCCCTGACCGTTGACCTTTCAGGAAATAAGGATCTGGCAGATGCTTCCAGAGAGGCACTGGATGCAGCCATAGATACTGTCAAAAGCGGTGTGAATACTGCAGAGATCGGAGCGGTTATCGAGGATACAATCCGTGACAAGGGATTCAAACCGGTTGCAAATCTCACGGGCCACGGCCTTGCACGTTATCAGGCACATACCCCGCCAAGCATACCCAACCGCCATATCGGACAGGGGATGGAACTTCAGGCAGGCGATATCATAGCCATCGAGCCCTTTGCGACAGATGGTGCGGGCAAGATCTCAGATGGTAGTTTCACGGAAATCTACCAGTTCATACAGAAAAAGCCCATACGTATGCCTGCAGCCCGCAAACTTCTCAAGGAACTGAAAGAATACAGCACCCTTCCCTTTGCCAAAAGATGGCTGACCTCTTCCAAAATCGATCTTGCCCTGATGCAACTTGAAAAGGCTGAAATCATCACTTCCTTCCCTGTACTGAAAGAGGTGGGCGGAGGAATGGTATCCCAGGCCGAGCACACGCTGATTGTCACTGAAGATGGGTGTGAGATCACTACTCGTTGAGGTGTCCGTTTTGCGTAAACTTGTGGTTGCAATACCTATCCTGCTTGTACTATTTATTCTGATTATGCCTGCATCTGCCCAGATGACCTGGAGCAATCACATAATACTTAAAAACAACATCATGAAATGGAATTACAACGAAAGTTACACAAATTCATCCGCCATTCTTTACAGAGACTACATCGACTCACAATTGGGAGACGACAGCGGGCTTGTAAACGCCTGGGAAGTATTGAAAATGGATGTCAAAGTGCGCAATTATCTCAAAGGAGAACTGGAAGAGGAGATGGATGTACAGATCAATGGTTCCTCCGAGAATATCCAGGTAACCGATATCGCAGCACAAATGGGATTTGAAACACTGGGCAACATCAACAAAACAGACAGGATAGACAACCGTTACAGTGTCGACTATATTTTTGATACTCCAGTTCTCAATTCCGACACAAACTTTACCTTCAGGGGGCAGAATCAGTCTGAAGTTGTTATCGAACTTGCTGATACAGTGGAGATAAATTCTACAGCAGGAATGGAGAATGTTATTGTTTCAGAAGGAGAAAATACTACTTTTGTGAGGGGCAATATAGGGAATACATCGTATTTTTCCCTTTACACTGAATAATCAGGTGAGCAAAATGAGAATAGAACAGATCAAACTGGAAAACGGTACAGCACAGGGTCTCAAATGGGAATTTGAAAACGCTTCCCTGCTCCTGATCAAAGCCGACATGGGTTATGTGATGTGTGGCTATCTCAATATGGAAACCGCAGACAAACTGGGGGATGTGGCTGCTGTGGTAAGTGGTGTGGACAGTTTTGAAGATGTACTGCAGGCATCTCTGAAATCGGTAAGCAAAAAAGCCCTTGGTATCGGAATTGAGGAAGGGATGACCGGCAGACAGGCTCTTGAAAAGATGTTCTGATATGCGCTACGCTTTTGAGCTTTCCGGAGACCATGAAGAAATCGCTGCAGACGAGGCTCTGGCCTGTCTGGCTACCGAAGGTCTCAAACCGGTATACACGCAGCATTATGATCACTGCCTTGTGGTGGAACTTGAAGAGCCGGATGCCGAAATTAGGTTGGAAAAATTTGCCGGAAAACTGGCCATGTGCCATCATATCCTGCGCGTTACTTTCATCTGCAATAATGAACCCGAAACCATTATTTCCAGTGCAGAAAACTGCGACATCAAACCCCATCTTTCTGCAGGCCAGACCTTTGTAGTACGTGCCCGGAAGGTCAATCACCATACCACCGTGGAAGGCTCCTACCTGGAACAGAGGGTAGGCGGAGCTGTTTTCAGGAAGGGTTACAGGGCCAATCTCAACCAACCCGATGTTACCCTGCGGCTCATACTGACCGAAAAATGCGTATGTGGTTGTGTCATTGCATCCATAGACCGCAAGGCATTCCATGCACGTGCACCCCACAAGAAACCCTTTTTCTATCCAGGGGTACTCATGCCCATTACAGCCCGGGCGCTGGTGAATCTTGCAGGGGTAAACAAGGATACCAGACTGCTGGATCCGTTCTGCGGTACTGCCGGCATACTTGTGGAAGCGGCCATGCTGGGTTCAAGAGTAATCGGCCTGGAAGCGCGGAATGAGATCATACAGGGAGCAAAAATGAATCTGGAATATTTCGGCGGGGATTATAACCTGCTGCAGGGGGATGCCTGTAAATTACCCCTCAAAAACAGCTGCATTGATTCAGTGATCACCGATCCTCCTTATGGCAGGTCCGCCATGATAAAGGCAGAATCCATCCGGCATTTATACGAAGAATCCTTCGCAGAAATGTACAGGGTTCTCAAACCCAGCAGTAAAGCAGTAATCGTCTCGGAGATGGAGATTAACAGGCTCGCACTGGATGCGGGATTTACAATAGTGAAACAGTACAGCCAGAGAATACACAGAAGCCTGACCCGCAATATTACAATTTTGCAAAAAAATAATCAGTAAAATGTCTTTTTAATGAGATGCCAGTATGCTGCAAGTTCCAGTTCATACTTTTGTCGTAGAGGATATCTGGCTTCTACCAGGTTCCAGAATCTCTTATTGTGCTTAAACTCGATAAGGTGCAAAAGCTCGTGATACACAATAAATTCTATCAGGTTATCCGGCAGATACATCATGTGCCGGTTGAAAACAAGTTTTTTATCACTGCTGCAGCTGGCCCATTTCCTCTTCATTTTCCTGAAAGTTAAATCCCTGACCTCCACTTCCAGTTCACGTTGCAGCCTTTGTACAATACTTTCCACGAAACTATAAAAGAGAGGATCTGCGCGCTTTTTCTCCAGTCTCTTTTCCCCGGATAGAGCAATAACCCGCTGCAAATGCAGATGTTTGTTGTAAATCCAGTCTGTATTTTTCTCGATAAAGGCTGCAGCATTACCATATCCTTTGGGAACAATTACCCGCAACATTCCGTCCTTAAACTCCAATCTTGCGTATTTGACGGGACGGTGAACTATATCATAATCTATTACAGCATCTCGAATATGTAACTGCATCATTCAGCCTTTTATTCTTTTGGCAAAAACTGGTCCATTACCTCGGCTAACACCTGATGATAAACAAGATATTCCTCTATTCTTTCACGGGAGCGACGCATGGAGTAACCGTCATCAAACCACTGGACTGAATCGCCATAATTCACATCCGTCAGAATAAGCCCATAGGGTTTTGCAGGTTTAATACCCTCTTCGTAGGAAGCAGGATCCAGCATGTTTTCCAGCCATTCCAGATCCCTGGCACCATTGCCCACAAGCAACAGGACAGTTACAATCTTGCGAATCATTTTCCACAGGAAACTGTTGGCCGTGATATCGATCCTGAGCAGGTTGCCTGCAAGTCTCACATCGATCTTCTCGATTCTGCGAATGGTACTGCGTCCGTTATCCCTGAAACAAAAATTAGCAAAATCATGACTGCCTTCAAGGATACTGCAAGCGGCTCTTATTTTTGAAATATCGGCATCCATTGAAGGTGTTATATAGCGATAGGTACGATTTCTGGCATACCTTCTGGGATGAAAATCACTGTCGACTTCAGCACGGGACCACGCCCATATATCCCCGGGTAATTTGGAATTGATCACCCTGGGAATAGCCAGCTTGGGTTTATCGGTATCAAAAGCCACCACCTGTCCCATGGCATGCACTCCGGTATCCGTACGCCCGGCACTTACAAATCTGGCAGAGGAAGGATCCTCGATAATCTCAAGGGACTGCAGGGCTTCAAAAAGTTTCCCTTCCACAGTGGATACTCCAGGCTGCACCTGAGAACCACGATATGAAGAGCCTATATAAGCGATTTTGAGAGCAACTCTCATACAGGATCACTTGTGTCCAATTACACCTTTTTCCTATTATAAATTTCCCACAACGCAAGTACTGCTATTATAAACAGGCATCCAAAGAAGAACCATACGCCTATATGGGAGAGGAAATCCACAGATATCAGACTGCTGGCATCTGCTGTACCTGCTGATTCACCGGCTGCCCTGGCAGCTTCTGTGGTTGCGTTTGTGGGAGCTTCGCCAGCAAAAAGAGCCGTGTCATTGCTGGCATTGCCAGCCGGCATCTCAGACATCACCGCAGGGGCGACCGGTGGCATGGTCTGGCCCAGAGGTTCAAAATCCCTGAAATATTCAATACCCAATGCTGCAAAAAGAGCCGCTCCTGCCATTGCCACATATTTGCGCAACATACCGAGGATACTGGAGCGATCGGTTTTGCTGCTGCCCGGAACTACCACGATCATTTTTTGCACGGGTTCATATATCTTGATCTCCCTGCCCTTGCGACTCCATTTGGTCTCCTTTACCTGTATGAGTTCGCTTTCCAGCAAACCATCCAGATTGTACTTGATAGTGGTAAGGGGCATATCAAGCTCTTCGGCTATCGAAGTTGCAGACATGGACTGTCTTGCGAGTAATTCCAGGATCTTCAGGGATTTCTCGTTGGAAAGGGTCTGGGTGATTTTACGTGAATCTTCATTTAAAGGTAAGACCAATACTTTTTCCGTATTGCCATCGTTTTCCATACAAAGGAGTATCAATTAATGAAGTAATAAATTTAGTGTAATGTGCGGACCACTCCGTAGTATATCCTTAAATTTAAATACTACTTCCTACAATGTGATGTAACTTTTAAGGCGATATCATGATTACGAAAAAGCAAATCTCCGACATCCTGAAAGATTACAATACCGATGACCTGGCGATTGCAACGGTATGTTCTCATACTAGCCTCCAGATATTTCATGGAGCCAGGAAAGAGGGTTTAAAAACAATCGGAATTTGCATAGGTGAACCTCCGCGTTTTTATAATGCCTACCCTCTTGCCAAACCCGATGAGTTCATTTCCGTTGACAGTTACAAGGACATCCCCGATATCGCCCCCCTTTTAAGAAAGAAAAACGCCATAATAATACCACATGGCTCCTTTGTGGAATACATGGGTGCCGAGAAATTCCTTGATCTTGAAGTACCCACCTTTGGTAACCGTGCTGTACTCAATTGGGAATCAGACCGCACAAAAGAGCGGGAATGGCTGGAGGGAGCAGGAATCCACATGCCCCGGCTTGTAGAACCAGAGGATATCCACGGTCCTGTAATGGTCAAATATCACGGTGCCAAAGGAGGACGTGGTTTCTTCATTGCCAAGAACTATGAGGAATTTCTGAAAAATATCGATGAAAGTGAGAAGTACACCGTCCAGGAATTCATTGTAGGGACGCGTTATTACCTGCACTTCTTCTATTCACCCCTCAGGCAAGAAGGATACAGGCTCAGTAACGGAACACTTGAAATGCTGAGTATGGACAGGCGTGTCGAATCCAATGCCGATGAGATATTCCGTCTTGGTTCTCCTAAGGAACTCGAGGAGGCAAGTGTGCAGCCTACATATGTTGTTACCGGCAATATCCCCCTGGTAGCCAGAGAATCCCTGATGCCCAAGATATTTTCCCTCGGGGAACAGGTTGTAGAGGAATCCCTCAAATTGTTTGGCGGCATGATCGGGTCCTTCTGTCTGGAAACAGTTTTTACAGACCAGCTTGAGATCAAGGTTTTCGAGATTTCAGCCAGGATAGTAGCAGGGACCAATATATATACCAATGGTTCGCCATACTCCGATTTCATAGAAGAAGGATTATCCACGGGCAAACGTATTTCCCAGGAAGTCAAACTTGCAGCAGAGCAGGAGAAGCTGGAAGTAATCCTTTCCTGAAAAACTCAGGTAAGCAATAATCCAGTATCTTTTTTTGTAAATCTTTAAAATTACTTATGTACCAATAGCAAGGGCTGAGATTTAAGAAAGAAGACCAAAAAGGAGGGGGTAGTTGAGGAATACTCGATGATGGGGGATGAGTTTTGGAGGATCAGTACTGCAATACTCAATTGGGGGGAGTTTGGGGGTATTTTCGCAGTATTCCTCAACTATTCCTCACAAATAATCTATAATATATATAGTTTCTTATTTTTTGTTATGTTTTTGAATGTCCAAAGATGGCAACTGCTCCATATTACAGTCAGGGTTGACTTTCAATTGTTGAGATTTAACGAATCATTTACAAGAGCCATATTTTTCTCTACTTTCTGCATGGTTGTTTCATTTGTGACATTAAGAGTGGCTGCATTTTCTTCCAGAAAGGTACCCAGACTGCAGGATTGATTGAGAATTTGACTGTACCTCTCAGCCACAGGTTGCAGGCGGGGAGATGGACTGAAAGATTGCATTGTTTCTTTGGATTCCCTGCAGTGAGTAGTAAGATTGCCAGCAGCTCTTTCCAGTGTTACCACGTTTCGGGCTTCAAGAGCCTGTTTGATATCGGCATAATCGGAATGAATGACATCGAGTGAACCCTTCATCCATTTCAGGTACTCGACATCTTCCCTGCCCTGAGCCACGGTTTCATTAACATCCTTCACCGTATCCCCTATGTCAGAACACCCTGAACTAAACAGTACTAAAACCAATAACAAAAAAAGCAGGTTTCTCCTCTGCACGATCTTTCCTCATGCAAAGGAGAGGTGTGAAATATTGATATAATTTACGGGATATGTATCAGGCAGATGTGTAAACCTTTACGTTTGCAGGACTTTTTGTGATATTGCCTTTTTTCACGCCAATCAGGGTATCGATCCCTTTGTTGGATGCTATGTCCAGTATACGCTGGGTAACAACACCATCAAATACCACACTTTTTACATTATTCTCTGAATTCTTCAAGGTATTCACAAGATCACGTACAGGTGTTTCATTGACAACCTTATCATCCTGGTCAAGCAGGCGTGCTCCAAGGGTACCTGCAAGAGATTCCGAGTGAGAACTTAAACGTTTCAGAACGGGATGTTGCGAGGTTGTAGGTTTTGACCTGGAAGGTTTAGGCTTTTCTTTTTTGATAGGTGGCTCGGCGATCTTTTTAATTTTGGCAGCGGGATTCCTGGCACGATCGGGTTTGACCCTTTTCTCACGTTTTGGAACCCTGGCGATACGACCACCCTTTTTAGGACCTGAAGAGCTGGATGATTTGGCTTTTTCAGCAGGTTTATCGATAGAATAGGCTTCCATTGCCTGTTCTACCGGTACTTTCTGGCGAAGGGCACGTATGATTTCCCGCTGTACAAGGTCTTCAACACTTTTACCATCCGGCGCACGTGCCACATAATCTATATCTGCTACCTGCAGCAGTTCCTTGATAATGAGTTTGCCTCCCCTGTCACCGTCGGTAAATGCGGTTACGGTCTTTTTCCTGGTAAGTTCTGCAACCTCTGGAGGCACATTGGTACCACCCACACAGATAGCATTCTTAATACCGTAACGCAGCAGGTTCAGGACATCGGCACGTCCTTCTACCACTACAATGGCATCAGAATCAACAACATTGGGACCGCAGGGGATGTTCTTATTCTTACCAAAGAACTGCATCTCTTCAATGCGCACGGATTGACGTACTTCGTCAGCGATTTCCTGGGATTCAGGCAGGTTGGCATCGAACATACCTGTGAGAATGAACTTGGCCCTTTCAACTATATGTTTGCGTTTGGTCGCGCGAACATCCTCTATATTGCTAACCTCGATATTCGCAGAACAGGGACCTACCCTGTCAATGGTTTCCAGGGATGCTGCAAGGATTGATGTCTCGATCCTGTCCAGACTGGAAGGAATGTGTATGTTGCCCTTGGTCTTTCCGCCTTTGGTGCTTACAACGACCTCGATCCTGCCAATCCTGCCTGTCTTCTGGAGATCACGCAGGTCAAGATCAGATCCCAGCAAACCTTCGGTCTGTCCGAAGATGGCTCCTACTATATCAGGGCGTTCTATCACCCCGTCAGCATTGATTTTTGAATGAATGATATATTTTGTTGTATCAGTACTTTGCATTGTTGATTCACTCCTTATTCTTAGAGAATGCAGTAAAATAGCGATCAGAACAAAGAAAAACAGAATCAATATTTCCAGAAGTCACCACATCAAGCCCGGATAATGCCGGCTCTATGCTTTTGTCCCCCACGGACAAATGTTGTACCAACAGTCCGAATGAACACATAAGACTGTGAACTAACTTGTTTAAGTTCAATTTTGCTTGTGTGATTGGATCTTATCTAAATTATCCAATGTTATATAACCGACCCTATCGGAAATATATGCTTCTATGAGTGATGAAATCTGATAATGCTTCCGTTTTATTGATCATTGGCCACCCATGTTGGCAGCCAATCGTAATGATCCAAATTTATCTGCATTGGCTGATTATTCATTAGATCATAACACCTAATGAAATTTGATTATCTTAATAATGATCATACACTTTTAATGATCAATTCTAGTTGGATTTTGTCCTTTAAGAACTTTATGGTACTTACCAAAGGAACAAAACAGCAGAGTTAAAAAAGTGTATATACATCTCCAGTGGAAATATGGGGGTCTGCTGCTAATCCTGTTTGCAGACAGCCCGAATAACTCAGTCATCTGCAATATCTATATATTCTGGTAACACCACTTTACTGAGTACTATTTCCTCATTGGCACAGAGGAACTCATATCCATCCTTTGCAGCACTGGCTGCATCTATCTCAAGAATTATGGGATTATCGGTATGCACCGATGCCGCCTGTCTTGCTTGCTGGCTGGTAGTACTCAGATGAATATAGGTCTGCCTGTAAGGTTTGATACCATTTTCCAGAAGCATATCAACCTCTTCCTGACTGACCCCATAATAGAGTACATCAGAATCATACAGGGGATAATCAAGATTCACATCTATAGAATGACCATAGCGGGCACGTATAAAAGAGTCATCAATTTCATATCTCTGTTTGGGATCAGATTCCACAAGGGACACCAGACGCATCTTGCCTGCCCACTTATACCGTTTTTTCATTGCCTCACAAAAAGCATCAAGCTCGATCCATCCCTGAGCGTCCATATCCAGCCCTACATCATCCGGAAAATGCCTGAGGACACCGGAAACGAAACGTCCCAGTCTCATCTCATGCTCATCATCGAGCATAAATTTACCTCTTTCCCCGCATCGGGGGCATTCCTCACCACGGAAATAGCCGTGTTCTCCACATTTTCGGATCATGATACCAGAAGGGGGATGGAACTTATGGTTAATTATATTATCGGAATGACCTGTTTCGTTAGGTTTATCACATTCGCCCTGCAATGAAGACTAAACCAATCATTGTTTATTAAAGAATGCAGGTGTGCTGATGGACGATATCGATACAGTATATGAAAAACTGGAAGGCATAATTTCCAGGGAAGAATTTGAAGCAAAGGTAGAGGAAAAAATAGAGGAGATGCATAACCTCTGTGATGTCCAAACAGCCGCCCTGCTGGTAGCACATAACCTCGGTGCTACGGATGTGGGCGTTGAAACGATTAAGATTGCAGACATAAATGAGGCATCATCCAACGTGAATTTCACAGGAAAGGCAATTTCTGTTTTTGAACCAAAGGAATTCAGCCGTGACGATGGCACCACAGGCAGGGTTGGAAATATTATAGTGGCGGATGAAACCGGTTCGATCAGGGTAACTCTCTGGGACGATCTTGCAGACCTTTTAAAAACCGGTGATATCAGTACTGGTAAGAGTTACAATATCAGTGGCTACGCCAAAGAAGGTTATTCAGGAATTGAAGTCAATATCGGCAGAGGTGGAGGCATTTCTGAAAGTGAGGAAAATGTCAAGGCAAATATTAACCTCTCCGGTATCTCGAAGATAAAGGACGGAGATTCTGATGTTAATGTCGTTGGAATGGTGCTGGATGTATCGGATGTTCGCACTTTCCAGAAACGCGATGGTTCTGAAGGACGGGTACGCAACATTACAATAGGGGATGAAACCGGCAAGATCCGGATTACCCTGTGGGATGGACGTACCGAACTTGCGGATAAGCTTGAAACCGGGGATAGCGTGGAAATTATCAATGGTTACGCCCGGCTTAACAACTACAGCCAGGAAGTAGAGATACAGGTGGGCAACCACAGCAGTCTGCGCAAAACCGACAGGGAAGTGGAGTTTAAAGAAGATTATACCCCGATTGCCGACATAATCCCCGGCCAGCCCTATTCTATTAAAGGAGCAGTTTCCGGTATGGGAGACCTCAAGGAATTTACCCGCAGCAATGGCAGTGAAGGGAAGGTTTCCAATATATATGTCTCCGATGAAACGGGCAGAATCAGGATTGCACTCTGGGATGAAAAGGCCGAGCTTGTGGACAAAGTCGATATAGATACACCGATCAAGATCATCGATGCTTTTGCTAAATCCGGTTTCAATGAAGAAGTGGAACTCAACGCCGGAGGACGGAGTAAAGTAATAGTTGACTGAAAAAGTGAATTTTGTCTTCCAATTTTTCCACGGTTTAAGGTCGTGTACTTCTTTTACTTCTGCACATGTTCTAGGACAGGTTTTAATGCTTACTTAAATAATATTTGGTAATATTAGCCTTCAGGTATGCTTATTTTCATAATCAATACTCTACCATTTTCCCAGAAAATTTCTTTTGAATGCAAAATGGACATCTATATAAGGCATAAACAGAAATATTCTATGTAGGAGTGTGATGCCAATGGTCGTGCAGGAGCATAACAGCGAGGACTCGTCTTATGGGGGAATCGAGAGTCAAATACCTGTGGGGGATCTTATGTCCCACAATGTTGTAAGCATAGATGCTACCTGCAACGTTTTTGAGGTTGCCAGGGAAATGATGGCTAAAGGTACCGGCAGCGTCATAATAAGCAGGGGAAGTAAACCTATTGGCATAATCACAGAGCGTGATATTGTTGGCAAAGTGGTAAAACAGGACCTAACACCCAGCTCTGTCCCGGCAACAGAGGTCATGTCATCTCCGATTATAATGGTAGAAGCTTCTACTACCGTTATAGAAGCATCCAGGCTGATGGTAAAGTCGAATATACGTAGACTTGCAGTCAATAAGGGGGAAGATATTGTTGGTATTATTACAGATAGAGATATCCTTACAATTTCTCCGGGCCTCAACACTATTTTAGAGAACCTCATTGAAATGAACCGGGAAACAGGGATTCCTGAAGAGAGCTATCTGGAAAGAGGAATCTGCCAGCGTTGCGGTTCGTATGTGGATGAACTCACAAGCGTAAACGGACTGGCTCTCTGTGAAGACTGCAAGGAAGAAGAAGGATACTACGACTAAAAAACCATCAAACCAACGCCGCAAATAAGGGGGATTTTTGTACGCAGATAAATGAAACTATGTCAGGGGACGCAGTGTATCTGCACGAAAGTGACACTGTGACCCATGCTCGCCAGTTGATGAGAGATCATTTTCTAAGGGGAGTTCCTGTTGTGAATGACAATAGGAAGGTTTCGGGAATGATCACTGATCAGGATATTTTGAAAGTGGGATCCACAAAATCAAATGTCACTGTTGCCGGTTTTGTGAAACCGGTCCCACAGATAACACCTGAGACTGATATTTACAGGGCCGCTTCCTTGCTACTGGAAGCAAAACTTGAAAGATGTCCCGTGGTTAAAAGTACCATTGAGCAAAACCTGGTAGGAATTGTAAGCAATACCGATCTTCTTGGCAAAATGGTGAGTCGGGATTTATCAAAATCAGTCAGGGAGATCATGACCTCTCCTGTCACCACATGCACACCGACAGATAACATCGGGGAAATCTGGTCTGCTATGCTTGAAAATGATTATACAGGCCTTCCGGTGGTCTCAAAGAAAAATAAACTGATGGGCATGGTTACCAGGAGAGACCTGATAAAATCGGGGTTTGCACGTATAGGAGTCAGGGAAAATGACGGCCGCATACACAATCAGCCAGTTGAGAAAGTAATGTCAACACCTGCCTACAGCATCAAACAGGATACATCCGTGAAAGAATGCACAGAAAAAATCCTGCATTATGATGTCGGCAGATTAACAGTGGCTGTTGAAGATAAACCCGTAGGCATTGTAGACAGAAGCGACCTGCTCAGGGCCTATACCGAATAAGTAGGCTTTGTAGAGATGATATAACACATTATACGGGTGGTATAGGTAAATTCAAAGGATAAAACACGTATTCAAAAAGAGGATAAGATGAGTTACAGACAAAAAAATACCGGTAACCCAGGAGGGACAGATATCAGCAAGGATCCAAAGGCCTACAGCATGGAGAGTACTATGGACAGGGGAAATGTCAACTTCAAGGCTCATATAGCCCAGCATGAGGGAAGTATGATGGCCGTTGCAACAAAAGATGTTGTTTGCGCAAACCCCACCACCCCCATAATAGATATCATAAAAAAAATGAGCAAGATGCATTTCAAGCATATGCCTATTGTCAATGCAGGTACATCAAAACTTGAAGGTATAATCACTTCAGTGGATATAATGGACCTGCTGGGTGGAGGAGAAAGAAGCCTTTTTTTGGAGAAAAAATTCAAAGGCAACCTGCTATCAGCTATAAATGCCCAGGTGCGCTACATAATGGAGCATGACGTCCACAGTTTGAGGAATGATGCACATATTAAAAAGGCCTTTGAGTTGATGATAGACAAACATATTGGATGCGTGCCCTTAGTGGACAATGATGGTCATCTGGAAGCAATCTGCACCGAAAGGGATTTCCTTACCTTTATAGAAGGAGTGCTGACCGGGAAAAAGGTAGAAAAGTGGCAGACCAGAAATGTCAAAACTGCGGATGCAGCAACTTCGATCTGGGATGTTGCCAGAACAATGGTTGAAAATGAGTTCAAAAGGGTTCCTATTGTCAGGAACAATATACTTGTGGGAGTCGTTACATCTTCCGACATCCTCAATTATCTGGGAACCGGGGAAGCTTTTGAAAAACTCACCACGGGTAACGTACATGAGGCTTTCGACAGCCCGATTGGCAATCTTTTGCATAACGATCTTATCTGGACAATACCGGATGCTGATCTCGGGGAAGCAGCAGAAATTATGCTTGAAAAAAGCATCGGATGTCTTCCTGTAATAAAAGATGGTAATCTGGAGGGAATCCTGACAGAAAGGGATATCCTGCTTGCACTGGCAGACAAACAATAAAATTTCTTACGGAGGACAAGGAAAATGAATGTATCGGATATAATGAGTACTCCGGTCTATGTGATTGGAACAGAGGAACCTGTATCACACGCAAGGAACCTGATGTTTCGTCACAAGATTAGTACTTTGATAGTTGTTGAAGAGGAGGAAATAAAGGGAATTATCACAAAAAGTGATATTAGCAGCCGCCTTGCACAGGCAGAACCAATGTGGAGACGGCGCCCTATTGACAAGATCCCGGCAAAAATAGTGATGACTGCTGAACCGATTATCACTATTTATCCCGATGCATCCGTATCCCAGGCCATTAACCTAATGCTGGAAAATCAGATCAACAACCTGCCGGTGTTCAAGAACAAGCTTCAGGGAATAGTAACAATCGGGGATGTAGTCCGTTATGTAGCAGATAAAGCCATAACAACTAAAATTTCCGAAATGCTTACCGATGACGCTGTGGAGGTTCACCGCCATCACACAATCAACCATGTAATAGATGAAATGGAAAAGCACAGAGTCAGTAAAGTAATAGTGATAAACGATGTTGGAGACTCCGTCGGTATGATCTCCACCAGGGATATTGCTCTTAGTGCCATGGAGGATAATGAAGGTAAAATGCAGTCAAAGAATATCAAAATGGCACGTAAACCCACGCAGGGGGGTGAAAAAACATACAGGTATGTAAAAGATGTACCTCTGGTAGCAGAGGATATAATGGTCGAACTTGACGGGGTTGTAAATATCGAAGATAACCTCTCAGATGCGGCCAAAGTAATGGTAGAAAACAATCGTACAGGCCTTCCTGTCGAAAAGGAAGGAAAGATAGTAGGAATCTTGAGCAGAATCGATATAATAAGGGCTGCTTAAGCAGGTAAATTCCCAGGAGATGTTTATTATGCAGGTAAAGGACATAATGGTACAACCAATAAGCGTAGATAAAGCAGACACTATTTCTCATGCACTGGACATAATGGAAAAGAACGATACAAGAAGACTGCTGGTTACTCACAACGGTCAGCTTGTAGGTGTCCTGACCATGAGAAATCTTACCAAGGAACTGGGAACCCGCAAGAAGGGGGCCAAACCTGCCTCTTCCCTTCATGTGGCCACTGCTGTATCGGATAATTTCGTTAAAGTTCTGCCAGATACCGACCTTGATGATGCCATTACTTTGATGAAAAAGAAAGGCGGGGTTCTGATAGTCACCGATAACGAGGATATAATGGGCTGGGTTACTCCCCAGGAAATCCTTCAAAACCTGTATTTCGATGGTTTTGCCGGTGAAATAATGATAAAGGAACCTGTAGTCGTCAATCCGGCCGACAGGGTAAGTCATGTAAGGCACATAATACTCGAGAACAATATGGGCAGGTTCCCTGTAATGGATAGCGGTGAACTGCTGGGCATTATTACCGAACAGGATATTGCCAAAGCGATGAAATCCTTCCGGGAACTTGTATCCGGAAACCAGCAGGATTCCAGAATCAAGAATCTCATTGTCGAGGATATAATGCAAATGGGTGCCAAGACCGCCTACACCAACACACCGGTTGCCGAGGTGGTTGATATGATGCTCAAGAACAATATCGGTGGAGTACCGGTACTCAATCTGGAGGAGGATTTCGCGGGCTTTATCACCCGGCGCACCCTTGTTGATACCCTGGCAAAATGAAGGCAAAGAATGAAAGGTTCGGAGAAACCAGATGATATGGAAAAGACAGCCCGGTTTTTAGGGCTGTCAGTCTCCAGACTGGAAAGACTGCTTGAAAAAGGATTCCTATCAAGAAACTGGGGGAATTACACAAATTTTTTCAGGTTCGAAACTTCAGTCTCAGGTATAGAAAGAGGAAGTGTCCTCCTGCAAAAAAGCGATGGAAAACTGGACTTTATCCTGGGCTTCCCAAAAATACAGCGTGCAATGCTGCTTGGGCCTTCCATAAACAACCATTTTTCAGAAATTGATAAACTCATAGTCGAAGAAAAGATGAACGGCTATAATGTCCGTGTGATTGAGAACGCAGGGAAACTTATCGCTTTCACCCGCAGCGGGCATATCTGTCCCTATTCCACAGAAAAGGTCAATTATCTTTTAAACACCTCCTTTTTCAGACAATATCCTGACCTGGTAGTGCACGGGGAAATGGCAGGACCAGAGAATCCTTATGTCTCCAAAAAGGTCTACGATACGCAGACATTGGATTTTTTTGTTTTCGATATACGCCACAAAAAGACTGGACAACCCCTGCCTGTCAGACAAAGAAGAAAACTGGCCGCCTCATTTGGTTTCAAGCAGGTTCCTTTCCTGGGAGAGTTTGCAAGGAAAGAGGCTGCTGAAAAGATTATGCAAATTATAAAAAAACTGGGTGAGATGGGACATGAAGGGGTGGTCATCAAGGATTTGGACATGGACCTGGCACCTATCAAATATACATGCTCTCAGAGTAATTGCGCCGATCTTGAACATGCTTTCAAGTTCTACAACGAGGTGGGACGGGATTACCTGTATTCCAGGGTAGTCAGGGAAGGTTTCCAGACCGTGGAATGGGATGAAGACGAAGATGCAATGGATAAACGAGCTTTAAGGCTTGGCAGAAGCATCATCTCTCCTATGGCCGATTCTGTCCGAAGGGTTGGCAGCGGTGAAAAACTCTATGATGAGGTTACCCTGCGTTTTCAGAATCCACAAACCCTGCAGGAATTTGAGGAATATTTCCGCCGGCTTGGCATAGATGCTATTTTTGACCGGGTGGGATATTCAGGCGGAGAACTTATGGTTAACCTGCAAAAACTCAACCAGAGTACCACCGACAAGACAGAAGCAATGTGGGAAGGCAACCTCTGGTGAAGTAACACATTTATGTACCAAGCACCTGTTAGTGCATAGGTGTACCAATGACTAAAATCGCAATTATCGGAAGTGAGGGAAGCGGCAGGACTTCCCTGGCGGCAAAACTGGGTAAAAAAAGCACAGCTGCAGATATCACCATGTATGATTATGCCAAGAACGATGTGGTGATGACAACCATCGATGCCAATGGTTACCCCAAATCCGTCAAACCTCTTGTCACTGCCCTGCAACTTTCCGACATAGCCCTGCTCTGTATTCCACCGCAAGGCCCTGATGCCTTTGCAGGGGAATGTATCATGGCCCTGGACCTCATGCAGTACAAGCACGGGATTGTCGTACTCACCAAAGCGGATACCTCATACCCTTACGCCCAGGAAGAGCTGCAGAAAAACTTGCAGAAAATCCTGTCCCCAACCACCCTGGCAAACTGGGAATTTGTAAACCTGTCCACCGAGTCCTTCGAAGGTCTGGATGAGATCAAGGAAAAGATCTTTGAACTTGACGAGCAGGTCAATTCCGAATATGAAAAGCTCAACGATAAACCGGTCCGTATAACTGTTGACCAGTCCTTCAATGTCACGGGAATTGGCTGTGTGGTACTGGGAATTGTGGAACAGGGTACGGTGAATGCAAAAGAAAAACTGACAGCCTATCCTGCAGACAAACCCCTGGAAGTCAGGTCTATCCAGATGCATGATGAAGATGTAAAAAACGCTCCTGCAGGTGCCAGAGTCGGCCTTGCCCTTAAGGGTGTCCAGTCAAAGGATATTGAGAGGGGTTTCATTATTTCTGAAAAAGAGGAGGTTGCTGAATCCCTTGTACTGGAATGTACCCTTTCCTCCTTTGCTTCTCCTCTCAAGATATCCGATGTACCCCATATTTTCACAGGCCTGCAGTCATCACCCATGCGTATTGAGAAGATCGAAATTGATGGAAAGGAAGCCGAGCAGGTAAATGCCAGTCAGCAATGCACACTTCATTTGAATGGCTCCCGTGAAATAGCCTACAGGCAGCAGGACAGGTTCATAATCACGAACCTGGATGCAAAACAGCGGTTTACAGGTTATGGCTTCGTAAAAGAGTAATTATCTTCTGCCGAGTACCTCAATGCCTTTTTCCCCAAACCGGAAAGCCTGTCTGGATACGGGATGAGGCACACCTCTCATTTTTACGATCTGGAGAGAGCGATCTTCATCATCTGAAGACGGGTTATGGAACAATATCACACCATCGGCAGCGAAATGTTCGGAAGATACACACACGGGAGTGGGGTTGTCATCTATAAGAAGAGTAGTACAACCCAGCCCCTGTAGATTGCGTAAAAACCGTGCCATTTCCATTTTTTCCAGACATTTGTCCTGATTGGAAAAACGTATGGATGAGAGAGGGTCAACTACAACCCTTTTGATATCATTGGTCGCTACATGTGCAGCTATTTCCTTGAAAACAGTTGAAGCAGAGGGAGGCTCTCCTTCCACAGGATAGGGATTCATGTTGGATTCTGGATTTATGACTTCCTTTAATTCATCCATGTACCCGTATTCCATCTCCGGGCCCAGATCTGCAAAGAATATTTTTTTCATTTTCATCAGGGCCGGCAGGTTGAGGGAGTAAGTAGAGATATCGGCTATAATATGTTCGGAATTCTGGATCAATGTGACATAGAGACCAGCATCCCCGAAAGACGCCCCGTGTATCAGGTACTGCATACCAAAGGTAGTTTTACCACTTCCGGGGGAGCCATTCAATAGATAGACCCGCCCCTGTGGCAAACCTCCTCCTATCAGTTCATCAAGTCCTTCAATTCCAGTCTCTGCCTTCATCACTACCCTCAAATAATATATGCAAAAAATTTCCAGGTATCCAATGCATACATCAGGTTATATTGAACTAAATTAATATTATACTTCAAGGGTATATTGAAGTTATAGTTAACATTACCAAAAATGGTCGCAACATGTCATCCAAACCAAATTCCCTGATAAAATGGCCTGCTTTTCTGTGGTGTCTGAAAATATTTACCTATTCAGCCACATTGACAGCTTTACTGGCACTGGCAACTTATGCAATTATGACGGCCCTGGCAGAACCTGTAACTATAAATGAGACTATTGAGAGAGCCACCTCCACCGCAACTTCAAAAGTCCATCGGGGCGCAGGATACGTGGGAATTACATGGTCGATATTCCTTTTTAACAGCCTCGCTGCCCTTACCGCTTCGGCAGGTACTGCACTTTTTGTCTATTTCAACCGCTTCCTGTTGAAAGATATCACATCCCGCAGGCAGCATCACAATTATGCAAAAATCTCCATTGCAATGGAAAAAGGACTCTGTCCGATCTACAGGGTACTGGAGTGGCCTGCTGAGCGCTTTTTTGGATTCCGGCCCATCAGTACCCAAACAGCAGAAAATTCAGTATGGAATTATACAGGCTACAGCAGGTATCATTTCCAGCTACTTGCAGCAATAGTCCCATTTTCAGTTCCCCTCCTCGTAGCAGCCGCCAACGGGGCCATTCTGGGAATGCTTTTTGCTTTCCACCTATTCAACGGAGCTTTTTCGGGCTACCAGCTGGCCGGAATCAATGGAATTGTGGGCGGAGCTGTCTATAATATTACTTTTTTCATATCCGCAATCCTGCCCCACGGGATAATCGAAATTCCAGTCATTCTTGCCAGTACTTCTATCGGGTATGTAATTGCAGATTCCAATTGCCGACTTGTAAGGGACAAAAATCTTTTCGTCTCCGATAATATAGCGAACCTGCAGGCCGATATAGCAACAGAAGAGAGGAATACAGGAACAATCCTGTTTTCTGCCTTATTCTGGAAAATTTACTTATTATTTGTACTGTTGCTTCTGATAACCGCTTTCATAGAGACGCAGGTTACACCCCACATAATTACCCGGGCCCTTTCATTCGTGGAGCCCTTTGTATCCTCATTGCTCAATTCCTGAAAGTATCAAGAGCCTCTGCTACATTACCAAGCAGGGTGGAAGCTATTTCCGGAGTCGGCCAGGAACCCAGGCCACAATCCGGCCCGACATATTTGACCCGATCCCCAAATATTCCATAAGCATGTTCCAGACGCTTGAGGATGATAGAGGGAGTTTCCATGTTAGTTACCAGTTCCTGGAGCATTGCAGGCTTCTGCCAGGCATTGGTTGAATATTTTTCATTGAGAGTGGCTACAAGATTGAAAACATCAGTTCGTGCCACACCGGCCCTGAGGAAAGAATCTGTTTCCTCAAGGACTTTTTTATCAATAAGTTCCAGATAGGTGGGATTGGCTGCTGATTCCACACCAATTACATTGATACCTGATGTACGACAGGCAAGCTCGTAGTACAGCGGGGAATGCAGGTGGATCTCTACGTCCACTCCCTTGTGGGAAGCGGTTGCAGAGGCTTTTTCCAGTGCATTTATAATCTCATCATCATCAAACATGACCTGCGGGTTGATACCAATACTGGGTTCATCAATGGATACGGTATGTACATTGAAATTGGATGCCTCATCAATGGCATTGGTTACAAATTTGTCAATGCTTTGTCCAAAGAGTTCCAGTATATCATCATAAGAAGTTCCACCGAATTCCTGCAAGTATAATTCCAGTGGCCCGGTCACACACACACGGACATCGGGTTTTGTACCGGTTTCCGCTTGATACTCTTCTGCAGCTTTTTCAATCGCTTCAAGTTCAATAATCTTCGCGCAACTTGTCTTTACGTCAAAGGGTCCCTCTATACATTCAGGATCATTGAGAACTGAAAGGAATTGCTTATTCATATCCTGAAACTGAGGATAGGTTGCAACGTCCACACCGGCATCCAGTTTTTGCCGGAATGTGGATTTGATGACATCAAAAGCCGCAGGTTCATGTGCGGGTATTGCTTCTCTTAACCACTCTGCACTTATTCCTCCTTGAAGGGGGAAACTGCCGATATCATCGAAAATCAGTTCAGTCATGTTACATAATGAGCAAGCTTCATTAATAACAATTGCGCAATATTTAATGGTAGGAGAATGGAAAGCAAAATGCAATCTGGACTCAGAGAAAACTTACTCAATGTTCTAGCCGGAAACGAGGAAGGACAAATTCCTGTACTATCGGTAACCCAGACAGCCACAAGCGGCCTGATGGAAACTACTGGAGCGTTCTGGCCACAGGCTCACTCCAGCGCATTTCAGATGGCAGAACTCTCTCTGGCAGCACATACTGTAGGAGGACTGGAAGCAATACGCTACCCCTTCTGCCTGACAGTCCTTGCCGAAGCGGTTGGATGTGAAGTTGACCTGGGAACCATAAATAAGCCTCCTGAAGTGATATCCCATCCTTTTGCCGAAAAAGAGGAAAAACCCGATATCCCCCCCGACCTTTATAACAGGGCGAGGGTACCGGTGGTACTGGAAACCACCCGCAGGTTGAAAAACCTTGCACCGGATGTGCCGCTGATTGCAGGAATGGAAGGCCCGGCTACATTGGTATACCATATTATAGGAACACAGAATTACCTGAAGTGGGCTCTTTTCAAACCTGAAACTTTCAAGATGTATATCAGGGAAGCAACCTGCATTTGTGAAGGGTATGCAGAATTACTTTTTGAAGCCGGAGCCGATGTAATCTGCCTGAGTGATACGGTTGCCGGACTGGATATGCTGGATTGTCTGTTATTCGAGACCCTTATCAAACCGTCATATCAGCATTTTACTCATTCCATTGAAGGACCGGTTGTTATGCATATGTGTGGTAATACGACATCCATCCTCTCCTCACTGGCAAACTGTGGTTTTGAAGGAATCAGTATTGAGGAAAGTGTCAGCGTAGCTGAAGCAAAATCTCAGATTGGATCAAGAACCATTCTTATAGGGAACATATCAACAACAAATACCCTGCTTTACAGCACACCGGATGAGGTTGAGGAAGAAGCACTCAAATGCCTGGAGGAAGGAGTGGATATACTGGCTCCAGGTTGCGGTCTTTCACCTGAAACCCCGGTTGTAAACATCAGGGCAATGGAACAGGCAAGAGATAAATATCTGAATAATTTTGAATAAATTATAATTTCAAGATTTACAATCTGTGTCATAGAAAATTTTTTGATATATAAAAAGACGGTTTTGTTTTTAGCAGTGCTAATTAGAGAATGCGCATTTCAAAGATATAATAAATTATTGTCACCATACGCATTATCTATAATTTAATATCAAAAAGAAAGTATAAACTACAAGAAGTAATAATATAAAGCCTATAACAATTTTATATGTCTTTTCCATATCAACCAGTCCTTTTGATCTTTATTCAAACCCAATATGCAAATCTTTCTTAAAATATATTAATAATATGTAAAAAATTAACTGCATATGTTTTCATTCTTTCTTTATCCCCACTCAATTTACTCCAGAGGCACAATCAGACAAGCTTTAAGTATTCTCAAAGCCAATATTACCATACCTTTGGGGATACGGAGTTCAAATCTACTCTGAAAGTTTCATTTAAATAAATCCAATATTTTTTGATATCTACATCTTCTTCCATAGGATCCGCATTATAAGCATTTTGTGTCCATATCATCGAACTATCCCTCTTCGATTGGACGATTCCAGTATTTCTTCAATTCTATAGTCTTCAAACCTTGAAACCCTGTATCTTACAGTATCTCCTATTTCTGCCATATTGAAATCTTCTCTGCTGGCATAGTAAGCATAAGTTTGCCCTTTTCTTACATCATTGACAGGATCATCAGAACTCACTTGTATGGAAACAATATAGTCAATGCTGACATATTTCATATCCATCTGTTCGTGCAATGAATCGTTGATGAAGACATTCCTGTCCTCTGGAGAGAAAAACTGCTCAAAGTCTTTATCCTCTACAAGTATCCAGGGTTCGCCCGGAACTTGTCTGTTCAACAAAATAGTAGCTCCGGTATTTCCACTCATCCTTCCGTTAATCGCTTTGGTTTCAACCACGCCTTCCACCTCAACAGGAATCACATAATAAAAGAACAACAGGAAAGCTATTGTGAGCATTAATAAT
Organism: Methanohalophilus sp. WG1-DM; assembly: GCF_004104135.1. NCBI lineage: Archaea > Methanobacteriati > Methanobacteriota > Methanomicrobia > Methanosarcinales > Methanosarcinaceae > Methanohalophilus > Methanohalophilus sp. WG1-DM. The sequence goes on along the minus strand of NZ_RRBA01000004.1, from coordinate 99,947 downwards.
AGTATCCTATTCAATTTTTCCATGTGCCACCAAATTTCTAAAAATTGAAATATTACTGCCTTTTGGCAGCAATATTTTCTTAATTATAGCTGATGTATGGTGAAGACGTAGTGGACAAAATTTTAGAACTTAGAAAACTTTCTCTAAATATGCCTACACCTTTGACATCCAGTATTTTGTAGTTTCCACTACTATGTTGATTTGCACTACATGTACTCCCCGGGTTCATACCTACAGTAGAAGTCTTAGCAGTATCACTATTACACGTAATCTTCCATTCAGCAATGTCTGTATTTGTACTGCTATAGCATTCTGTCGATACATCTGGTTGAGTATATGTCCAAGTAAGTCCTGCCGAAACTCCCCCAGATCCTCCGGTTATAGTTACACTTTGTGATGTTTGTCCTGTGTATGGTCCGTTTGGCCTATAACTGTACAATTGTGGATTTCCTAAATTACCATCGCACCATTCTTGTTTAGCATAACCTACATCGTTTTTCCATGAAGATGGAGCAAATGCACGATAGCCCGGTTCAAGTCCAAATTCTTGAACAATAGCAAACCAATCTACTGTACTGCTACCGTCATTGTAAAGACAATATAATTCATAATTATTTGTTACTCCTCCATAGGGAGATAAATAATAATCATCATAGAATCTGCATGGATCACTCCATTGCGCTCCACTTTCGGATGAAGTTGGGCTTAAGTTATTGGAAATGAGTTCTGAATCAATATTTGTTTCTGCTTTTTCAAATTCCAAGACTTCAGTATTGTACCACGTTTTTGCCCTTTCCCGAATCTTAGACACGGACTTCTCATCACCAGCAATTCCTACATATTGACTTGTTGTTCCATCATCATTAATTCTAAAACAGTATGCTACAATGCGCCCTCCTTCCGGAACTTGGGGTACTGAGTATATTATTGAATTGTTTGCAGTTCCCTTCTCTTTTCTGTAATTATTGATTACTGTTTCTCTTGTCCCATTTAATTCTTTTATTGAAATTGGGTTTGAGAAATTTTGCACCATACACACAAATTTTTTGTCTTGATGTGAATGTACTATCTTATCATCTAGTGCTTCATCAGTACTTTGAGCACTCACAGCCGGCACAAATGCCATGCTCACCAGCAACATTGCGACCAGCAGTCCAAATCCAAGTTTGTTGTTCTTTTGCATTTTATTCACCTCTTAGTTTGCCCAAGAGGCAGAAGCAAGCAAGTTTTAAGTACCCTCAAAACCAATATTACCATGCCTTCGGGCGATACAGGGGTTCAACTATTCTCTGGTGGGTTGAGTTGAACCTCACATTGTAAAATAATCTAACTCCTATATATACTCTGGTATTATGTATACATGTGTTACCCATTGAGCTAACACATAATAATGTGATTCTCCGGATCTGGATGCTACTATCCAAAAAATATTGCGGAGATGTCAGATTAAGAAAGCTGACAAAAGGACCCTCTAGATTTTAATTTTAAAAGAATTTCAGGTAAAGATAAAGTTCCAGAATAAGAATTACAGGAATGCCCAGTTTGAACTTCCAGCGGCGAACCTTATGCCTGAAGATGTACATGCCTGCCAGGATACCCGCACTGCCCCCTGCAAAGGCGCAGGTGAAAAGGAATTTCTCCGATATGCGGTAAGATCCCTTTACAGCTTTTCTCTTATCAATTCCCATTATCCCAAATGAAAAAAGACTGGCAAGGCCAATATAGGCCAGTATCAGGTGTTCGAGGACAGACATGGGTGTCACATTGATTCTGGAGCACCCATACCCAGGGTATCCAGTACATTGGCCAGCACTATCCGGGCACAGTCCACAAGACCCAATCTGGCATTCCTGAGTTCTTCAGTTTCGGCACCCAGTACAGGGGAGAAACGGTAGAACTGGTTGAAAGCATCCGCCAGATCCCTGCCATAAATAGCGATTATGTGAGGTTTGAGATCGTCTGCAGCCTGTTTCAATACTTTATCAAATAAAGCAATTTGTTTTATCAGGGTAATCTCGGATTCATCGGTCAGTACTGAAGGGTCCGGGTTTGATGCAGGATCCCAGATTCCTTCCTCATCGGCCTTTTTGAGGATACTGCTTGCCCGGGCATGAGAATACTGTATAAAGGGCCCACCCTGTTTTTCGAAATCAAGGGCTGCTTTCCAGTCAAAGACCGTTGATTTTTCCGGAGAAACCTTGATTATATCATACCTTACAGCACCGATACCGACCATACCGGCCACTTCTTCCATAAATTCAGGTGACATTTCAGGGCGGCGCTTTTCAACTTCCTCGAAGGCTCTTGCTTCTACTTTGTCCAGCAATTCATCAGCGGTTATGAACTGACCCCTGCGGGTACTCATGGAACCCTCGGGCAGGGATACAAATTCAAAGATTACAATGTCAGGTTCCTTTAAGCCCAGAGCGTTGAGGGTAGCTTTGAGCTGGCCTGAGATAAGTTTGTGATCCGCTCCCAGAATATCAATTACCCGATCTGCCTGCATGGCTTTCCATTCATGATAGGCAAGGTCCCTTGTAGTATAAAGGGAAGTACCATCCCTGCGCTGCACAACCAGGGTTTTTTCAAATCCGTAATCGGAAAGATCCACCACAAGGGCTCCATCATCCACATAAGTGCGACCGGTTTTTCGGATTTTATCCACAATATCCGACACTTCCCCCGAGCGGACAAAACCGGATTCATTAACAAAAGAATCATGATGGACATTCATACGAAGTAAGGTACTGCGGATACCTTTTACAGCAAGGTCCACGGCATCATCAAAGCGTTTTATGACCTCCTCATCCCCGGATTCCACCAGCTGCATCAAATTATCGATGTGTTCAACCAGCTGGGGATTATCTTCAAGCCGGGCATTGGCCTTGATATATACATTGGCAATAGCATGATCCGATTTGAGATCGGGATCCATTTCGAAATGTTCCAGGGCCCAAGAGACTATAGCAATCTGCCTGCCCATATCATTAACGTAATACTGGGCATCCACATCATAGCCGGTTTTTCTCAGAATCCTGGTCAGAGTGTCACCTATTATGGAATTGCGTATGTGGCCCACATGCAAAGGACCATTGGGATTGGCTGAAGTGTGTTCCAGCAATATTTTTCCTGAATAAAAATTTCCGCCAAAATCTTCCTTTTTGCTTCTGACAGTCTCAAAGGTACGGTCAATATAGGTCCTGCTGGCCTTGATATTGATGTAGGGCCCAGTAGTCCCGATACTTTCTATCAGACAATTTTTTCGAAGCTGGACATTTTCCACGATCTGATTTGCTACTTCCACCGGACTTTTCCTGGCAACTGTGGCCAGCTTGAAAGCAACCCTGGAAGAGAGATCTGCGTGCTGGGAAGGCTCGGGGGCTATCTCCATCGGTTCAAAACCCGCTCTTTGTACGGCATTTTCCAGTACCGATACTACCTGCTTAACAAATTCAAGATACAAATGATCACCTTACATACCTGTATTATACCGCAAAATCGCAACAATGCCGCCAAAAGCATTGAGAAGCTGGCCACCTTCCTCAAAATCAGTTGATATAAAAGCCACCTCACTTCCCATCTGATCGCTCAGTTCCGAGAGTTCATCCACGATATCTACCCTTTCGACAACTTCCAGGGAAGACCCACATTTAGGGCAGTTACCAAAGTCATCTACACTTTCCTGGTCCGGTTGATTTTCCCGGGTTATATTGTCTTCATAATCCCCGTTGGTACACCTGAGCTTTATTCTTTCAGACCTTAAGTCCTCGGATATCAGCAGTTTTTCCACGGCCCCTATCATCAGGTTCTGACGCACAACTTCCTCACCATAGGCAGCCTTTCCGGAATCGGATACCAGTTCCTTGAAAAACTTTTGCATCAGGTTCTTTTCAACCATCAGGTCCAGGTCCTGCAGACGCTCACTTGCAGCATTGACAAGTTCCTGCAATCCTGATTCATCGGTGTAGGCCACATCAAAGAGTCCCAGTATTTTCCTTTGCAGCTCATGATGCAGGAATTCCCCTGATTGGAATTCTTCCTTGGTCGGGGAAGGCCCACCCAGCAATATTCCCTCAAAATCCTTCATGTCAACCGTCAGGAAAATTTCACTGGCCGCATCTCCTATACGCTTGTAGAAATCGTGTATCGCTATAAGCCTAAGCTGCTGGAAACGCTGAGCACTCTGACCCCCTTTCCTCTGTTTACCGGGAACTGTAGAGGTAAGGTTACGATAGGGTTCTATATGTTTACCTGTAAGTAAACCAATTGTAGCTTCCCTTCTGTCAAGCACAAGCAAACCATAGGTCTTGGCATCCTTGAGCATCCCTTCCAATGGTTCAAGGAAAAAGGCAGAGTCACAGTGATACTTATAGATCGTGATCGGCTGGGGAGGAATTATGGTTGTGGTTTCCATATTCGTTTTGTCCGCACCTATATCCACAGCTCCGGTAAAATAAACGATACCGTTTTCCGGGATCTCAAGATATTTAAGACGGGAAAGCAGGGAATCTATTGCAGACTGCACATTGGTCCTTGTGACCTTGGATTTAATGTTGGAAGCCTGACTATGTTCAGTCTTAAGCTGTGAGGTCACATCAGACAGCTGTTTGTCAGGCGGTATGTAAAGGGATATGAGTTCAGTACCCCTTCCCTTTTTGTTTCGGAGGGATTCAAGTTTTTTCTTGAATTCATATTTCTCATGAGCAGATTGTTCGGCCATTGTAAGGATACTCCATAATCAAAAATTAATCAAAATGTCGGGATATTCGCTATGCTCTAGGCTTACCATATAAGCCATTATTATAAATATAAGTTATGACAGTGCGTCAAACGGGTAATTTAGAAGCGATAAATTTTCCATCACGACAAAGCATGACAACACGACTTATTTCAACCTGATCGGTAACTTCATAACCCAATTCATAGCCGAGCTGATTTGCAAAATCAAAGACTTCTTCATGATCTGGCATGGCATCCCTTTCAAGCCGGTTTCTGGAAAAACCCAGGTGCATATAGGCTTTGACTTCAATAATATCAGGCTGTGCCTTTCTGATAAGGTCCGCATAACCTTTCACATCAAACATATTCACACCCTTGATTAAGGTAATACGAATAGCAGTCCTGCATTCTTTATCCTTAAGGACACTGAGGGATTCATTTATGTTATCCCACAAGCAGGGGTCCTTTGGAGAACAAACCTCCAGATAGGTCTGCCTGTCAGGAGCATCCAGGCTCATGTAGAGTTGGGAAGGTTTAATACGTTTGACCATTTCAACAACAGTGCCGTTGGTTACCACAAAGGTACTCACACCTCTGCTGCGAAATTCTTCGATCAGTTCATCAAGATAAGGATAAAGGGTGGGTTCACCGGATAGGGAGATAGCCACATGTGCGGGTTCATTGGCCTGTTTCCACAATTCTCTTGAGGCAAAACCTCCAAAACCCGAAATGAGGTTGCGCTGACCTTCTATTGAAGACCCCATTATTTCCACTGGAGAATCCCATTTTGAGGGAGTTGGGACATCAAGCTCAACCGGCCTCCAGCAGTGCAGGCAACGCTGGTTACAGCACAGGGTAGGAGTCATCTGCAAACATCTGTGGGAAGCTATCCCATAAAAACGGGCTTTATAACATTCTCCTTCCTCACGCACAGCCCTTCTCATCCACAGACATGTTTTGACAGCTGAATGGGATCCTGCAAGTCTGTATCCCTGTTTTTTTATTAATGTATCAATATCAGGTAATAAATCTGAAGCCATCCGGACTAACTCTTAACTGGCATTATATAAAATGCACGTTCAAAACTGCAGCATGGTCGGCTGGAAAGTGGCAAGATCAACCACCGGCACCCTTGCAGGTTCGGGTACCACATTCACCCGCTTCTGGAATTCGGTCTGGTCCTGCCAGGTTCCTGAATTGATTAGCAGGGTCCCCCTGTACTGCTTCACCCCTACGGTATGGACATGTCCACAATGCAGTATATCGGGTATGTGATCAATCACAAAATGGTCAGTCTTCTCCGGGGCTATAGAAACCCTGCTGCCATAGGTAGGGGATAGATGGCGACGCTTTACCATTTCCAGCATTGCTTTTTCCGGTTCACTGTAGGAGAGTCCCTGTATACTCGCCACAAAATCATCTATTGAGCGGCCATGGTACATCAGCACAAGTACACCATCCAGATCCACCAGAGCAGGATTGCCCACGAATTTTATCCTCGGATCAAACATTTTCCTGATACGCTCCGGGAATGTGGGCTGGGGTTCGGCCTGGCGCACAGCATCATGGTTACCAGGACCAATAACTACTGTGATATCAGAAGGTATCTGGTTAAAATAGTGGGCAACTTCCTCATACTGATCATAAATATCCGGTATGGTAAGTTCTTCTTCCTGTCCTGGATAAATACCCACCCCATCTACAATATCACCGGCAACCACAATATAGCGTAATTGCTGTGCTATTTTGTTAAGCTCCGGGTTTTCCGATTGCCTCTTGACAAAAGTCATGAAATCTTCCCATTGCTCCTGCAGGAAGGTATTACTGCCTATATGCACATCTGAAATGAAAAGAGCTTTTCCCTGGCTACCGTTTTTAGATAAACCCATATTGGGCAGATCCGGAAAAACAAGTTTTTTGGCTATCAGGAGTTTGCCGTCATTGGTGAGATTGCCACTTACTCCCACCACATCATCCAGGACAAGTTTGTTCGATTGCTCATAAATATCCTTATCATTCATACTGAAAAGGACCTGGAAGGAACCCGTAGGGTCTTCAAAACGTACCAGCCGATGACCATTGGATGTATTTTTAATCTCCGATACCATACCGATTATGGAAATCTCATCCCCGGGCACACGTCTGTTTCCTTTCAGGCTTTCCATGGGTCTGGCATTGACCCTGCCGCGGATCATCTCACTCAGCCGGCTGTAACGGTTGCGGAAATACTGTACAAATTCCATGTATTCCCCCACACAGGTGGAACAATCGGTTATATCGCAAAGCACCGAAATAGGATTTGCAGAAGTTGTTTTTGAAACAGGTTCCTGTTTGCATGGAATCTCTGTTTTTCTTACTTCTTCAAATCCCGTGAAATCAATATCCTCAACGTCTATCACGAATACCGAATCATCCACACTTCCCAGTATGTGATTGATAAGGGCATGGGGATTGTGGTGAGAAGTTATAAGCTCGGCTGCCTGAGGACTTACCTGGTAGCCTGCTTCAAGCAAATCGGAGAGAAGAGACATTTCTTGCATTACAGACCTCTGTATTGATAATGTAGTTACAAGAATTTTCCTGTATAACAATACTTTGGTAAACATTATTCTACTAGAAATAAACCAATAAGTTTAACTTGATACAGACAAATTTGGTTTGTCAATTTGGAGAAATATTCATGGATATCAGGGAAATAATTGATACTTTTAAAAACCGCGATAATTTTTGGGTGGGAATCATCCGTGACGCTTTATCAGTACTGGTTATTCTTGCACTTATCGGCGTCCTCTCCCAGCTATTTTTCGGGTTATGGACTCCAATGGTTGCAGTGGAGTCGGGAAGTATGGAACCCCACATGTACAGGGGAGACATAATCTTTATCGAAGATCTGGACAGGACACAGATAGAAACACTCCGGAATGCACCTGCGGACTATATCTCATTTGGAAAAAAAGGAGATGTCATCTTATACCGACCCTACGGCCAGAAGGGGGTGACCCCGGTAATCCACAGGGCTATGTATTTTGTTGAAGAAGGCGAACCAATGTGGGAAGGGGGACCTAAAGCTCCACATGAAGGTTACATAACCAAAGGGGATAATACGAAAACAAATAGCTACTATGACCAGCAGGGCCAGATCAGTTATCTTTCTCCTGTAAAAGAAGAATGGATTATAGGTGTTGCCCGGTACAAGATTCCATATATTGGACATATCAGGTTACTATTGTCCTGATATTTTAATAATGACATCCTTATTTATCAAAGTATTTGTTAATGTGTTACAAATTGTAGATAGTAGCAGAAGGATGGAAAACACGGATATGCTGCTTTTATGTTTTTGGAGGATATAATAAGTGAACTACGAACACAATATTCAAGAAATAATGAAATCTCTGAATAATAAACAACGATGTGACCTGATCGAGTACCTCATATCAAATGACCCGGAGGTTCCTTATTTAATTCTGGAGTGGTACAAAGAAACACTGAAACTGTCAGAAGATTCACTCCAAAAGGAAAGTTCTGAACAGCTGGATAATGCCCTGTTAATGGAATACTGGGGATATGCAGGATACATCATTTCTGAATTCAATGAGTATGGCGGTGGGCCGGAAGAGAAAGAGGAAACAGCATATTATTGGCTTGATAAACTTTCCGAACTTATAGAAGAGGGAAACATATCCCATGAGGCAAAGATATCTTTTATGGATAGTGCATTTATTGAATATAACAAGTATAACTCCGGTTTTGAAGACAGTTTGACAGAGATATTTTTTGAGTTGTGCCAAACAGAAGAGGAATGGAGATATCTGATTGCAAAACTTAATAAAAACCCGTCGGATTGGAATAAAAATCTTATTATTGAAATACTTCGATACCATCTTAACGATAATGATGCTTATCTGGAATTTCGTTCAAAGAATCTTGAATACGGAATTGATTACTACCAGTTGGCATGTTTTTATGTTGAACATAACAACATTAAAAAGGCTGTGGAAACTGCCGAAGAGGGCCTGTTGAAAGGAAAAGGACGCCTTACAGAACTGTTTGAGTTCCTGTTCGATCATTTTGCCGAAATTGGGGATATTGTAAATGTGGAACGTATTGTTCACATTGCAGTGGAACGTAGAGAAGATGAAAAGGAAATGCTGAATAAACTATTCGATTACTACAGGTCACAAGGTAACTATGGAAAAGCCAAAGATGCTCTTTTGAGATCTTTTGCATATGATGGTGGCAATAAATACAAAGAATACAGGAAGATCAAAAGTTATCTCAAAATTGAAGACTGGAATAAGATCGAACCTAGTATTTTCGAATCTCTCAGGGACAGGAATGTAATTGCTTATCTGCATGTCTGCATGGATAAGGGCATGAAAAATCAGGTAATGGATATGCTGATAAATAGGTTGGAAAATCCCCAGTTGAGGTTCCGGTCCGATGAACTCGATGATTTCGCAGATCAATTGAAAGACGAATTTCCCAAAAGGGTCATAGAATACTATTGGCAGAAAGCCTACTGTAACATCCCGGGAGGAAACAGGAAAACTTACAGGATTGCAAATACCTATCTGGATAAGGCCAAGGAGATATACATTGACATATTAAAGGAAAGGTCTATGTGGGATGAAAGGTTAAATGCTTTGAAATTTGAATTTAAGAACAGACCCGCGTTCCTTGAAGAAATAAGCAATTTGTAAAATTTAAACTTTTTATACTGACATTGATCAATAATGTTAGCATACCTATCACAGAATGTCATCTGGATAGGCTACTAGGAATCTCTTGATAATCTACAATTAGAAATACAAATTGTAGTTATCTGTAGGAATCACATACTTAACAACAAAGTATCTCAATAATTCCGTTTCAAAGATGCATCTGGGCTGTCAATACCGGTTTAAAATCGGCCAGCATATTGAGGCGATAATCTTCAAGCAATACTTTTTTGGTGCTTTCAACAGGCACACTCAATATAATTTCCTTGGTACGGCCATATCTGCCCTTGCTCACGACTATAGCATTGAGGATACCCAGCATATCAAGTTCTGAGATGAGATCGGTGACCCTTCTCTGGGTCAGGATATCGGTATCAACATTGCGGCATAACTGCCTGTAAACGTTATACACCTCACCCGTTGTCACATTACGGTGGCCATTATTGCGCAGCAGCATTACACTATAGAGAGCTAGTTTGGACTGGGTAGGAAGAGTGCGTATAACTTCCACTATACGATCCACTTCGATCTTTTCCTGAGCCTGCCTGACGTGTTCTTCCTCGATTATGTTCTTCTTCTCACGCTCGGCTATTTCTCCGGCAACCCTCATAAGATCAAGAGCACGCCGTGCGTCCCCGTGTTCCTGTGCCGCAAAAGCAGAACATAGAGGAATTACCATATCATCCATACTGTTTTCCTTATAAGCAATAGCAGCACGCTGCCTGAGAATATCACTTATCTGTTCGGCATCATAGGGTGGAAAAATAATTTCCTCCTCTCCCAGAGAACTTTTTACACGTGGATCCAGAAATTCAGTGAACTTCAGATCATTGGAAATACCTATCATGCTTACCCGGGCATTTTTAAGATCCGTATTCATCCGGGAAAGATTATAGAGGACATCATCCCCTTTTTTTATCAATTTATCAATTTCATCAAGAATTATTATGATTACCTGTTTGCGGGTATCCACTGCCTCTTTAAATCGGAAAAAGACCTGATCTGTAGGCCATCCTGTCATAGGGACATCTTCACCGAATTGTTTTGCAAGATTAGCCAGTAACCTGTACTGTGTATCTATTACTTCGCAATTTATGTACAGCACATTACATTGTACATTGAGATGATCACTTTTCCTTTCAAGTTCAATACCCACATATCTAGCAACAGCAGTTTTACCTGTACCTGTTTTTCCATAAATGAGAATGTTAGAAGGTGTATGACCTTTCAAAGCTGATACCAGTACCGTAGCAATATTATTTATCTGGTTACTACGATGAGGAAGATTTTCCGGTGTATACGCAGGTCTCAACACTTCCTTATTCTTAAAAAGGGATTCTGTCTCCAATAACTCTTCAAATAACCCATCAAGTGAACCATTATCCATCCAAACACCTTCGATTTGTAATATGCCAATACCGTATAATCGTTTTTTTTAGTAGATTGAAACCAAAGCGGGTACCTCCTCTTAGCAATATTTGGTATATGCAAAAGGACGTAATTTTTCCTCTGTTAGTACTCTAATGGAAATATAGGTATCTATTCTTAACAGTTATGGTAAAGACCCCTTTGTTTCAACTGCACCTATAAAATAAATTAAATATTCTGGATTGATATTAGAAATGTTTAAACGACAAAAAAGGTAGACCCCCTTTGTTTCGCTTGGAAAGTTTATAAAGGGGAGAGACCCTATGGTTTCAACTGGAGATAAGGAAAAAATATGAAATACATATTTTTAATATGTTGAAAAAATATAGCAGTGTAAGTAGAGAGGTTTTAGTATATAAAACTTTGTTTTACAAAAATCCCTTTTTTCAAATTGAACTATGTTTCCAATAGAAACTATGGGGTGCCCCTCTAGCAATTCCTGAAATTTTAAAAATCTCAAAATCAAATCTAACTCAAAACGATTATAATTAAAAAGCTCTTCTAGGAAAAGGATTCCCATGTATAACAATGGCATCACAAGAGATTCAGTTCTAAAGGAATTATCTCAAAAAAAAAACAGGGATAGTGATTACAGGAAAGTTCTGAGTTCCATGTGCACCTATCCTCATGAAATAGCATAGCATGCTCATTGTACTTTCATCGAAGCTAATATGGGAGATCCAGGTCTTTTTCAGGGAACCTTTGAACTGGAAGAACAGGTCGTAAAGATGCTGGGTGATATGTTACATCTTCCGGATGCCTGTGGTTATATCAGTACAGGAGGTACTGAATCAAATATCCAGGCTGTAAGAGCTATGCGTAATCGTAATAAATCAATTGTAAATCCTAACATTGTTGTTCCTGATTCAGCTCATTTTTCCTTTGATAAGGTTGGTGATCTTTCAGGTATAGATATACGCAGAGCGACTCTTTCTGACAATTTACAGGTGGATCCGGATGCAGTTAATTCCCTGATAGATAGCAATACCGTAGGATTGGTGGGTATAGCTGGTACTACCGAGTTTGGGCAGGTAGATCCTCTTGAAACCCTTTCTGGCATAGCTATCGAAAAGGGTTTACCTTTCCACGTAGATGCGGCTTTCGGGGGCTTTGTGCTGCCTTTCCTCAAACCTAAATATAAATTTGATTTTGAAATTGCAGGTGTATCTTCTGTAACAATAGATCCCCACAAAATGGGTCTAAGTACCATTCCTTCAGGAGGATTGCTTCTGCGCCACAGTCTTGATCTTGACAATCTGACGGTAAAGACCCCTTATCTTACTGTAAGCAGTCAGTATTCCCTGACAGGTACCCGTAGTGGAGCAGCTGTAGTATCCACTTACGCAGTTATGCGCCATCTTGGAAGGAAAGGTTATGGTGCCATCGTACAACGATGTATGGATATGACTGACAGGCTTGTTGCAGGAGCCAGGAATATAGAAATCCAGCCGGTGATAGAACCGGTGATGAATATCGTGGCTCTGGATGTAGAGTCACCAGTTGAAATCCAAAACAGACTTTACGAGGATTTTGGATGGCGTGTTTCTCTTACGAGAAATCCGCAGGCACTAAGATTGGTTATCATGCCCCATCTGGATAATGAGATTATAGATATGTTTCTTGCGGATCTGGATGCAGTTGTAAACCAATCTTGAAAATAAAAAAATAAAAAGGGTGCTTGGTATCACGGTTGAGGGGATGATCGATGGCACCTAGCCTTGAAACTTGTAAAGGCGTGTGCCCATCGAATCCGTGACTATTTTCTAATAGGTCGACAGGGTATATATTTTAAAACCAAGCGTTGTGAAAGTATTATTTTGCCGAACACTGCTTAACGTTAATGGAACTAAATAACTAAATAATAGGAACTTTAAAAGGTTCAGTTATGAAAACTTCTTTCAAAATCGGTACTGTAATGGGTATTCCTATATTGATCCATATTACTTTTCTTATTGTACTGTTTCTCTTTGCATTTGTTTTTTCAAGTGTACCCGAACCCGTTGGATTTGCAGATGTCCAGCCTGCCGTATTGGGTTACGGTCTGTCTCTCATGTTAACGATTCTGCTTTTTACATGTGTACTCTTGCATGAGCTGGGTCATTCCTATTTTGCAAAAAAATATGGGGTTAAGATAGATAATATCACCCTTTTTTTGATAGGCGGTGTATCTTCCATGGAAGAGATGCCCCGTGAACCCGGCCAGGAAGCTAAGATGGCTTTTGCAGGACCATTTGTAAGTTTTTTGATTGGTGGTATCCTGTTTGGATTAAATTTTGTGATAGATATGGTGGTTGCAGGTTATTCTAATACCATACCTTATCGTCTTGTGTATATCCTTGCTTCCATCAATATTGTGTTGGGGGCATTTAACTTGATTCCTGCCTTCCCCATGGATGGTGGCCGGATCTTGCGTGCATTTTTTGCCCGCAATATGAATTATATACAGGCAACCCGTAACGCAGCGAATGTCGGTAAATTTTTTGCTTTTCTGATGGCACTTCTGGGTCTTCTTTCCAATCCCTGGAATCCCTGGCTTTTGTTGATTGCGGTATTTGTTTATATGGGAGCCTCAGGAGAGGAACGTTCCACTGCTGTTACCCGTACCCTTGAAAATGTCAAGGTAAAGGATGTGATGAGCAGTGATATTATTTCAGTTTCTCCTGAGATGAACCTGGAAGAGCTCGTACAATTCATGTTTGAGCATAAACACATGGGTTATCCCGTAATCCAGCACAATGTTTTAAAAGGTATTGTTACGTTTACGGATGTACATAAGGTAACGCAACTGGACAGGATAAGTACCCTCGTTTCCGATGTGATGACAAGAGATGTGGTTACTATCTCACCTGATGATAATGCATCGGAAGCCTTCAAAGTCCTGAACAATAATAATGTGGGTCGCCTTGTGGTAATGGAAGATGGAGAGGTTATCGGCATCCTTTCAAGAACAGACCTTATGCATACAATGACACTTCTAAGTGAGTAAAACAGGGATTTTAATGGCTAAGTATATTACCGATTCCCGGCAGGACACCATGAGTTACAACTATGAGAGCGCCACCAGCTCTTCAGAAGTTTTGGAACACGATTTTTCAACAGATTCCACTTCTGAAAATGTGGCTCCTGCTCCTTCCAGGATAAGCCTGGTGGGAACGGCCCATGTTTCGGAAAAAAGTATCCGTGAAGTAAAGGAGACAATTCACAACCAGCAACCTGATGTAGTTGCGGTTGAACTGTGCAAGGGCCGCTATGATGCCCTTAAAGGTAAGACCCAAACCTCGGATATATCTGTTAAGGAACTGCTTGCAGAGGGTAAGGTCTATTTTTTCCTGGTCCATATGCTGCTTGCCCATGTCCAGAAAAGGATAGGGAAGGATATGGGTGTACAGCCCGGTGCTGAAATGTTAGCTGCGATTGAAGCAGCAGAGGAAATAGGGGCAGATGTTGCCCTTGTGGACCGGGATATCCAGGTTACTCTCCAGCGTTTCTGGGGAAAAATGGGTTTGATCGAAAAAACAAAAATGGTAGGGACCCTGATAGCCGCAGCCCTGGGAATTGGAGGCGGCGATGAGATAGATATAGATAATATCACCGAGCAGGATACAGTTACAGTCCTGATCGAGGAATTACGTCATACATCCCCCAATGCTGCAGAAGTACTGATTGATGAGAGGGATGCCTACATTGCGGGCAGCCTGGCAAGAACGGCTGCAGGTGGCGGTAAGAATATAGTGGCTGTTGTGGGTGCGGGTCACAGGAGTGGTATCGAGAAATATCTCTCCGACCCCAGGACCATACCCCCGTTATCCTCGCTGGTAACCCTGCCCAAGAAACGCTTTAGTTTGATGAAGGTATTCGGTATCGGTATCGTGGCTCTGGCACTTGCTATCTTCCTTTTGCTTATCATTTCAGGTACTTCTATCGAACTTTTATTGATTGCTTTTGGGTGGTGGTTTGCAATAAATGGTACACTCAGTGCTCTAGGAACGATTATTGCAGGTGGCCACCCCTATTCGATTGCAACATCCTTTGGTGTGGCTTGGCTGACTTCCTTGAATCCCATGATGGCTGCAGGCTGGTTTGCAGGTATTGTGGAAGCAAAACAGCGCCATCCCACGACCGATGATCTCAAGGAAATAATGAAGCTTGAAACCTTCAGTGAAATGAAGAAGAATAATTTCTTCAGGGTAATATTAGTAGCTGGTCTTGCAAATATTGGAAGTGTAATCGGTAGTATAATTGCACTATATGTAGTCGTGACTATAACAGGACTTGATCCCAGAGATATTATTGAAGCGGGCCTTAATAACCTGATGATAAGACTTGGTATTTAAATAATGAGAGAAAAATAGGATATTTGGTTATTGTGCTACTAACATTTGAATAAAAAATTGTTTAACTTTAGATAGATTAAATAGGATAGACAATCTTGTGTTTCAACTAAATATATAAAAAGAGATATAGAATGGTCATATTAAACTAGACCATTCTATATTTTTCAATTAAGATACGTTTACAGTAAACCTATCATTATCAGTTGCTGTAGCTCCTGTTATTGCTTCAGTTGCAGAATCTCCGGCATAAAATTCAAAGTCATCTATACTATTGAATTTTACTTTTACCTTCATATTTTCATCGTATCCAAATGTATGAAGGTCCATCCAATATAATACTGTAGCAGGTCCATTAACACTTCCCCACTCTGGAATAATAGTCGATTCGCCATTTCCAAGATAATATACGTTGTCTGGCTCTTTGCCATCGTATACTTCTTTATATTCGACACCGTCTGGTATTTTTAAAAAATAGTTGCTAAATCCACCAGGAAGTACATAATTATCGATGTTTACATTAATTGTTCCATAATCATACTTGTTGTAAGAATACGTGTCAGGATAGATATCAATATCTGCATCTAAAACGATGTTTCTATTGAGGCTCTGGTTATCAATCGAATTATTTTTGCTCAATGAATCAGTTTGTGCACTCACAGAAGATACAAAAGCCATACTTACTAACAGCAATGTCATAAGCAACAGGCCCATTCCAGCTAATCTATTTTTGTTCATTCTTTGTTTACCTCGTTTGTTTACTCCAGAGGCAAAGCTACGCTTATGTAGTATAAACAGCAAACTTAGCGATGCCTTTGAGCGTACATGTGGGACTCAACGGTTCTTACAAGGTTCAAGTGAGCCCCACATTGCAACTTCTTATGTACAGTATTCTATAAATTAATAATCATAATGAAGATTCATCACTTGGGTTAATATTCATCTAAAAGATAAATCTCTGTAGAATCCCTTCATTTGAACAGGAACTGTGGTCCCGGTATATTACCAATATTATAGGTAACTTTAGTTGCGGGAAAACCAGTTCCAGATTTTCCCACTTTCCTCTCTGTCAACATCAGCGAGTGCAAATCGGTTTCCGCCTCTTGATAGGAACTTGTGCTTGTGAGCATCTGTTTTAACAATTTGATGATAAGGTTTGGATTGTAAGAATTTCAAATCATCAACATTCCTTTTTTTTGTATTAGCTGTATATCTGGCAGATTTTCGGCAACATCGTCATAGCTGGTGTATTTTTTCAACACCTCAACGATAACAGGAAGCGGGTCTGGACAGATTTCAGGCAGATCTGCCTCCTCTTCGAATTTTATCCCAAAGGCCAGTTGTTCTTCAGGGGGTGTTAATCAGGCATCAACTCCTTCTTTATTACCCCTTGCATCAATGCGATACCATCCACCGGAAGGAAGATATACGGCATTAAGAGTGTGAAGACAGAACGGTTCCCCGTTATCATCCCTGCTCAAACGCTGATAACAAATTCCACAAGGAATGGAGTTTGCCCTCAAAAAGGCTGCCATCAGGTGGCTTTTAGCATAGCAGTAACCTGTACCGTGTTCCAGAACTTCTGAGGCTTTTAAGGTAACAGGATTCATTTTGTAATCATTGTTGTGCAGTATTTCATCCCGCACCCATTCAAAACAGTGTCTGGATATTTCAACCGAATCTAGTATGATCAGCTGCAAGCTCCTTTGCCTTTTTAGTACCTCTGGGTGGTTCCAGTCGATTATTTCAGTCACTCTCAGGTAATCCTGCATATCTTCTCTATTTTTAATTTTGTTCACCTTCAGTTTGATGATATGGTCATAAAATATTTATAGTAATAAAAAAACTCTCTTTTAGAATATCGTGAAGATATTTTGGGGTTCAGTTTGACCTAGCAGTGATGGCTGAACCCCAGTGCCCTGAGGCAAAGCTAGGTTTGTTTTTTACGCTATATAAGCATGGCTTTGCCTCCTGAACTGAATAAATCAGGAGATAAAATAAATGCAAATAAATGCAAAATCTGGAGTGGGTATAATACTAACTGCAATGTTGCTGGTGAGCATGGCATTTGTGCCTACGGTGAGTGCTCAAGCAAATGAAAATGTGGGAGTAAAGGCTGAAAATATTGATTTCAGTATTGAAAAAGAATATGGTAAATTATTCCTAGAAAAAATGGGCTATTCTGCAGAATTGACTTCTTCAATTCCATTGAAGAATCTGGAAGGTAATGTTGAAGCTGTTGCTTTTTCGGTAAATAATGAAGGTTACATCATTATTAATGTAAACGATTTATCTGTGCCTGAATATTCAATGACAAGCGAAAATCCATTTGTTGACAAAAATAAAAACTATTACTACAATGGACCCCTTGCTTATGTTGAAGGAGAACTAAAAAGTGAAAGAATCAAAACTGCTTACATTTACAAAAAGGAAAGGGTGAATAAATCTAAGAGACTCTCTGAATTGAAGAAGATATTTATGGAAACTTCTAATGTTCAATTACTTTCGGGTGCAAGTGGTATTTTGAGCCATTCATTAAGGACTTGGGAAGACAACAATATTTATTGTGGTCCAATTGCTGCTGGAATCAATTTAATTTATTTGGATGATTACCTTGATAATGATTTTGTAGCCTCCGGTTATGAAAATCAGAATGATTTGCTAGATTTTATAACCAATGGTTATATTGATAATAGTGGGACGTATGCATGGCAATTAAGGAATGGATTGAACAGTTATATTGAAGATAGAAATCTTGCTAATGAGTACAGTGCTTACGCAATTGCTTTCGATTACAGTAAATTAATGTCTCTCATAGATGACGATAAACCTGTCGATGTTTCGACTAATAATCATCCAACTTTTGATGACCATTGGATAATAGCACATGGATACTTTGTACAGGATGTCCCATATGTTGTTCCGCAACCGTATATCGTGGTCAATAATGGGTGGGGAGATAACAATATCAATGTTCTTGTTGGTGACTATCTTATTAACCAAGTGTGGATCGAATAATTTTCCTGAAAATATTCTATTAGAATATTTTCTTTTTTATTTTTGGGGATTTAAAATGAGCAAAATAATGAACAGTTTAATTTTATGTTTAATCCTGTGCAGCACAGTAATTTATTCTGGTTGTATATCAAATCAAACTGAAGAAAAAAAAGTCACTGAACTGACAGATATCGATCAGCATATAATCACAAAAGTTTCCGTCAGGAATGGAATGAGTGGAGATTTGAGTACAACAAATGATAGAGTAAAAATAGAAAAATTAATCAGTCAACTTGATAGGTATTCATTGGAAGAAAAAGGTAATCAAGAGCCTATGTTCGGGTATCGTTATTCAATAAAATTTTACAGTGGTTCCAGTAAAATCTCAAATATAGTTATTGTAGATTCTAAAATTATGCAAGTTGATGAAGTTTACTATGATGTCATTAACTCACCTCTTGATCTTGTAACAATTGATAAACTTGTTGATTCAATGTAACTTCCATCGCTTCGTATATGCATGTAAGAATAACTTTTTCAGGAATGGTTCCACTGGAGCTGATAAGCAGCTGCTTCTCGTTGGGATTATCCCTGCTGGGTCTCTAATGTGGATCGTGTTTAGTTGCGGGAAAACCAGTTCCAGATTTTCCCACTTTCTTTTCTGTCAATATCAGCGAGTGCAAACCTGTTTCCGCCTCTTGATGATAATACGGAAATCCCGATTGTGTTCAGGTCACTCATGCGCTGGAAAGGGTTGGAACTTATCTGCATAGTCTGGATATGGTCTCTCAATACGAATACATGATAGCGGTGGATATTGCGGAATCTGAGCGTTAATTGTTTTTCCAGGATGGCAGTTCCTCCTGTATTGTAGCGGGAAAGCCCCAATAGGAAGGTAGGGGGCAGGACCAGCAGGGAGACCCATCCGTAGGGAACCAGCTGGAGCAATAAAACAATAACAATAGCCGGAACCAGTAAGCGTATAATATAGCGTTTCCTTGACCTTAATGGCAGAGGATGCATATTTTCAGGAATAATATATTCAGGGAACATGTTGTCCATGAATCTTGACAGTTCCCTTAAATTCAGCAGGGGATATAATGTAGTCACGTAATCCTGTTTTTCAGAGCTGCCTCCGGCAACTTCTGCATAGATCGAACACAGGTTAAGGGGCTGTCGCAGCAAACTATCCTTTACAGACAGAGCCTGGATTCGTTTCATATTCAGGTTGTATTCCTTCTGTTCAATAAGGCCGTAGGATATCCGGATGTCATCTTCCTGGCGTTGCAGGGTAAAATTGGAGTATTGGACTGCAAAGACCAGGGTTGATATGATCCATGAAAGCAGCAATAATCCAAATATTAGTATCAGGAGTAGACTGATATTGATATTGTTCCGGGGAATTACCTGCTCAAGAATGAGTCCCATATAACTTTCAGGAATATATGGATAAAGCTGGGATAATGCAGCCGCTATAAGGGAAAAAAGCAACATGAACCTTCCTGAAGTGGCTCCTGCCAGAAGCAGGTTCAATAGGGGGACATTGTAAGTATTTACATTGGCGTTCCCGGTTTCTGACTCCTCTGCATGATTTTTGCCGGACCCGTTTGTTGTATGGTTTTCTAAATAGGTCTTTATGTTCTGGCTTTCCTGCAGGGTTACAGCGGTGAGTGATAGTTCTGCTTCCATGCTGCCGGCTGTTTTGACATGTAAACTCGTGACACCCAGGAGTTTTTGTATAAAATTTGTGATTACATTAACCGTCTGGACTCTTTCCCTCTTGATTGATCTTTCCTTTTTAAACAGCAATCCCCTTCTTATGTGCAGGTAGCCGTTTTCATACTGATAGGTGAAAAAATACCATTTTGTTGTAGAATAGGTAAGGATTGCGATCAAAGCAATAGCAGCCAGGAGAGGAATGTTCACATTACCCAATTCATCCCTTCGTGATAATGCAAAAAAGAATATTGGTGGTATTGCATATACTATGCTTTTGACAGTTTCCAGGATTATCATGAATGGATGCTGGTGTTTATACTCAGACATCTTCATCACTTACTTTTGCAAGAGCTGCTATTTCTCCCATGAGCTCTGCAGCTTTTTCCCTTGATAGAGCGGGAATGTAATGGTCTGTAGCAGCTGTGGAGATCCTTAATGTTGCCAGCCCGAAGAATCTCATCACAGGACCGTGTTCAGTATCAACATGCTGAATCCTGACCATAGGGATAAGGGTCCTTTTGATTATGAAAATACCGTTCTGGATATCTACTTCATTTTCTCTTATTTCATAGCGCCAGAAACGTATCCTGAGTTGTGGTGCAATTATTGCTGACCATAATGTGTATACTGTAACCAGTGCTATACCTATCCAGCCCCATTCTCGAGGTAAATCCCATGCAGGACTTATCAGAAAAATGTATGCTAATGGAATCGAAAAGGCGACAATACCTAGCAAGAGTCCGCTTACAAACCAGGATTTCAATGCACGTGAATCGATACACTCAGAAGGTTCATTTTCAAACATCATTACCGGATCCGAAAAAGAAAAAAAGAGGACCCCGGCTCATACGAGGTCATGGAGATTGAATTTGTAGGGGCCAAGGTTTCCGCCGTAGTTGCCTGCGGAGATCTTCTTGATACCAGGCACCTTTACGGATGCCTTTATACCGGCTGACATTGCGCTGGAAATTGCTTCTTCACTGATACCGTTGATAACGATCTCGTAAACTGCTCCCACATCTTCGGGGATCTGGGTATCCTCGATCTGGTCCCTGATGGAGGGGCAGAATTTTTCGTTTGCTGTTGCCTTGAGGAAAGTGTACTTGTTGGCACCTGGTTTGGAGCCACTGGCCACTATACCGCCGGGGAATGGAGTAATGGAACCTTCGACCTTTTCTATGGCTTCAACTGCTGCTTCTGCGGCATTGAGAGCGCTCATCTGGCAGTCTCCTAATATAAAAAAATTGCCGCCTGCTACACCTTTTACTCCACCCATGGAGTGTTCGGTGATGAAGTCGCCTTCCATTATTGGAATCTTGTAGGCTTTCCTGCCATCGACCTCGGTTTCGGATTCGGTACCGTCTGCGAAGAATTTGAGCTTGAAACCTGTGTCAAACTGTTTTTCAGCATCCGGCAGACCGTTGAACATTGCTGTTGTGGGAGCGGTCAATACACACTGGCCCAGTCTTTCCAGGAGCTGTTCTTCCAGGGATTTGTAGCCGAAGGTGCAGATCTGGATGTACACACCAGGTCTTCCGTCAGGGGTTTCATCCGGACTGGCAACCCTTTCGATACCGCCTTCTGCGGGACACATGATGACAGAGGTACCAAAACCTGTGGCTTCCTGTGCAGCTACCCTTGCCCATTTTTCGTTCAAGGCTGTGATCAGTACTCTTCCGATCTTTATCGGAAATGCTTCTGCAAAAGTATCTTCGATTTCTACTCCGTTAATTTCCATAATGACACCTGCTCTTTAATTAAGGGTACAAGGGAGATACTGTTTGCAGTACAAATAATCTTCGACATTGCTTTTTGCTTCATTCAAGAGAGAGGAATTTTGCATTGACTGCAACTATAACCGTACTCAGCGACATAAGCACCGCTCCCACAGCCGGGGACAGCAGGATTCCCTGGCCGGCCAGCACCCCTGCTGCAAGTGGGATGGCGATGGCATTGTAACCTGTGGCCCAGAAAAGGTTCTGCTTCATTTTCCCGTAGGTCTTTGCCGAGAGGTCCAGGACAGTTATCATATCAAGGGGATTGCTGCGTACCAGCACAATATCTGCTGTCTCCACTGCCACATCAGTTCCGGCCCCGATGGCTACACCCAGGTCTGCGCGGGCCAGGGCAGGCGCATCATTCACACCATCACCAGTCATTGCTACACGCAGTCCTCGATTCTGGATTTCCTTAATCTTCCCTTCTTTTTCCTGGGGGAGTACTTCAGCAAAATATTCGTCAAGACCTATGCTTTCCGATACCCAGCGAGCTACATTTTCATTATCCCCTGTAAGCATCATACAGCGTATGCCCCGCTCTTTAAGGGTTGCAATAGCCTGTTTTGATTCAGGACGTATAATGTCTGCAAGGGCTATGGCACCTATTAACCTATCCTCCTCAACCACGAAAACAACAGTCTTACCCTGAGCTGTTAACCCCTCGGTTTCAGCTGCGCCAGGTTCGAACCCCTGGTCAGCTATATAGGAACCACTTGCAACAGTGATTTGCTTGCCTTTAACTGTAGCAAAGGCGCCCTTACCCGGGATACTGTTAAAATCCTCAATAGAATATTTTTCCTCTGCTGATTCCACAATACCCCGGGCTATGGAATGTTCCGATTCGGCTTCCACCGAAGCAGCCAGTTTCAGGATTTCTTCTTCTGATACATTCTCAAAGGCAATTATGTCGGTGACCCCGAATTTTCCTTCAGTCAGGGTGCCGGTCTTGTCAAAAACCACTGCATCGACCTCATATGCCTTCTCAAAAGCCGCCCTGTCCTTGATCAGCAGGCCGTTGTTGGCGGCCAGTGCAGAGGATACTGCAATCACAAGGGGAATTGCCAGGCCAAGGGCATGGGGACATGTGATTACCATTACTGTAACCGCTCTTTCCAGGGAAAAGGCGAAATCATAGCCTGCCAGATTAACCCAGGCAAACAGTGTTATTGCACCTGCACTTAAGGCTATGACAGTCAGCCACAGGGCGGCCCGGTTGGCCAGGTCCTGGGCACGGGAGCGACTTTCCTGGGCCTGTTTTACAAGCTCAATTACCTGCGAAAGGAAAGAATCGGAACCGGTCTTTTCGATAATAATCTCCAGGGACCCTTCCCCGTTGATGGAACCTCCAATCACTTCATCATCTTTTTCTTTGGATACAGGAGTGGTTTCCCCGGACAGCATTGCTTCATTGACCGAGGACTGCCCTTTTGCCACCCTGCCGTCTGCGGGAAGTTTTTCCCCGGGTTTGACCAGTAACCTGTCCCCGTTTTGTAAATCCTTAAGAGCTACATCCTCGGTCTCACCATCTTCTCCTATACGGTGGGCCTGGGAAGGCATGAGTTTTGCCAGTTCCTCAAGAGCCATGGAGGCTCCCATCACAGATCTCATCTCGATCCAGTGGCCCAGGAGCATGATGTCGATAAGGGTTGCCAGTTCCCAGAAAAAGAATTTGCCTGCCAGACCGAATACCACAAGGCTGCTGTAAATATAGGCCACGCTTATGGCAACGGCAATCAATGTCATCATGCCGGGCTGGCGGGATTTGAGTTCATCCAGCAGGCCGGTAAGGAAGGGTTTGCCACCGTAGAAGAAGATCAGTGTGGAAAAGGCAAAAAGCAGATAAGAAGCACCTGCAATTGTCGGCAGGCTCACTCCTGCACTTTCCAACCCCTGTCGAATTATAGGTGACAGGAATAAAACCGGTAATGTAAGAACTACAGATACGAAAAAGCGTTTCCTGAAATCTTCAAGCATCATTGCATGATGCGAATGTCCATTATTATCTCCATGTTCCATTTTTATTCCTCCTCAAGTCTTTCCTCCGCAACTTTTACAGTAGGCAGCATCCAGGTCATGTCCCTGAAAAGCACAACCCGGATATTTTTAAAGGCATATTTCCTTTTGTCTGTTCTACGATTTTTGCTTTAGCGATGCATATCCCTAACTTCTCATGGTTTTCCCGATGGTTATAATTTACTCTGTTGCCAGGCGAACATTTATTAACGATAAGCCAGATATGAGATACGTCTCAATTTTGAGATGGAGTATTTCACATGCATCTAATTCCAGCACTGAAAGAACTGGGCCTTTTAGGGGCTCTGAACCAGCCGGTTAAACTATCCTCAGCTGAGTTTGCCGAATACATGGCGACCAGCTCCAAGACTTCAGCCAGGATTCTCAAATCCCTGGAAGATGAAGGTTATATTGAGAGGCGTATTGTGCCTGGTGGACAGGAAGTGCTGCTCTCAGCTGCTGGCCGGCAATTGCTAAAAAAAGAATACGAAGATTACAGGCATATATTCACCGAAACCGTTGAGAAAAACCCGATTCACCTGCGGGGACATATTGTAAGCGGGCTTGGTGAGGGTCACTACTATATTGGCCAGGAAGGCTACCAGCGCCAGTTCGGGGACAAACTCGGTTTTGCCCCTTACCCGGGAACTCTCAATGTGCATCTGGATGACCTTAGCCTGAAGTTCAGGGATAAACTTGCAGAAAGTGCTGTGATTCCTATCTCCGGTTTCACAAGCGGGGAGCGTACTTTCGGTGCATGTCATTGTTTCTGTGTGAAAGTTGAGGGTTTTGAGGCAGCAGTTGTGGTTCCCGACAGGACCCATTATCCGGTTGATCTGCTGGAGATAATCTCTCCCGTGAAATTGCGTGATGAGCTTGATTTGAAGGACGGAGATGAGGTTGAGGTTACTGTTGATTATTGATTGGAGGTATCTATTATGGACAATTTTAAATTTTCAGATCCCGAAGTTAAAAAGGGCGTTGAGGCGGTTGAGCGGGGAGAAATGGTATTTATATTTGATTCGGACAGCCGGGAAGGAGAGACGGATTTTGTGATTGCGGCTTCGGCTATTACTCCTGATGATGTACGCTGGATGCGTCGCGATGGTGGTGGTCTGATCTGTACTGCCCTGGCCGATGAGGTCTGTACTACGCTGGGTTTGCCTTTCATGGCAGATTTGCTGGCAGAAGGGGCAGGCAGATGGCCTGCAATTGGTAATATCGTGGAGCAGGCCGGTGACCTGGCGTATGATAGTCGTTCATCCTTTTCCATCTGGGTCAATCACAGGGACACCCGTACGGGTATTCCGGATAATGACCGGGCCCTGACCATAAACAAGCTGGCTGAGATTTCTGAAAAGGGTAGAAACGGGGAAGCCGTTGTTTTTGGAGACGATTTCCGTGCACCGGGTCATGTTGCATTGCTACGGGCAGCTGAAGGACTTGTGGAAAACCGCCGGGGCCAGACCGAGCTGTCGGTTGCTCTTGCACAGATGGCCGGTATAACCCCTGTTATGGTAGTCTGTGAAATGCTCGATGATACCAACGGCAAAGCCCTTTCAAAAGAGGATGCCAGGACCTATGCCCAGTTGCATGGATGTGTTTTCCTGGAAGGTGCCCAGATCACAAAGGTCTATAAGGAATGGGTAGCCCGGCAGAAAAAGTGATATAGGGAAAGTTCCTATTAGAACCAATCCCCGTGGGACCGTAGGGTAGCCTGGTCCATCCTGCAAGGCTGGGGGTCTTGCGACTGGAGTTCAAATCTCCGCGGTCCCACCATACATCGGCTTTTTTTTAAATGATATTTCTGTGGCTTTGTTCATTTTCCCTATATTAACACACAGGAAGGATGGTAAACTAACAAAGATTAATATGAGTGATCTTAATAGTAGGATTATGAATTTGTTTTATATAGTATAATTTTATGGGGAATATGGATGAAAATTGTCATTATAGGTGCAGGGGAAGTTGGCTACCATATAGCAAAATCATTGTATCTGGAAAATGATATTGTTGTCATTGATGAAGATGAAGATGCCTGCCAGAGAGCGGATGAACTTGACGTACAGGTAATCAAGGGAAATGGTGCAAACGCTACAATTCTTGAAAAAGTTTTGATCGATGCCGATCTTCTTCTGGCTTTAACAGGTGATGATGAGATAAATATTGTCGCCTGTATGGCAACTAAATTGATAAAGCAATCCAGTAATACCTTTAAAACCATGGCACGAGTCAGTAATCCTGATTACATAGACAGGCCAATAGCCAAACGTACCCAGGTTGGTATCGATGTAATGATATGCCCTGAACTCGCGCTTGCATCTGAAATTGCTGATATTCTTTCTATACCTTCTGCGATTGATTCGGAGTCATTTGACGATGGAAAAATAAAAATGATGGAATTTGTTGTCAAAGAAGACAGTCATCTCGTAGATAAACACATCCGTGATATTGGCTTATTTGACTGCTGTATTGTGAGTGCCCTTTTCAGGGGTTCGCAAATTATTATTCCCCATGGTGACGACATTATCCGTGCAGAAGATCACGTTGTAATTATCGGTGAAAAATCTGCAATGAAAGATATATCTTCCTTTTTTGGAAAGATCAAAAAAAATACTGCTATGATTATTGGTGGCGGAATCGTTGGACTTTATCTGGCTCAGTTGCTTGAAACGACTGATATGAAAATAAAGATAATAGAAAAAGATAGACACCGATCTGAAATGATAGCGAACCATCTCAAAAAAACTCTTGTGCTTTTTGGGGATGGCTCTGACCTCAACCTCCTCAGGGAGGAGGCTGTGGGGGAAATGGATGTGGTAATATCTGTTACGGACAGTGATGAAAAAAATTTGCTCTGCTCTCTTCTGGCCAAACAGCTAGGATCAAAAAAGGTGGTAGTAAGAGCAGACCATTTTGATTATGTACCATTATTTGAGATGGTTGGTGTAGATCGTGCTGTAAGTCCCAGGCAAGCAACGATCAATGAAGTGCTCAAACTCACAATGGGTACAGGAATAGAGGCTCTGACAACCATTGAAGGAGATAAGGCTGAAATTGTGGAGTACACAGTTTCTAAAAAATCAAAAATAAACGACAAACTTCTCAAAAATGTGAACTTCCCGGAGGGTTCAATTGCAAGTATGGTTATCAATGAGAACTCAACTATTGTTCCCCGTGGAAATTATAAAGTAAAAGAAGGAGATCATATTCTTGTGTTTTCTATACCTTCTGTACTTCCAGATGTAGAAAAACTGTTCAAATAAGGTGCTTGCATGAATTTCAAAGTTGTAATGGGCGTTCTGGGAACTTTACTATGGCTTCTTGGATTATTGATGCTCATACCTCTTTTTGTAGGTATGTATTATGGTGAATCCCCCCAGACATTCGCTATAGCTTTTACTATAACAATGATAGCAGGTACGGTTTTTGCTTTCAGGATAGAGCCTGCAAAAGAAGACTGGGAACTTAAAGAAAGTTTTATGATTGTTGCTTTTGGATGGCTTGCAGCAGCAATTTTCGGTGCAATACCCTTTGTTCTTGAAGGAATGACTCCAATCAATGCTTTTTTTGAATCCATGTCCGGTTTTACTACTACCGGAGCTACGGTGATGGTGAATATTGAAAGTCATAGTAGAGGTCTTTTATTCTGGAGGTCTATGACCCAGTGGCTTGGTGGAATGGGTATAATTATGCTGTTTATAGCCATTCTTCCAAAATTGGGTGTTGCCGGAAGGCAGATGTTCAGGGCTGAAGTACCTGGCCCGCAGGAGGACAAACTACGCCCACGTATCAGAGAGACTGCAAAAATTCTCTGGATGGTATATGTGGCTATTTCTGTTGTAGAATGTGTAGCACTCTACCTTGCCGGACTAAACCTGTATGACTCTGTCACTCACACTTTTACTACCATGGCATGTGGGGGTTTTTCACCTTATGCAGCCGGTATAGCTGCTTTTGATAATCCGGTTGTGGAAGGTATAATATGCTTCTTTATATTCCTTGCAGGTGCAAATTTTGCACTGCATTACAGAATGTTCTATGTGGATAAAGGCAGTCTTTTAAAAGATGACGAATTCAAATTTTATACATTGATTATTGTAATTGCAACCACAATTCTTACACTTCTTCTTTTTAAGGACCGTATCTATGATCTGGGTAATTCTTTCAGGTATTCTGTATTTCAGGTACTATCTATTTTGACATCTACGGGTTATGCAAGTGCTGACTTTAACCAATGGCCAGATTCAGGCAGGATGCTTTTGTTTATAGTGATGTTTTTTGGGGGATGTGCCGGCTCAACCGGAGGCGGAATTAAGATTGTGCGTATCCTTCTTCTTTTAAGGTATGCAAACAGGGAGCTTTTCAAAGCTGTTCACCCTAAAGCTGTGCGTATTATTCGTTTCAATGGAAAAGCAGTACCTGATGATGTAATGCATTCCATTGTATCTTTTGTTATAATTTATTTCATCATTTTTTTCGTAAGCTCGGGTCTGCTTTCGATGATGGGAATGGATGTGTTCAGTTCATTGAGTGCATCCATAGCAACACTGGGTAACATTGGGCCGGCTTTCAATCTTTTCGGACCGATGGCAAATTATGACCTGTTGCCGTTTATGGGTAAATTATTGCTTGTTTTGAATATGTGGATTGGCAGATTGGAAGTATTTACAGTGATGGTAATGCTGACTTTTGCTTTCTGGAAAAAATGAAATATTAATAAACCCTATTTCAGTTTATTATGGATGATGTGGTGATGGCCTATTGAACCTGTAATCGTTGCGAAAAATTTACACAAGAAATTTGGAAGCTTTGTGGCTGTTGATGATGTCAGTTTTGAGGTAAATAAAGGTGAACTGTTCGGTTTTCTGGGACCCAACGGAGCCGGCAAGACTACTGCAATGCGGATTATACAATGTGTATCTCCTCCCGGCGGAGGCAGTCTCAAAGTCTTCGATATGGATGTAACACGTGACCAGCGCAAAATTAAAAATTTAATGGGAGTTGTACCTCAGGAAAACAATCTGGACATCGATTTTTCCGTTTACAAGAATCTCTATGTATATTCACGTTACTTTGATATCCCCAAAAGAAAAGCCGAACAAAAAATTGATGAGTTGCTGGATTTTGTGCAGCTAAATGAAAAAAAGGATACAATGACCGATTCTCTGTCAGGGGGTATGAAAAGGCGACTTGTTCTTGCCAGGGCGCTTGTGAATGAACCCCGGTTACTGATTCTGGATGAACCCACAGTGGGCCTGGACCCCCAGTCCAGGCATGTGATGTGGGATAAACTGCGCAGTCTCAAAAAACAAGGAGTTACCATTGTAATGACCACCCATTATCTGGAAGAGGCCGCCCAGCTGTGTGACAGGCTGGTTATAATGGATTATGGCAATATTCTTGTGGAAGGCAGCCCTTCATCGATAATAAGGGAGCATATCGGTACGGATATAGTAGAAGCTGAAAATACCCCTGAAGTGATAGCCTGTCTTGAAAACAGCAATGCAAGGTATGAAAAAACCGGAGATATGGTCCAGATATATACCAATGATCCTCATGACATTACTGAACATCTTTTTAGTGAATGCAGGCTGGGTAAGATTACTGCAAGGGCTGCAACACTGGAGGACGTGTTCCTTAAACTTACAGGGAGGAAGTTGCGGGAATGATGTCGTATTTTGCCCTGCCGGATATTACCCCGCGTGTCCTGAAAGTCTGGATGCGCAACCGGGATGTGTTCATGGCCACTTTGACGGTGAACTTCCTCCCCCCACTGGTGGAACCCACCCTGTATTTGTTTGCATTGGGATTTGGATTGGGTAATTACATCAATGAAATCGAAGGTGTACCCTATACAAAGTTCATTGCTCCTGCTCTGATATCGGTTTCCATAATGTTTGCCGCTTTTTATGAATGTACCTTTGGCTCCTATGTGCGAATGTATTACCAGAAAACCTTTGATGCCATTATTGCAACTCCCCTGAACATAGATGAAGTCATAGCCGGGGAACTATTTTGGGGAGCGACGCGGGGTGTGATCAATGCCAGTATTATCCTGCCTATCCTGTCAATTTTTGGCCTGGCTGTCTATCCGCATTCCCTGCTGGTAATCCCCTTTGCCTTTCTGGCAGGATTGATGTTTTCCTGTATTGCCATGTGTTTTACGGCAATCACTCCCAATATCAATTCCCTGACCTACCCTTCCATCCTGCTGATAACCCCCATGTTCCTGTTCAGCGGTACCTTTTTCCCGCTATCCCTGCTCCCGGAAACGGTACAGTACATATCACTGGCAATCCTGCCCCTGGCACATATAGTGATTGTTGTCAGGTCACTGATGAGTGGAATTATAGAGGCTTCCCTGCTGTTGAACATTGCCTGGATGTTTGGAGCAACCCTGCTGGTTTTCCTGCTGTCAATAAACCTTATGAAAAAGAGGCTTATAGTGTAATAGACCAAGAATTACACGTTTGCCGGATAGATTACCAATGAGCAAGATTACACCTGCGATGCAACAGTATTATGCTGCCAAGGAGCAACATCCCGATTCCCTGATATTCTTCCGTATGGGGGATTTCTATGAATCCTTCGGGGAGGATGCAAAGACCATCGCACATGAACTTGACATAACTCTCACCACCCGCGGTAAGGGAAAAGAGGGGGAAAAAATGCCTCTGGCAGGAATTCCCTATCATGCGGTGGATAACTATCTTCCCAGGCTGGTCAGGAAAGGCTACAAGGTAGCAGTATGTGAGCAGCTGGAAGATCCCAAAACGGCGAAAGGAGTTGTCAAAAGAGGGGTGGTAAGGGTGGTCACCCCCGGTACTGTTATAGATCCTTCCATGCTTTCTGATCCATCGAACAATTACCTGATGGCAATTGCCGGTAGGGGTCAGGATTTTGGTGTGGCCTTTTTGGATGTATCCACAGGAGAATTCCTGACCACCCAGATCAACGATCAACCTCCTTTTGACGGAATTGCGGGAGAGGTGGCACGAATGCGACCTGCAGAATGTATTGTCCTCCCTCAATTAAGGGAAAATGAGGAATTACAAAGGAGGTTGGCAGAGTTGAAGCTTTCCACCAATGAATTTGATGCTGCTTCCACAGACCCGGACTATGCGGATAGGCATCTATGTGAACATCTGGGTGTCTCCACATTGGAAGGCATGGGTTGTGCGGGTCTTACCTATGCAAAAATGGCGGCCAGCTGTGCTCTGGAATATGCCCTGGAAACCCAGATGCGTGAATTAAATCATGTCCAGTCCCTCCATACCTATTCATCCTCCGAATTCATGATACTGGATTCCATTACACTGCGTAATCTGGAGGTTGTGAGAAATGTCCGGGGAGAAGGAAAGGATACTACTCTTCTCCAGGTACTGGATGAGACCAAAACGCCAATGGGAAGCCGTCTGCTTCAAAAATGGATCCTCAAGCCCCTGCTTGATGTCTCCCTTATAAATAAACGGCTGGATGCTGTGGAAGAATTGTCTGATAACACCCTGTTGAGATTTGATGTGCGCTCCCATCTCTCCTATGTAAAGGATGTGGAGAGACTGGTGGGCAGGGTAGTTTATGGCAATTCCAATGCCAGGGACCTTGTTGCTCTCAAAAAATCCCTGCAATCTGTGCCCTCTCTCCTGGAAACCCTGAAGGGGGAGCATAAGGCAATGCTTGCCCGGATAGTACAGGGGATGGAAGATTTCAGGGAAATCGATACTCTCACTGACCTGATCGAGCGGGCTATTGTGGAGGAGCCACCTCTGTCCGTGCGTGAGGGCGGTTTGATCAAACCCGGCTACAGTGAGGAACTGGATGAACTGAAGGAAACTTCCAGTAATGCCAAATCCTGGATAGCCTCATTCCAGCAGAAGGAGAGGGACAGGACCGGGATCAAATCCCTCAAGGTAGGCTACAACAAGGTGATAGGTTACTATCTGGAGGTTACCAAGCCCAATATTTCTCAGGTACCCGATGATTACATCCGCAAACAGACCATGACCAATGCCGAGCGTTTTTACACCCCACAGCTCAAGGATTGGGAAGGTAAAATCCTGTCTGCCGATGAGAAAAGGGTGGCACTGGAATATGAACTGTTCAATGAAGTAATCTCGGTGGTAGCAAATCATTCGAAACAGTTGCAGGAGATGGCAGTATTGCTGGGAGAGCTGGACGTTTTGGCCTCCCTGGCAGAGGTTGCGGTGAACAATAATTATGTGCGTCCTTCCATAACCGATGACTGCAGGATACTGATACGGGAAGGCAGGCATCCTGTTGTGGAAAACTCGGTGGATGGAGGATTTGTTCCCAATGATGTGGAAATGGATTGTTCTGACGAGCAGTTCCTTCTTATAACGGGGCCCAATATGGCGGGTAAATCCACCTACATGAGACAGGTTGCCCTGATTGTCATAATGGCCCAGGCGGGATCCTTTGTACCTGCTACCCATGCATCGGTGGGCATCGTGGACAGGATATTCACCCGTGTGGGGGCTTTTGATGACCTGGCAAGCGGACAGAGTACTTTCATGGTGGAAATGGTGGAACTTGCCAATATCCTGAATAATTCCACTCCGAAAAGCTTGGTGCTGCTGGATGAGATCGGCAGGGGGACCAGTACCTATGACGGTTACAGCATAGCCAAGGCCGTTGTGGAGTATATCCATAACAAGGCCCGCCAGGGCGTACGCTCCCTTTTTGCTACCCATTATCACCAGCTGACCGAGATCGCTGAATCGCTCAAGAGGGTTAAGAATTATCATATAGCAGTCAAGGAGGACGGAGATGATCTGGTGTTTTTACGCAAGATTGTACCCGGTGCCACTGACAAAAGTTATGGTATCCATGTGGCCAGGCTTGCAGGAGTTCCCCATAAGGTGACTAAAAGGGCGCAGTCGATCCTGGAAGATATTGAAAGTGAGAGTGTGATCAGCAGGGAAAGTGAAGGTTCCAGAAAACGCAAGAGTGGTGCCAAGTATACCCAGCTTTTGCTGGTAGATCCGGAAAATAGTGGGGAGAAGGATTTTGATCCGGTTGCAGAGGAAATAAGGGACCTGGATATCAATAACCTCACTCCAATGGAAGCGTTGAACAGATTGCATGATATACAGAAAAAACTGAAGGAGAGTTGATTATGGAAAAGCCGGAGCATATCCATTTACTTGATGAGGCCACAATCAACCAGATCGCTGCAGGAGAGGTCATAGAAAGACCTGCCTCTGTGGTCAAGGAGTTGATAGATAACTCTCTGGACGCAGGAGCATCGGATATTCGAGTGGAAATAGAGGGGGCCGGATCAAAAAACATCACCGTGATAGATGATGGCAGAGGGATAGGCCGGGACGAAGCTCCGCTGGCCTTTTCCAAGCATTCTACAAGCAAGATCGAAAGCAAGGATGACCTGCACAGGATAATTACCCTGGGTTTCAGGGGCGAGGCGCTCTCCTCTATTGCGGCGGTTTCCAGAGTAGAACTTATCAGCAGAACCGCAGATTGTCTTTCGGCTGTAAAAATCGGGGTGGAAGGAGGTTTAGTTGGGGAGGTAACAGAGACCGGATCTTCGGTGGGTACACGTGTAGAGGTACGGGACCTGTTCTATAATACACCGGCCAGGCGCAAGTATCTCAAGAGCAAAAGGACCGAACTTTCCCACATAACTGATACCGTAACCCGTCAGGCACTTGGTAACCCGGGGGTTGCCTTTACTTTGTTAAATGAGGGCAAGGTGGTGCTGCGTTGCGGGCAAGGTGGACTATTCGACAGAATGGTACAGGTGCTGGGAGCAGATGTTGCAAGACAGTTGATACCCGTGGAATACAAGGATGACCTGTTATCTCTGTGGGGATATATCTCAAAACCGGGATATTATCGCAGCAACCGTGAGATGAATTATTTTTTCGTTAATAAAAGGAATATATTGTCCCCTGCTATCAGTAATGCTGTGAGACTTGGATATTATACCATGCTGCCCAAAGGTCGCTATCCTGCCGCGGTACTTAACGTGAGGATTAATCTGGAAGAGGTGGATGTCAATGTCCATCCGGCAAAACGTTATGTCAGGCTGAGCAGGGAGAATGAAATAATGGATGGCATCACGGCGGCTGTTGAGCAGGCGCTGAAACAGGAGAAACTGGTACCCGAAGTAAAGCCGTCCCGCACCAAGACCATGCAGTCATCCCTGGCATCTCCTGAAAAACCAACTCCAAAGGAACCTATCTCTTCTGAATCTCCTGTTATCCGGGAAAACACCTCAAATTACACTGCCCCTGCCAGAGATACCCAGCGCCGACTCAAAAGCTCAGAAAGGGCCCTGGCAGAAGAAAAAGCTCAACCTGAAAGGGTGGGATCGGGTGTGTCAGAGGCACGTATCCTGGGGCAGGTCAATGACCTCTATATAGTGGCTGAGACCGATGAGGGACTTTTGCTGATAGACCAGCATGCTGCACATGAACGGATAATGTATGAACAGATATCCAGGAGAGTAAAACACAACTGGCAGGAACTGATCTCTCCTGTGACAGTTGATCTGACCACAAGGGAAAAAGTGTTACTGGAAGAATACATACCCTGTCTGGAAAACCTAGGATTTTCCCTGTCAGAATTCGGTACGCAGACCTATGTGATAACAACCGTTCCCACTGTGATGGGGAAGATAGAGGACCCTTCGGTCGTGCACGATTTACTGGCTGATCTCTTTGAACAGGGAAGGATAAAGGAGAAGAAGGGCATGGAAGACATGTTGTGCAAGACAATGGCCTGCAGGAGTGCCATTAAGGCAGGGGCACCCTGTAATATGGAACAGATGCAAAATTTGCTGGACCAGCTTGAAAAGACCGAAAATCCCTATACATGTCCCCACGGCAGACCCACAATGATAACCCTGGGCAAAGCAGAACTGGATAAGCTGTTCAAGCGTACAGGTGTATGACGCTAATTTTATAACCGTACAGATGGAGTAAATGACAATGATCGATCCTGTGAATAAATCCAAAATTCCCGATGAGTGGCTTGAAAAGGCGACCATGCCACATGAGGAACTCGTGGAGGGTATAAAGAACGGAAGGCTCGTAGTTTTAAGTGACGGTTCAGTTCTCAAGAGAGGCTATACCACAGGGACAACTGCGGCTGCGGCTGCCAAAGCAGCTGTGCTTTCCCTGCAAGAGCAAGTGAAGACCGTTTCCATCCCTACTCCTGTGGGTCTGCGTGCATATATTGATGTAAAGGAAACGGACAGGGGTTATGCGATGGTGACCAAGGTCAATAATGACCATGAGTCCGATATTACCCGGGGGCTTGAGTTTGTAGGGAATGCCCGTGAAGCAGATTCAATTATAATTAATGCCGGTGAGGGGATAGGTACAGTAACACGCGGGGGCCTGCAGGCTAAAAAAGGCCACCCTGCTATCAATCCCAAACCCCTGCAGCAAATTAAGATGGCCGTGTTTGAAGCTGTTGAACAACTGGGTCTTAAGGGTGCGGAAGTGGAAATATCCCTGCCCAGGGGAGAAGAAATTGCACGACAGACCCTAAATTCCACTATCGGTGTGGAGGAAGGTATTTCCATTCTGGGTACCACCGGGTTTGTAGAACCCTGGAATGACCATCTCGGGGAAATGAAAGGTGATCTGATCCGGTGTTCCGATAAAGTTGTCCTCACAACCGGCCGCATAGGTATTCGTTATTCCACAATGCTGTTTCCCGATTACACTGTTGTACTTGCAGGCAGCCGCATTTCCGAAGCACTCGAGGCTGCCACAGGAGATGTCATAATCTGTGGCCTGCCCGGACTTATCATAAAATGGGGTTACCCGGATGTACTTGAAGGCACGGGTTTTGCTACGGTTGCCGAAATGGTGGAAATGGAACCTGAAGGGCAGCATCTGCGCAGGGCCTTTGAAAAAACCGTGGAAAAGGCAAAGGGTGCCCGTGTTGTGATCGTTGAGCGTGACGGTACTGTGCTTATGGACAGCGGGGAAAAGAAATGATAGTTGTGGGTGTGGGAGTGGGGCCCGGAATGCTCACAGAACAGGCTATCGAGATAATCGAAACTGCAGGTGAAATTTATGGTTCTCCGCGATCTCTTGAGCTCGCTGGTCCCTATATAAAGGGAGAGGCAAAGAAGATAAAGGATTACAAGAACCTGCATCTGCTGGGCGAAGATGCGGTAGTGCTTTCCACTGGGGACCCCATGTTTTCCGGCCTGGGCAAGTTTGCCGGAGAAGGGGACAGTATAATTCCGGGTATATCCTCGATGCATGTTGCCTGTGCGAGGACAAAAACGAGTATGAACGGGCTGGCGGTGATAACGGCTCATGGCAGAGATCCCCATCCTGCAAGAGAGGCTTTTGTTGCTGAAATCGAACTGGGGAAGAATGTCCTCCTGCTTCCTGCAGACACTTTCGGCTCCGTGGAAGTTGCTAAAATCCTGGAAGGGATGGGATTACAGGCCAGGATATACGTCTGTGAAAAACTGGGCTATCCTGAGGAAAGTATAATTGAGGGCACAGTTGACAATCCCCCTGTGGCACAATCGGCTCTTCACTGTCTGCTGGTTGTCAGATAAGAATCCAGCAATTTTGTTTTATTTTCATTGTTTAAAAAATTTAACCAACTGGTAGGCCTTTGTTTTGTATTGTAATCAAGTTTGGTTTATTAAACAACAAGATATTTATACAATAAATTCTCTATGGGATCTATCAACTAATGTGTTGTTTAGTTAAGTTTACTTGTAAAATGTTGCAATCAGGAGTGATATAGTATGCATATATTCGAAGGATTTCTGCCCTCCCCATGGTGGCAATTGTGGTTTGTATTCTCTATTCCGGTTATAATGTTTGGTATGTATCGTCTCAACAAACTGGTCTCTGAAAGACGTGATCTCCTGCCGTTACTGGCGGTGGCAGGTGCGTTCATATTTGTCCTGTCTTCCCTGAAATTACCCTCTGTAACGGGTAGTTCGTCACATCCCACGGGAACAGGAATGGCCGCCATAATGTTTGGACCTGCAGTCACAGCAGTACTGAGTGTAATCGTATTGTTGTACCAGGCTCTATTCCTGGCACATGGCGGACTGACAACCCTGGGTGCAAATGTGGCTTCAATGGGTATTATAGGTCCGGTAGTCGCATATTTGATCTATAAGGCAGGCATGAAGGCCAACATCAATTTCTATGTGGTGGTTTTCCTTGCGGCTACCTTTGCGGATTGGATTACCTATGTGGTAACGTCCACCCAGCTTGCCCTGGCGTTCCCGTCGCAAGCCGGCGGATTTTGGGGATCCTTCCAGGCCTTTGCAGCAATATTTGCTACAACCCAGGTTCCACTGGCTATAATGGAAGGGGCTCTGACAGCATTAATATTCAAGTACATTATACAGGTCAAAAGTGATGCTCTTGTGGAATTGAAAGTGGTCTCTCAGGAGACGATTAATAAGATAAGGGGGACTCCCGCATGAAGGTCGGCAAAGGTGAGATCCTATTTGCTGTGATCGCTGTACTCTTTGTGGCATCCTTCTTCTATGGGATGGCTGCAAACCCGGGTTCTGAGTTCGGGGGTGTAGACGGTGCTGCCGAGGAAGTGATCACTGATGTAACGGGTGGTTATGAGCCCTGGATCGGTAACATTGGATTCGAGCCTCCAGGCGGGGAAACTGAAAGTCTCCTGTTCGCACTGCAGGCAGCTATCGGTGCAGTTGTGATAGGATACTTCTTTGGTTACTATAAGGGTAAAGGTCGCTCTGACTGATTTGCTTTTTACCTCCTTTCCTTTTTTTGACGACATATATTAATACCTAAAAATCAATTTTGTGCACTACAATTCACATACGGAAATCTTTATTATGACCAAGATGCTTGATGATTATGCACTGCTCAGCCCCCTGCGTTATACCAATAACTGGCTGAAAATTGGGGTGGTTGGCTTTGGAATTCTTATGGGTATATC
The DNA here is from genome assembly GCF_004104135.1 of Methanohalophilus sp. WG1-DM. Classification (NCBI taxonomy): domain Archaea; kingdom Methanobacteriati; phylum Methanobacteriota; class Methanomicrobia; order Methanosarcinales; family Methanosarcinaceae; genus Methanohalophilus; species Methanohalophilus sp. WG1-DM. The sequence continues at coordinate 62,294 of NZ_RRBA01000004.1, read as the reverse complement.
CTCTCAATCTCCGCTTGTGCCTTTTTCTATAGCTATCTGTATGTCGCTGGCAACGCTTATTTTTGGCAGGGTCCCTCCGAGATTCTACCTGAAGCTTTTGATGGGACCTGCATTTTTTGTTGTGTTAAGTGTAATCATTATTGCCTTCTTTTTTGGCAGTGGTCCTGAACTTTTTGGTTTCAATGTGCTGGACTATCATCTGGGTGTGAATACCGGTGGATTGTCAATGGCTTTCCTGGTATTTTCCAGGACCCTGGGAGGAATGTGCTGCCTGTTCTTCCTGGCACTGACAACCCCCATGGTGGAGCTTTTCTCAGTCCTGAAAAAAACACGCCTGCCGGATTCTTTCATCGAACTGTCAATGATGATGTACAGGTACATCTTTGTGTTTCTGGATGTTGCGTGGTGCATCAAGCATGCCCAGACAGTAAGGCTGGGTTATCATGATCTGAGGACATCCCTGCATTCAATGGCCATGCTCTGTTCGACTCTCTTTTTGAGGTCCTGGGAGCAGGGAGAAAAAACGTTTGTGGCAATGAATGCCCGCTGTTATGACGGGAAAATGATGATTTTTGAAGAGAAAAGACCGGTGAATTTTTCAGAAGTTGCATTGAGTCTGGGGTACATGGTTGCAATCGTGGGGGTATGGTACGTTTCTAATGGTATGCTGGAGGTTAGTTTATGGTAATACTTGAAACACGCGGACTGAAATATTCCTATCCTGACGGGACTACAGCTGTTAAAGGTGTAGACATAAAGTTAAAGAAGGGCAAAAGGATTGCTTTTGTGGGAAAAAACGGCTCGGGCAAGTCCACCTTATTTTTGTTACTTAACGGTACCCTCAAGCCTGCTGAAGGCAAGATATTTTATGATGGCAGGGAACTTGTTTACGATCAGGCTTCCCTGAGGGAAATAAGAAAAAACATTGGTATTGTTTTCCAGAATTCCGATGATCAGGTATTTGCACCCACCGTATATCAGGATGTGGCTTTTGGGCCGGTCAATCTTGGCTACAGCAAAGCAGAGATAGAAAAGAAGGTAAACGGGACCCTGGAATATTTCGGCCTGAGTGAACTTAGGGATAAACCTCCGCATCATTTGAGTGGCGGCCAGAAAAAGAGGGTTGCCATAGCCGGGATCGTGGCTATGGATCCCCAGGCTATCATACTGGATGAGCCACTGGCAAGCCTGGACCCGGTGGGTGCCGATGAACTTCTGGATGTCCTCCATGAGCTCAATCACATGGGTACCAGTCTGATCATTTCCACCCATGATGTTGATCTGGCCTACAGCTGGGCGGATTATGTTTTCTTCATGGTGGACGGGGAGGTTATCGGGGAAGGTACTCCGGATGAAGTATTCCAGGATGATGAACTGCTGCGACAGGCCCACCTGAAACGCCCGGTGACCTTTGATATATATAAGGAGATTGAAAGGCGCGGGCTTGCTCATGGCAACAGGCAGCCCAAAACGGTTCCTGAAATAGTGGATTCCCTGAAACCTCCGGAACTGATGTGGGTGGAGGTGCCTCCTGAAACCCGGGAAGGCGACATATTGAATCTGGGGGTACTGCATGGAGAGTATGCCCTGCACTGTCCTTATGAAGCGGTTAACGCCAGGGTTTTACACATCCATGAGAACAATAAGGCTATCGTGGAACTTACCAGACATGGAATAAAGGCCGGCGGTATCCTGATCTACGATATGGATAGGTTCGATCCGGCTGATTTTGAAGGTTACATGGAAAAAGAGGAAATAGATATTGTGGGGGCCATGGGTAAAAAGAGCAAGTTACTTGCCGAGGATTATTCGATATGTGTCGATATAGCAACCGGAGTTATCGATCGCACCATCCTGATGGCACTGTGCGGGAAAAGATGTATGATACTGACCAGTGGTGGCATGATTCCCCATTCAATGCAAAGGATCAATGAATATATTGAAAGAAGTGGCATAGCCCTGAATGTCAGGGTCCTGAATGAGAATTGATATTTGGATAATGTCTTTGTAGAAAAAGAAATATATTGTCATTGGATAGGTGTGTTTTCTGGAAGGGAACTTGATATGAATCGTTTATCTACTGAAGAAGGATATTCAGACCTTGATGAGAAGTGCAGCCGGATTTATGTGAAAGATATAATGGAGACACGTCCGGTTACCATTAAGGCAGATGATTCTGTGGAAAGGGTACTTGAAGTATTTAATGAAAATGAGTTCCATACCTATCCAGTGGTGGAGGATAATGGCGATTTTCTGGGTATAATTGACCAGAATATTATCCTGCAGTTATTGCTAACCCACCGTGTGTCCCGGCTTGATCATACTCATCTTATGGCAGTGAAATCCCTCAGTGAATTTGCCCGGGGAATTATGATTCCTCATCCTGTCACCATTCCACCTGAGATGGATCTATGTGAAGTAGCAGAAATAATGATAAAACATAAAGTGGACCGTTTCTGTGTGGTCGATAACGATAAACTTGTGGGCATAATATGCAAACCGGATGTTATAAAGGCAATCTACAGTATAAGGGGTTAACAGATGGAGTTTTTATTCCAGATCCTCATTATTTTGCTATCTGCCAGAGTGCTATCCGAGGTTTCTGAAAGAGCCGGGATGCCGGGTATACTGGGGGAAATTTTGGCAGGTATATTCCTCGGGATGACGGTTCTGGAAAATACTGATACAATTTCTTCTGTTGCAGAGCTGGGTGTCATTTTTCTTTTATTTATTGCAGGTTATAAAGAAGTTCATATTGAGGATTTGAAAGCATCTTCTAAAAAGGCGATCGTTGCGACAGTTTTCCAGATATTGATAGCTTTTATATCTGGTTTTGGACTGGGATATCTTTTTGGCCTGGGAAATCTGGAAAGTCTTGTTCTGGCAGTGGCTTTCAGCCCGACGAGTATAGGAGTTACTGTAAAAACATTATTGGATATGAATTATTTATCCAGTAAAGCCGGGTCAATGATGTTAAGTTCAGCGATCTTTGATGATATTATCAGCATTTTCCTGGTATCTATTGTTAGTACCATGGCGCAGCATAATGCAATTCCTTCATCCATGCAATTTTTGACAATGATAGGCAAGCTGGTTGTATTCATTGGTGTAATGTTTCTTCTTTCCCATTATGTCTTTTCCCGTCTTTTTGGATATGTAAGAAAAATGCATTCAAGAGAATCCATATTTGCTACTGTAATATTGATTGCACTGTTTGCTGCCTATTTTGCAGAAGCGATGGGATTACATGCCGTTATCGGTGCTTTTGTGGGGGGTGTACTGCTTTCAAATATATCCGTTGCCAAAATCGAAGATGTGCAAAGTAAGGTTTCAGGATTGGCTTATGGTATGCTTACACCGGTTTTTTTCGTATATATAGGAATGTCTGTTGATCCAACGTCTCTGGGAGCTGCAGGTATTTTTACTGTATTGATTGTGGTTTTTGGTTTATTGGGTAAACTTGTAGGTGGTTTTGTAGGTGCTAAAACGGTTGGCTTTAATTTTTATGAAAGTCTTATATTCGGCGCAGGAGTTATGCCCAGGGCAGAGGTTACTCTTGTGACGATTTCTATTGGCAGGGAGATGGGCATAATAGGAGAGGAAATATTTTCGGCAGTTGTATTGTTGGCTGCTGTTTCTATCTTTGTTGCACCAATATTGCTTAAATTTGCTATACAAAAGGACAAGGAGAACAAGAATTCTGCTTCAGGCTGACTTTTGCCTGCATTTATGACTGCAATAAAGATTTAATATAGTATATTTCAAAGTTAAGCGGGGAGCTGGCAGGTTATGAAATTATCAGAGCAGGGTTGTATGCAATTGCCCGAGAATATCGCAGATTCTGAAGGGCTTGGAAGAGCTGAAGTTTCTGCCAAACTCCAGAGGCAAGGGTATAATGAGCTGGAAGAGACGGAAAAAACCACTCCGTTTAAGATCTTCATTGGCCAGCTGGGTAATGTTATTGTATGGGTGCTGGCTGCAGCGGCCCTGATTTCCCTGTATATAGATGAAGTGGTAAATTTCTGGGTGATTTTAGGGCTTATTATTTTTGTAATCTTACTGGGTTTTGTGCAGGAATACAGGGCTGAAAAGGCCATGGAATCCCTCAAGGGGATTGTGCGGCCAAAGACCACTGTTTTACGTGAAGGTACCCTGCGCCAGATTGCCACAAGGGAAGTTGTTACAGGCGATATTCTGGTACTGGAAGCCGGTGACAGTATACCTGCAGATGCCTGTGTCTTTGAATTGCAGGAACTTAAGGTGGATGAATCGGCATTGACCGGGGAAAGTTTGCCTGTGGAGAAAAACTTGAATGAGCCTCTTTATGCCGGAACTCAGGTTGTCAGAGGTAAATGCAGGGCTGTGGTGATGGCCACGGGTATGGATACGGAACTGGGGTCAATCGCTTCCCTGATTCAACCTGAAAAGGAAGTTACTCCCCTGCAAAGGGAGATCTCGGCATTTTCCAAAAAACTGGCAGTTGTGGCCTTGCTGGCATCAGGGATGGCTCTGGGGCTGGGTATTTTTGCGGGGGCTCCTGTCGAGGAGATGTTGATCATTGCCCTGGCACTGGCAGTGGCCGCGGTGCCCGAAGGCCTTCCTCTGACCCTGACTATTACGCTGGCCTACGGGATGCGCCGCATGGCTGCCAAAAACGCCATCATACGCAAAATGCTTGCGGTAGAAACCCTGGGCTCGACCTCGGTGATATGTACGGATAAGACCGGGACCCTGACCCGTAATGAGATGACGGTTGAAAAGATTTGGACCATGGAAGGTTTGTTTGAGGTTACGGGTTCGGGTTATGGAGCTGAAGGGGAATTTGTGCTTGAGGGGAATAGTTTCAATCCCAAAGATTCCACACTGGAATTGCTGTTGAAAGGGGCAACCCTTTGCAACAATGCATCCCTGAATCAAAACGGCAATTCAGAGGATGTGGTGGGAGATCCCACAGAACTTGCCCTGCTGGCGGCTGCCTCAAAGGCGGGTATCCGCAAGGAGGGGTTTGCCGGGGAGCATGAAAGGTTGCATGAGATCCTTTTCACTTCTGATAGAAAAATGATGACTACAGTTCACCGGGAAAATCAGGGATCGATCTCCTTTACCAAAGGGGCTGTGGAGGTTGTGCTGGAGCGTTGTGATCACATTCTTAAAGATAATGAGCGGGTGCAGCTTGACCAGACCATCAGGAAGACCATTCTGGAAGAAAACGGCAGGCTTGCCTCCGGAGCCTACAGGGTGATTGCAATTGCCCGCAAGGATGTGGGGGATAAGTGGGATGAAACTGATCTGGAAGAGGGGATGACCTTCCTGGGACTGATGGCAATGACCGATCCGGTAAGGGAAGGTGTTACCGAGGCTATCGGTTTGTGTCATCAGGCGGGTATCAAAGTGGTGATGATTACCGGGGACAATGTAAAAACCGCACTGGCTATCTCTGACAAACTGGGAATTCCTGTAGAGCAGCCTGATAATATTTCAGATCCCGATGGTATACTGGCTGACGGGGCGATTACGGGAGATGAACTGGCCGGTTTGAGTGATGAAGCCTTTGCAAAGATTGCGGATCACATCCATGTGTATGCCAGGGTTATGCCAGAGCAGAAATTGAGGATCGTTAAAGCCCTGCAGGCAGAGGGACATGTTGTTGCCATGACCGGGGACGGGGTGAATGATGCTCCTGCGCTTAAAAGAGCTGATATCGGTGTGTCGATGGGGCTTAAGGGCACGGATGTGGCCCGCCAATCCAGTGATATGGTGCTGCAGGATGATAATTTTGCTACTATTGTGGAGGCTGTCAAGAGGGGCAGGACCATTTATGATAATATAGAGAAATTTACAAGTTACCTTGTTTCACGCAATTTCAATGAGATTATACTGATTATGCTGGGGATTTCCCTGCTGGGCTATGAACTGGTTCCCCTGCTTGCCCTGCAGATCCTGTTTATCAATATGTTCGGCGAGATTATGCCTTCAATTGCGCTGGGCCTTGATCCGGCAAGAGAAGAAGTAATGCACCGCAGACCCCGGCCTGTGGGTGAAGGAATCCTGGCCGGCAGGAAACTTGTACTTGTGGGTTCTGTGGCCGGGGTGATGGGACTTGCCTGTTTTGCTTCCTTTTTGCTTGCAGACCCGACCGCAGATCTGGAGCGGGCACGCACAATCACGTTTGCTACGGTGGTGAGTATGATCATGTTTGTGCCGTTTGCTTTCCGCTCCCTTGAGATGTCTGTGCTGAAAACCGGTTTCAGGAATAAATTGATCATTGCAGGCGTTTTGAGCACGTTGCTCCTGACACTGCTGGTTATGTATGTGCCTTTCCTGGCTGATGTATTTGACCTTGTGCCGCTTGCTTTGCAGGACTGGTTGTTGCCTCTTGGCTTTGCGGCAGTTACACTGGGATTTGTGGAAGTTTTGAAGGGGTTGCTGTTCAGGAAGAATTACGGGTAAGCAGGTGGAGATCCTTAAGCGCCATGACTACAGTCTGGACGCAACCCTGTAGTATACAGGTGTATCCAATATGAAAACGGGGAAATGTAGCCCGATCTTAGGGGCCGGGCTTAGAAGGGGGTATAGACTTCTTCGTGGGGATGGATCACGAAGCCTTCTTTTGTGATTTCATAGGGGTGGACCTTTTTACTGTGGTCTGAGCCGCGCATCTTGCAGACCTCGACACTGCGGGTGCGGACATTGTCATGCATGTCGTAGTAGAGGGAGAATGTACCATCGGTGACGAAGTTTTCCACACCGAATCTGGAGGGCTGTTTCTCGTCGATTACTTCACAGGTCATCAGGGATGTCAGACCGATTATTTCAAGGGTGGTGCTGAGTTTGAGTAATTCCACACGTATCCGGGCGGCTTCATGCAGATAGAAACTGATGGATGTCGTTGAATCGACCAGGGCCCTTTTGGCATCGATCTCTTCCTGTGTGGCGATGATCTGGTCCATCATTGAGCGAATGTCGAAGGGACGCACGTCCACATATTTTTCCTGGGAGGGGATTCCTATCTTTGTCGAACAGGCATCGACTATTGCGAGTTTGTTCTCTTCTTCTAAGGCCTGCAGGTCCCAGCCAAAACGCATCATGTTCTCACGTATCTGTTCGGGCCGCTCCTCTGTGGCCACGATTATCCCGTTTTCCCCGTACCGGGTGATCCCGTTGTAGATGTACTGGGTTGAGAATATGGATTTGCCGGCTCCTGAGGTGCCGGATACCAGATAACTCCTGTCACGTACAAGGCCTCCCCCGCACAATTCGTCAAAGCCGGGAATGCCGGTCTTAACCCTGTTTCCTTCGTCTTCAGTGGAAATATTCTCTGCGCCTGTAAACATTTAGCATCGCCTTTTTCGTGTAAGTCGGGTAGTACCCCTGATGAATTCATGTATAGCAATTATTTATGAGCACTCATTCACTTTACTGGAATCGGGTTTACGATTTATCAGTGTTTTCGTATATTCGTATAAAAAGTATTGATATGGATTAATATAAATAGGTAATGTACGTCATTACCCTATCTGGGGGTCAAACTGATAAAGGATTAAGACCATTGATACTATGTCGAATGTATCCGGCTCTTTGCCCCCGGGCAACTCATGGCCGGGAGTGTATGCGAAAAATATGGAAGTCGACAATATGCCAAGTATCAGCTGTATTTTCAATGGTCCCTTTATTAATTCGGACGAAATTTATTCGGCATATGCCGTGAAATACATCGATATTTACCAGTAAAAAGAGCGTTTTTTGACCCTGGAGACCACAAAAGATTTAATAAGCAATTTTCTTATTAGAGGGTTGCAAACCAATATGACGGGATCAAGAGGGTGATGAGCTTCCTTTCGTCAATGAGCGTAATGTTCACCGATGAAAGGTTGATTTGACGTACATGTGTACGTTTTATTGTTTATCAATCACTCTTTACCTTGACCATATATCTACAAATTAACTAACGGAGGAGAATTATGAAAAGACTAACAGCAACTTTAATGGCTGCCCTTATGGTCTTGACAGTATTTGCTGGCGTAGCAAGCGCTGCAGATACTGTGGAGGTCAGGGGACCGGTCTATAACGGTTCTAGTGTGCAAAAGATAGTAGAAAACTATGGCACAACTGACACTAACGGTAACAAATACATTGAAATGAATGCAACGAATTTTGCAGGATTCTACTACGATCTTGATGACGGACTCGAATTCGAATATCTCAGGATATACAATAAAGGAAAGGAAGGTACTAAGGATGCTGATCCTTTGAGCGGTGACAAGATACCAGAAGGTGGACTTGTTTATTATTCCGTTATCAACATGACCGACTATGAGTACGCATACAATGAAACTGAAGTAGATACAGATGGGGACCCAATCCGCAGCCAGTATCCAGTTATTGGTCTCTTTGCCGAGGAATATGTTCCACTCAAGAACACCACACCTGACCTTCTCGCCAAACTTATCCAGGACAATGATGACGAGGTAACTCTCAGAACCGGTACATCATATGATCTTGGTCACGGTTATGAGTTGACCGCACAGCAGATCGATGTTGAAGGTGACAAGGTCTGGATGGAGCTTAGCAAGGATGGAGAGTTTGTGGAGGATCAGGTAGTTGATCTTACAGATAAGAACTATGCAATCTGGAGTTATGAAGAAGACGTTGCCGGTGAGGATGATGTTGAAGTTCTCAGAGTACGCGTCACTGATGTCTTCCAGGGCCAGGTCGACAGCCTCGCTGTAATTGAGGGTGTCTGGATGATTGACTATATGAATGTTGTTGAAATCGAAGATGACGACACATTTGGCGAACTCGAAGTTCAGACAACAGGTAATATCGAAGGTTTCGATGATCAAGGTATCATGATGTGGAATGATAATTCCATGACCCTTGATGAAGATGATACAGAGGAAATCGCTGAAGGTCTTTCCTTCAAGACGGCTGATGTTGAATCTGGTGGCCCAATGAGATTCTACCTCATGAAAGAATACACCGAACCAGGTACATATGAAATCAGAGGAGAGGTCTTTGAAGATGAGCCAGGAAACTGGACTTATGCAAACTTTGCTGGATTCTACTATGACCTTGATGACAATCTTACAAGTGAATCTTTGATCATAGATAAATCAGGTACATTCAACCAAACCAGTTCAAAAATTAATGATACAGAGTTGGTTTACTATGCCAACATCACAGAAACCGGCTTTGAGATCGATTACAATAACAATGATACAGATGGGGACAAAATCCGCCAAACGTATCCAGTTATTGGTCTCTTTGCCGAAGCATATGTTCCACTCAAGAACGACACACCTGACCTTCTCGCCAAACTTATCCTGGACAATGATGACGAGGTAACTCTCAGAACCGGTTCATCATATGATCTTGGTCACGGTTATGAGTTGACCGCACAGCAGATCGATGTTGAGGGTGACAAGGTCTGGATGGAGCTTAGCAAGGATGGAGAGTTTGTAGAGGATCAGGTAGTTGATCTTACAGGAGAAACTGGCTCTGCAACCTGGAGTTATGAAGAAGACGTTGCCGGTGAGGACGATGTTGAAGTTCTCAGAGTACGCGTCACTGATGTCTTCCAGGGTCAGGTCGACAGCCTCGCTGTAATTGAGGGTGTCTGGATGATTGACTATATGAATGTTGTTGAAATCGAAGATGACGACACATTTGGCGAGCTCGAAGTTCAGACAGCAGGTAATCTCGGTAATGATGTTTATGGAATTATGATGTGGAATGATAATTCCATGACCCTTGATGAAGATGATACAGAGGAAATTGCTGAAGGTCTTGCCTTCAGGACGGCTGATGTTGAATCTGGCAATGACACACTGAGGTACTATCTGTACAAGGAAGTCACCATCGAAGGCGAAGAACCAGCTGAGCCAACCGAGCCAACCGAGCCAAAGGACAACGTAACCGAGCCAAAGGACAACGTAACTGAGCCAACTGAGCCAACCGAGCCAACCGAGCCAACCGAGCCAACCGAGCCAACCGAGCCAACCGAGCCTGAGGAACCAGCAACCAACGAAACTGAAGAACCAGGAATCCCTGGCTTTGAAGCAGTCTTCGCAATCGCCGGACTTCTGGCAGTTGCCTACCTCGTAAGGAGAAACTAAGCAGACTTGAATGATAGAAGGGAATAATCCCTTCTACTTCTCTTTTCTTTTTTTTGGTTTGTGTTTTATTCTTTTTTTGATCTGCTCATTGCGGATTACTTTTAAATATCTGAATCTTAATTACAGTTTATCCACTTTTGAAAAGGGATTTTTATGAAAATGAAGATAGTAGCATTGCTTTTGGCCATTACAATGATAATGCTTGCAGTGTCGGGATGTACCGATACAGGCAGTACTGGTGAAGAAATCGATAATCCTGAGATCGGGTCTGTTTCAGATGCAGTGTCACTTGACGAAGTGCCGGCAGGGTTTGAGATGATAGGTGAGCGCCAGCTGGACTTTGGAAGTGTGCTGGACGGTGTGGGCAGTGAAGATACGGTAGTTGAAGCCACGCAGGGTATCTACAAAAACGGGGATAGTGTGGAAGTGCAAATCAGCGCCATTGAATGCACTGACACGGAGGCTGCCCAAACCCTGGTCAACGACTACAAAAACGAATTTAATCCAATGGCACAGGGAGAGAGGTTCACCGAGCACTCCATCAATGACCACTTCGCCACACGCATCATCTGGCATGTGACCGAGGGCGGCGAGGACGTGCCACGTTATGCCTATGTCTGGAACAATGACAGCATGGTAATCCAGGTCAGGGGCACTACTTCTGATCCCAACCTGCTGTTTGCCTTTGCAGAGGCCACAGGTTACTGATGGGGAGTTTTTCCCCATCTTCTTTTTTTATTTGAAAAATATCTAATCGATCATTGCTATGATTGCTACCGGGCAGAATAACAGGTAGTCAGGAAGTAAATACTTCAATTAATTTCTCTTCGACTTGTTGCATCTTTTCTGAACTCAGTGTTCCTGATTTTGCAAGAATTGTATCTACATCCAGGGTCATTATCATGTTAGTTTTTACAAGACTGGATGATGGTAATGATCCTTTTGTGAAATCTTTTGAGTTCACCTGTATTGCATATTCGTCATTGCGTGTCGTTTGACTTGTAATTTGACATACAATTACATTAGTCCCTCTAGGACAGGCAACTACCAATACTGGTCGGGTTTTTAACTTCGACATATCTGTATAGGGAAATGGTATAACCACCACATCCCCTTTTTTGACCGCTCCTGCCATTGGTAAAATACCTCATGTTTCGGTCTGTTCATTTTCCAGGGCATGTTCAAGCAAGTTGTCCCATGCTTGATCTTCCTCTGGTGTATCCCACTCCTTGGCAAACGAAGGCTGGGATGTTAAAGCACATTCTAATTTTTCCAATACGTATGAGAGGGGGCGGATCTCTATATGATCCGCGTATGCCACAATTGCGGCATGTGAGCCTTCCGGGAATGTGCTGTTTCGCAGATTCTTAGGTATGACAATTTGTCCTTTTGAGGACACTGTCATTTCTTTGAATCCAATTATTGCGTCCATTCCAAATTCTCCTCTTTATTTTGTATAACGATATCTCTCATTTATTTGGAGTTTATGTAAGACAAAATCTTTGGTAAAATTTCATCTTACTCTGTATTGCTCAGGAATGATACATAAATTTATGGTGCCAGATTTTTCAATCTGGAAAATACATACATCCTCTTTGTGTTTTGTCTATCCGGATTATATTGGGGTTTAAGGATGGAGCGGAAATGGTACAATTATATATACTATAATAAACTATAATTATTATAGCCAACATCAATTATTATAATAACTATAGAATCCAATGAAAATCATAATAACCAGAAGTAACATAAATCAAATAGAAAAAAGAATGAAAACCAAATGGTGGACAGTACAACAATACAGGTTAAAGTGCAGACTCGTAACGCTTTGAGATAAATAGGCTCCATGGGGGATGATTATAACTCTGTAATTGAGAAATTGATTATAGAGCATAACCGTAACTCTTTCCTGGAATATTCACGAAAAATTGTAACTGATCGGAAAGAGGAATTTATTAGTGTCGATGAAATATGATGTATTAATATTGCCGAATCTATTTGATGGGGTTCCATCAACTGTTTTTGATGTCCTGACAGCCGAACAGGCACATAAAAAATACGGAAGACTTTGATCAGCTTTGTCCGAAAAAACGTATGTATAAACTATGAAGCGGATTCGAATATTTGCGGGGCTGAATAAATGACTTACCTCTCTTTTTGGATGTAAATCTGTTGAAGTTCTTCTTTGGTCAAAGGACAATCTATAAGATCACATAACTGTTCCTTAGAAAGATTTAGTTGTTTGCCCATTTTACTTAAAAGATTGCTATTATATTCCACTTTGCTCCCGTGGCTTATGAATGTTCTATTACCGGTTTTCTTGCCATCCAGATAATAAACATACAATATGTGATGACCTTTACGTCTTTCTTCAAAACCTTTTTTGGGCAATGCTTTTTGTATCGTTTTTGCTTTATATGAGGCCACGAGAGTCCCCCACGATTGAAATCAGTCTCTCCCTCAGTAGCTGGCCACTTTTAGATAACTCATCATCAGTCAGGACATATTCCTGATATAATATGAAGAGTTGTTCTTCTAGTTCTTTAAAAATATCTTTCATCCTTGTATTCATAGCAAAAAGACCCAGTTCATCGTTGGAACCAATAAAAAGTTCATCTTCTAACATAAATTCAATGGGGACTTTATTCTTTAGTTCCATAATTCTATCCGGGGAAGACATATTATCAAGAGTATAGTAACAGGTTTGTTCTATCGAATCTTCACTATCAATGAACAATCCAAAGTTTCCTTTATGTATCGGTTTCATCGTTCCACGTAATACTACAAATTTTCCAAGATGCTCTTGCACCCAATCTTTAATTTCAGGATCAAAATAGCAATATATTTTCCCTTGATTACTTTCAACCGTAATCTTCTTACTCTGGCCAATATTTATTCCGAATATCCATCCAAAAATTTCCTTTTCATATTCTTCAATGGGTTTGTGTAAAAGTTTCTTTATACTCTCTTTTCGAAAACCCTTTAGTTGTATTTGCGAATTGCCCTGGAATCCTATCGATAATATACGTTTGGAATGTTCATCTGGCCACATTGCATAAAATTCTCTAAGTAATTTGTTAACTCGATGAGGATCATTAACAATATCGTACAATTCTTCTTTTGGAATATCTTTTTTAGAGAGAACTTCAAGAAGATTCCTGGTAGCGACTATAGACCTTTCACCGATAGTTCTACTTTCTCCAAGAGCTGTCTGCTCATTACTTATTTGGAGGTCGGCATGTACACTACCCATTTCAATATCAGTAAAAAGTAATGTGCAGTATTTTTTCACATCCTGTGGGAAATCTCCGGCTTCACGACAAGGATTTTCAAAATAGTAATCACCAAGATTGTAAATGATATTTTGAAGATTCTGGATTGCATTAGCCACATCCAGTACAGGAATCTTCTTTTCTCCATCTATAGATAGAGACATTTTACCTTTATCTTTTGGAGTTTCCATTGTACCACCTGAAAGGATATGCTATCAGTATATTAAATTTTCTACCCTTGTACTGGGTATAACACTTTAAAGTTTATATACATTTTGGGAAATACTTGCACTATAAAGGATAACTATAGCAATATCAAATTGGAACGTGCAGAGAAAATATTTAATTCTAATTTGTTTTTATAATTTAAACGTAAAACTTCTGTGTTTTTTGAATCGCATCAAATCAGATTTAATAGGAGTTTCATTTTTAAAATGGCGCATCGGGATGTAAGCTCCCCTTAATCCTGATCACACTTCTAATCGATAGACACCTTCTTGCAATGCAACTCGATTATAATCGATACTTTTTAATATCACTTTTACCTTCTGTATGTGCTACCAGGCCCGGATAGCCTAGTTGGTTGGGGCGCCAGACTCATAGGGTAAACGATTGGGTGCTCCCATGTCTCCTGAGACATCTGGAGGCCGCGTGTTCGAGTCACGCTCCGGGCACTTTACTTTCTCATTTTTAGTTCCCTTTTTTGCTAAATAGAACTTAGAGGCACAGAAATTATCTGTTGTTTGGATCTCTGACTCATTCTCACATCGTATAACCACTTACATATCATTTGGCTCACATTCTATCATCCATCAAGACTAAGATATCAACACCATTTGAAAATATGAGATTCTATTTATAGAGCAAAACGAAAAATGTTAGTGGGTTTGAGAGTATAATTAAGCATCTGTCTTAGCTTATTACTTGATTGGTTTTTTTGATAAATCTGCTAACATTAACTAGGAAGTTGGGCACCGCAGTACGATAATCATAGCAGCACAGTGCATAAACTCAAACAATGAAAGGGGAAAAAATCATGAACGAAGATAGCAAAGCCCCGGTAATGGAATCTACAGTCCGAGGTGGCACATCGATACGGGACTGGATGTAAAGGAAGTTGAAAAACTTGCATTCAGGAGAAAAAAGAGCGTTACAAAGACAACTGAAAAGTAAATCATATTCAACTATGATTGCGGTCTTCCATCGCAGGATTAAATTGTGGCTTTGCATCAACATACTAAAATATTTTGCGTGAGGGTTGTTTGGTATGAATTCCAAACACTTTGGCTTTTGTAGATATGTCACGGGGTTTAAGTTATAAATAAGAAATCTCATACAGCAACCCATAATCAATCATCTTTCACAGTGAAAACCATGACCACAAACCTACCTGATCAATTAGAGTTCCAGCTCATAGATGCCGACTACTTCAGACAGGACAACTCTCCTGTAATCCGCCTGTTTGGGCGTTCTTCAGAAGGTAAAAGTATATGCTGTCAGGTACCCGGCTTTGAACCTTATTTTTATGTAAATTGTAATGCAGATCTGGAACAGGTTGCATCTGATATAAAGCAAAAGTTCGAGCAGGTAAAAGCCATTGATGAGGTTGAGAGATTTGAACCGGTAGGCTACCAGACCACACCCACCCGCATGTTAAAGATAATCACCCATGATCCGGGTAACGTGCCGGAGATCAGGGATGATATAGCCGCCATGCCTGCTGTAAAAGAGATCTACGAGGCAGACATCCTATTCAGGAATCGCTTTCTGATTGACAGGGGCCTGCATGGGATGGGCTGGATGCGGTTGACTCCTCAGACTGCCCTGCAGGACCTTCCTCTCTGCAATATAACCTGCAGCAGTGAGGACGTGGAAGAATTTGAAAGAAAGGAACCTGCCCCTCTGAGACATCTGGCCTTTGACATCGAGTGTTTACCAGTGGATGGCAATATGCCCACTCCTGAAACCTCTCCCGTGATAATGATCAGTATCTCCTTTGCACCGGCCTATCAGGGCAAAGAAACCATAGTCCTGATAGCCAAACCAGCTGATGGCGTGGACACTGATGTGGAAGCCTGTCAGGATGAAGCTTCCATGTTGTCCCGGTTTTTTGAGATCTTCAGGGAATATGATCCCGACGTAGTGACCGGCTACAACAGCAATGATTTTGATATTCCCTATGTAACAGATCGTGTATCCATTCTCAACAAAAATGGTCACAGGATTAAATCCGATGTTGGAAGGGATGGCAGAAGCCTGGGTTACAGGAAAATAGGTACTCGCACAATGGTTGATATAACCGGCAGGGCCGTTGTCGATGTTTTGCCCCTGATCAGACAGGAATTCAGCCTGAAACGCTATACACTCAGGAATGTCTCTCATGAATTGCTCGACAAGGAAAAACTGGATGTTTCGCCTCAGGACATGGAAGAATATTGGGAAGATGATGGCGCCAAACTCTACGAATTTATTAATTATGCCAGACGTGACTCCGAGCTTGCCCTTGAACTGCTCCTGCAACTAAAATTACTCGATAAACATATAGCGGTATCCCAGGTCAGCGGAACTCTGCTTCAGGACGTTATAAGCGGTGGCCAGACCAATATGGTCGAACAGTTGCTCCTGAGTGAATATGGCAAGCAGAACAGGGTCATGTCATCCAAACCCGATGAACATACATCCCAGCAAAGAAGGAAGCTGAATGAGAATCTGAAAGGAGGGGCAGTCCTTGAGCCCCATAAGGGGTTACATGAAAACGTTCTTGTGCTGGATTATAAGTCACTTTATCCCACCATTATAATGGCCCACAATCTCTGCTATACTACCGTTGTGGAAAACACCAATTTACAGGCAGATGACCTTATAGTCTCTCCTACCGGGGATAAATTTGTCAAGCCCCATTTATACAAAGGCATCGTACCCTCGGTACTCGAGGAACTTTTGAGAAGGCGCAGTGAGACAAAGCAAATAATGAAAAAGACCCGGGATGAAAATCAACACCGTGTCCTTGATGCCACCCAGCTTGCCCTGAAAATCCTGCTCAACAGTTTTTATGGCTATTCCGGTTATGCCCGGGCCCGTCTGTACAGTCTGGGAATGGCCGGTTCAGTAACAAGTATTGGCAGGGAAAATATCGCCCGCACCGAGGAGATTGTCTGCAGCCAGATAGGCAGTGTGATTCTCAGGAATGACAAGGTCTATTTCAGGGATGAAGCAGGTGAGTTGAAGCCTGATGACAGAGAAGTTAACCTTTCCATTGTTTACGGCGATACGGACAGTGTTTTTGTGCACTGTATGGACAGGGATAGCAAGGAACTGTCTTCTGATGACCTGACTTTGGAAGAATCTGCCCGGGTGGGCAGCAAAGTTGCTTCCCTGGTGACCGCATCCTTACCGGATCCCATGGAACTTGAGTTCGAAGCCACCGCCAGGCGTGTTTTACTTGTAGCAAAGAAACGCTATGCACAATGGTTGTTTGAACCTGAGGGAGATGGCTGGAAAGATAAGATCAAGGTCAAAGGTCTGGAAACCGTCAGACGTGACTGGTGTGAGTTAACATCCAATATGTTAAATCAGGTACTGGAATATGTCCTGAAAGAAGGTAATGTCGAAAAGGCAGTGGAACATGTGAAAACCACCGTGGACAGGGTGCGCAATCTGGACGTCACCCGGGATTCTGATATAATTGATGATCTGGTACTGACAAAGACCTTTTCCAAGAGTCCTTCCAGTTACAAGAACAAGCAACCTCATCTCACCGTTGTGGAGAAGATAGAGCGGCGTACCGGAATGCGTCCTTCCATCGGAGAGAGGATTCCCTTTGTGATAGTTGCGGGGAAGGATCTTTTTGTAAATCGTGCGGAAGACCCTGAGTATGTCAGGCAGCACAACCTAGCTCTGGATGTTGATTACTATATACAGAAACAGCTCCTTCCGCCGGTGGAACGTATCCTTTCAGTATTCGGTGTGAATATGGCAACCCTAGATCATGACTCCAGGCAAAAAGGGCTTTTTGATTTTGCAAAATCCAAACCTGCTGACAAAGGATGTCAGATGAATGCCGAAGTAAGGGAACCTGAAAAGGAAAAACTTCCAGAAAGCGGCAACCAGAGTTCCCTTCTTGATTTCTGAATCATATACTTTCTATAGCTTCCACGGGATCCAGTTTTGATGCTTTTCTTGCCGGATATACCCCTGCGATCACATTTATTATAAAAGCAAAAATGGAGGCATAAATGAAATTCATTGCCTCAATTTTCATGGGCATACGTGTAAGTCCCAGATACATTTCGGCAGGCAATTCAATTTCGTAGGACCCAATTGCCACAGCTGTAAAATATCCCACTACAAGACCCAGCAGGATGCCGAAAGCTCCCAGGATCGTGGATTCTATCAGGAATATTTTAGTGATGCTTTTTTTGGAAGTGCCCATTGCCATGAGCATTCCGATCTCACTTTTCTTGTCCATAACAATATTGATCAGTGTATTGGCAATACCAAACCCTGCGGTTATATAAATCAGGATATAGTAAAGCCAAACAAACACCTTCTGGGTATTGAGTAGATCCAGGAGTTGACTGTTGATCTCAATCCAGCTATCAGCTCTTAGGCCTGTTTCTTTTTCAATTTCTAAAGTGGTTGTCTTTGCATTTACGGATCTGTGACATGCATGGATATTGCAGTGATTGTCCCCTTCTCATCATAAAAATCCTGCAGGGTTTCCAGTCTTGCATATGCAACACTTGTGTCGCGACCTGTACCACTGTCAAAAATCCCGATAACTTTCAGGGATAGGTCACCGGCTTGAGGGGAGGTGATCTGTATCCATTCACCAGGCCTTGTTTCCAGGTCATCGGCTAGGCCATCCCCGATAAGTATACCTTTGCCATTCCTGGCAAGGTCTTCATAATTTCCCTCCACAATATCGGATTTAAGATGCATCACATTGTCTTCATCCGGTGGGTTCACTCCGAATATGTTGATCCCTGCGGAATTATCCCGGTATGTAATCACGGCCTGCTTTTCAAGGTATGAAGAGGAAGCAGTAACTGTAGGGGTGCTTTCGATTACAGATTTATAATAATCGTAGAGATGTATACCTGCATCCTTTTCTTCTGCAGGATACACCACTATATGAGGAGAGTTTTCCACTGTCTTTTCTATCAGTTCATCGGTAAACCCGCTCATAAGGGACATCAGGACTACAATAACCACCACAGCAAGGGCTACAGCAAGAATGGAAAAGAATGTATTCCGCTGTTTTGAAACGATATGCCTGCGCGCAATCCTGAATTCGAACATAAAGTTTCAGAGCTGCACATAACGTGCAGCATCTCCCAGGTTTTCTTCAATACGCAGAAGCTGGTTGTACTTGGCAGTTCTTTCTCCCCTTGCAGGGGCACCGGTCTTGATGAGATCCGCTCCGATTGCCACTGAAATATCTGCAATCATCGCATCCTCGGTTTCTGCGGACCTGTGGCTTACCACTACATTATAGCCGCTGCGGAATGCCATACTTGCAGCATCGAAAGCCTCAGAAAGAGTACCGATCTGGTTTACCTTGAGCAGAAGGGCATTTGCGGCTTCCATTTCGATGCCTTTGGCAAGCCTTGAAACATTTGTGACAAATAGGTCATCCCCCACAATGATGGTTTCCCAGGCTTCATTTGTGAGGTTTGCGAAATCCTCAAAAGCTTCCTCCTGGAAGGGATCTTCAATCATTACTATAGGGTATGTGTCAATAAGGTCGACGTAGAAATCGGTAAGTTCCGCTCCGGTCATGGTGGTCCCGTCGATATTGTAGTTCTCCCCATCGAAAAACTCAGAGGCAGCTGCATCCATCCCTATGGTCACCTCGGATTCGGTATATCCTGCTTCTTCGATCCCACTTACCAAAGCATCAAGGGCATCCACTGTCTGGTCGATGGGTGGAGCATATCCTCCCTCATATCCCACATTGGTTGCTGAAGCACCATATTTGTCCTCAAGGACCTTTCCCAGGGTATGATAGGTCTCGCTTCCCATCTGCAGGGCATTTGAATAAGTATCAGTCCCTTTGGGCTGGATCATGAATTCCTGGATTGCAAGACCATTGCCTGCATGTTTGCCGCCGTTGAGGACGTTCATTGTGGGAACGGGTAGTGCAAAGGAATTCGATCCTCCAAGATACCTGTACAGGGGCATATTGAGCGAATCCGCAGCTGCATTGGCAACAGCCATTGAAACACCCAGGATGGCATTTGCACCGAAAGTTATCTTGTTGTCGGTTCCGTCAAGGGCAATCATTAACCCATCGATCTCCCTCTGGCTGCGCACATCATAACCCGTCAATTCCCCGGCTATTGTTGTATTGACATTGTCCACGGCATCGAGGACACCTTTACCATTGTAGCGTTCATCCTCCTTATCCCGCATTTCAATGGCTTCATTTGTTCCTGTGGAAGCTCCTGAAGGGACACTGGCCCTGCCAAAACCCTTTGGCGTGAACACATCAACCTCCACTGTGGGATTTCCCCTGGAGTCCAATATCTCTCTTGCATGAATCTTTTCTATCCGGTATCCTGCTTCTTCTGCCCTGTAACTCATGATAATTCCGCCTTGGACTTTGTTTACTGAATAGGGAATTACTGTATATATAATATTCTTGTCCCTGAAATCCTTGTTGCTAATGCTTTGTACATCCTTTCCTATAATACATTCATAAAATATATATTAATGGAGCCATTTTTCTTCCTTTATGAATGATGCTGCTTTCATACAGCTTGATTCCAGCAAGAGGGAAATTGCAGGCCTACTTCAAAACCTCTCCCTCTCCCGGATAGAAGCTCTAGCTATGACCTGCCTTATTGATGGCGATTCGCTTACATCAAGCCAGATTGAAAATCTCACCGGCCTGAGACAGCCTGAAGTAAGTGTTGCCATGAAACCTCTCTGCAAAAAAGGTATAGTGGAGTCCTGGGATCAGAAAATATCAAAGGATCGGGGCAGGCCTCGTCGTTACTATAAATTAAAATTACCCTTTGATAAATTCATGAGGAATCTGGAAAATGACATATCGGCCGAAATAGAGTGCAAATCTTATGCTCTTAATAGGTTAAAGCAGATCTGTACTTAATTCTCTTCTTCCCCGAAATTTATGGGGGCAAATCCTCTTGTACTATCAAATTTGCGTAAAGCATCCATTCCGTCAATTTCAAGAAGAAGAATTTCCGTTACCATGAAGGCTTCATTGTGCTTTCGCATGCATCCAATACTGGCCTTTCCATCCCTGCCCAGACCGGTATGGAGGTGAACTACGGGTTTTTTGTTCTCAAGCATTATGTTGCCAATACCGATTATTTCATGCGGGTCCACAAATGAATTCCATATGGGCTCCGGAGGAATCATATCTTTGAGTGGGCCGGTGACCAGATTTGAATTTCTGCATGCTCCCAGCATGAAAAGAAATGCCTTTTCTATAGTTTTTTCTTCTGCAAGGGCGGTTATACTTTCCAGTATGTCTTCACCGTCATCTACCCTGAGGACAAATACTCTTCCTACTTTTCCTTCTCTGTATTCCATGTTATTCCCTTATTCAGTAATTTTGCCATCTACGATCCTGACGATTCTGTCAGTTTTGCGGGCCATGTTTTCATCATGGGTCACCAGGATGAATGTCTGGTCAAATTCTCGGTTCAGTTTCTTTAAAAGTTCGTAGACCTTGTCACTGGAATGGCTATCCAGATTCCCTGTAGGTTCGTCCCCGATAATGATCTTTGGCTGGTTGGCAAGTGCCCTTGCCACGGCGACACGCTGGTTTTGTCCCCCTGAAAGCTGGTCTGGAAAATGATGCAGACGGTCTTTAAGTCCAACTTCATTGAGCAGTTTTTCAGTTTCTCTGGTAGCTTCATCCTTTTTCTTGCCGGCTATCAAAAGAGGCATCATGACGTTTTCCAGTGCGGTGAAGTCAGGTAAAAGATGATGGTACTGGAATATAAAGCCAAGCAATTCGTTTCGTGCACTGGATCGCTGCCGGTCATCCATGCTGGTGATATCCTGGCCATCAATCAGGATAGTGCCTTTTGTGGGCGTGTCCAGAATATCTATCATGTGGAGCAAGGTACGAAGGTACTTTTGTCGGATCCGGAAGGGTAACTATGGAAAGGATTTCTCCTTTTTTACATCAAGGTCCAGTCCGTCAAGCGCCTTAACCTCGACACCATCCCCATAAACTTTTGTCAATCCATGGATTTCGATGATATTGTCTGTTTGTGGCATGTCCCTCCCTGGAAACATTGCACCTAATGTCAGTAATGCGGTTCCAGACCTTCGATCTGGGAGAATGCCTTGTCTACTTCTTTTTCTTCCTGGACCCGTTCTTTTTTCTCTTTTTCGGTATTGATTGCATCGACTGCAAGATGATAAAGTTCTTCCAGCTCGGAAGCGGATTCAAGGGTAAGGACAGACAGTACTTTGGGGTATTCACCTTTGCGGACAATTATTCCTTTGAAAACATGGCCTACTGAATCAGACAATTTCTCAACTTCATTAGAGATTTCATCGATACTCAGGTAACTCTTGTCACCCTTGATGATTATCATAGACCTGCTTGCTTCCTCGTAAACATTGGTATTAAACAGTAATCCACTTGGGGATATAGCCTTCTGTATAGCTGTCCTGATAGGCACTTCCCCGTCTGCTTCGTAGTAACCAATGGTTGCAATCCCTGCTCCTCCGCTCATGACCGTCTTGAAATCACCCAGGTCTGTGACCATCATCATCTCGCTGTCCAGGGAATCCAGCAGGAAAATAAGTCTTTTTGCAATCATCTCATTTATGGAATCATAGGCAGATTCGACGTCCCCGCCCATCTGTTTGAGGTACTGGTTATCTGCAAGGATTATCCCGTCAACCCCACTTTCCCTTATATCTTTGAGGGCAAAGGCGGCGTTTTGCAGGTATAATGTCCCTTCTTCCCTGAAGGGGAGGACAACGACTGCATATACCGGATAATCATTTTGTTCTTTCAATTCCCTGATCAGGGACGGAGTAAAAGATGATCCTGTACCTCCGGAGGCAGAAGTTATAACAAAAGCAATATCGAAACTGCCTCTTTCATCGAGGTTGCGCATAATCTGGGATTTATTTTCATCAAAAACTTTCCTTCCCACATTCCGGTTTGCACCAACTCCATGCAGGTGAGGTATATGGATTCGATCCTTTGCCTTGGTATATTTCATTTCCTTGAGGTCGTTTACGGCAGTATTTATGGCAAGGGTTTGTACATTACTTTTATACTGTTGTTTTGCGTAGAATTTGGCAAATCGACTTTTGGAGCCGAATGCCTGCCTGTTTATAGAGTCCAGAATACGGTTGCCACACTGTCCGTTTCCGACCATAAGTATATTGAGCAATTAATTCCTCCAGGTGATATTTAAAAGCGGTATTGTTGGCGGCGGTAATATATCCATGCTGCTGCCCCAAGGATAATGACTACAGGCACGATATATACATATAGCGGCTGCTCGAAGACCACATCGTATTTGCCTTTTGTGACTTCCAGTGCATTTGTTGTTGTTTCACTGTTTACTTTTTCTGCTTCAGGGTCCTCAGTACTGATGTAGGAATAGGAGGCTGTTACCGGATAACTTCCCATTTCCTCTGCTTTGACGTTGAAAGTGAATTCCTTTTCCTGTTGCACTCCCAGGGTTTGCAGGTATATTGTGGGGGTACCACTGATAATCTCGATCTCACTGTCCCCGCTTTCATACTCAAGTCCATCGGGAAGCTGGATGTCCACGGAAACTGCTTCAGCACCCCCTTCACCGTTATTTCTTATGAGTAAAGTTACTTCAGTACTCTCGCCCCGCGGTATAACAGGTTCCTGAAGCTCTGCCGAGACTTCCACATCTGCCATGGCTGCGGGTTCGCCTTCCACTGTGATTGTAGGAGTATTGGAACTTGCCTGCGGGAAATCAACTCCTGCATTGTTAGAAAAGGTTGCAGTAGTAGGTTTGAGTGTAAATGTGCCGGGTTCTGTCGATTTGATGCGGTAGACAAAAATTTGCTGAGATTCCCCAATGCTCAGGGACATCTTGCCGGATTGGCTTACGAATGTTTCCTCCAGGATGAATTTCTCGGGGAGGTTGTTGGAAAATCTGAGATCAGTTGCCTCGTCATCCCCTTTGTTTTCTGCGCTGACGGTAACTGTTACTGAATCACCTGCTTGTATGGTATTTGAACTTACACTTTTGGTAATTTCAATAATGGGTGTACCGGAAAATTCCGCCTTTTCATGACCACCATCGACAACTCCCTTTGTATTGATTATGTCCTCATCGGTAATTGTAATGAGTATATTGACAAGATTTAAAGTAGCTTTCTTTGTATCGAGAAGTTTTACTTCAACTTCTTCATTATCGATTTCAAAGGTAAAAGTGTCGTTAATATCCAGCCCTTTGTCCATCAATTCAGTGTCCTTTTCATACACATAAAACGATGCATATTCGTTTGAAGGGAACACATCGGCTACATCTATTACATGATTGTTTATCTGGTACCCGTCACCGGCTTGTATCTCTCCTTCATAAAGAACACTTTTTGCAGAGGCAGAGCCCACAAATGCCACTGAGGACAAGGCTGCTATCAAGAGCAGGCATACGATCATTTTTTTGAATTCCATGTTCCCCTCGCCATGATTTTTTCATAATTTATTATCTGAATACTGCCTAAATACACTACTGGAAACCAATATAAAGTTTATGACATAAAACTGTAGCCCGAGTTAAAATCCCTTTCACCTTGCTAAGGCTGGGCTAAAAAAGTACACGGATACTAGAGCTCTGTCATGAGTATTTATTCTTAGATACTGCATGCACTAAAAAAGGTAGAAGAAAGTGTAGAACAAGCCCCTCTTTGTGTCTGCCAGAAGTGGCACACACTCCTTAATCGTGTACCTAAGGGTACGGCAGAATCAAAAGCCAGAGGCATTACGTAGCATGGAAGATGCCGGGTACTGGGTATTTTGAAAAGAGGAGTGGTTTAGAAATCGCTATCAAGGAATTTGTGGAATAAAAATAGAGGGATTATTTTTGCCACGCCGGGCACTTTTGTGTTCGAGTGGAAATGGTGTAGGGTTAACAGGCTTGACTGTCATTTATATGGTTAATTACTTTCACATCAGTTGAAACATTTGTTTAAACTGGGAGTACAATTTTCAATTGGTGTAATAATGATTGAATCTAAAGAAGAATGAGATAAATTGCCAGAATTAAAAATACCTAATATTAGTGATGGTAATGAGGGTCAAATATATAATGTCAAAAAGGTGGCTTTTGTAAGGCATAAGACCAAAGAAGCAATAGAAAATCTTCCTTTGGCTCACTTGAAAAATGGTCAAATTTGTAAATTACCTCAAGAATTATCTGGATGGGCATATGATTGTGTTGCTTTAGCACATAGTGGCCTTAATGCATTTCCTGCAAATGTTGAGTTTGGGATTCAAGATAATGAATATTATGCAGAAATAATCTGAATGGGGTGATTATGATGACTGCCAATTGTCCAAAATGCAATACACAAATGAATTTTGTTTATATAGATAAAATAATGGTTGATTGCGATCCTGATGATTGGAGAGAGGCTCTTTGCTCCCACTTCCCTCCACTCTACACACACCTAAGGCCGAAAGATTTTAAGAGAGTTGCAAACAGGGTAAAAGAAAAGGAAGAAACCTCAACTCGGCTACGGAATTCATGGCATAAAATACCCTTTCATCTCCATACTCAGATCGGCCCATTGTGCTTTATGGATCAGGGAGCCCATAGAGATTACGTCAATTCCGGTTTTTGCGTATTCGGCAAGGTTTTCGGTGTTTATATCTCCCGATACCTCTACTATTACCTTATTCCTTAATCCTTCGTGACGCAACTTTTCCACGGTTGATATTATTTCTGAAGGGGACATATTGTCCAGCATAACGATGTCCACTCCCATCCTTGCAGCCAGGATGGCATCGGTTGCGGATTCAACTTCAGCTTCTATCTTTTGGGTAAAACTTGCCATTTCCTTTGCTTTGAGGATTGCATTTTCCAGGCCCATTATATTCCTGTGGTTGTCTTTTATCATAATGGAATCGGAGAGGTTGAACCTGTGTGGGTCACCTCCACCTGCGATTACGGCCAGTTTTTCGAACTCCCGGATTCCCGGAGTTGTTTTACGGGTTGCAGCCACAACTGCTTCAGAACACTGATTTACAGCTTCCACGCAATCTCTTGTAAGGGTCGCAATACCGCTCAGGTGTCCCAGGAAATTCAAACTCAACCTTTCAGCACGTAATAAGGATACCGTTCTCCCTTTAAGTTCAAAGACCACATCGTTATTCTGGATCTTTTCTCCTTCTGCAACCTTTCTTTCATATTCGATATCAAAATAATCAAATATGGCCTCTGCAACCTCTGCACCGGCAACCACACAATCCTGCTTTGCAAAAATCACCGCTTCTGCAATTGTGTCCGGCACCAGCTGGCATGAGATATCATAATAACCCAGGTCTTCCCGGATGAAACTCTCTATCTGTCCTTTCAGCATCCTTTTCACCAGTTTTACTTTATGTTCGGGGAGTTTTAATATGCTTTGTAATGATAATACTTTTATGCGCTGGCTCTCTAGAACATAAAGGAGTCTCATTAATGCTTAAAATAGGAGTTTTCGGTTGTGGTGCCATTGGTGGCGAGATCTGTAGGGCTATTGATAATGGCCAGATTGAAGCAGAACTCTATGCTATATATGACCACCATGATGAATCCCTAGAATGGGTGAAAAGTTCACTGGAAAATTTTGACCCGCAGATCATGGAAATTGTTGAAATGGTCAGGGAGGTAGACCTGGTGGTAGAATGTGCTTCCCAGCAGGCGGTTTATGAAGTGGTTCCCGCGGCGTTGCATGCAAAATGTGATGTCATGGTAGTAAGTGTAGGGGCCTTTGTTGACACACAACTTCTTGAAATGGCCGAAAACATAGCCCGTGAAAAAAATTGCCGGATTTACGTCCCTTCTGGTGCCATTTGTGGAATAGATGGGCTGATATCCGCATCAGCAGCTGCTCTGCATTCAGTCACCCTGACAACCGAAAAACCCCCAGAGGGATTAAGGGGTGCCCCCTATGTCCTTAAAAATAATATCGATATTGATTCCATAACTGGCAGAACTGTTCTTTTTGAAGGCTCTGCAACCGAGGCGGTACAGTCATTCCCTGCAAATGTGAATGTGGCTGCTACTCTAAGTCTTGCAGGGATTGGATTTGATAATACCAGGGTAAGGATAGTGCTCAATCCTGCCCTGACAAGAAATATCCATGAAATCGCAGTTGAAGGTGAGTTTGGAAGGTTTACCTCCAGAGTGGAAAACGTGCCTTCTCCCACAAACCCAAAAACAAGTTATCTGGCTCCTCTTTCCGTAATTTCTACTTTGAAGAAACTGACTCAATCCTTCAACGTGGGGACCTGAAATCGCATAAACTTATATGTTATATAATCTATGTATTCGCCCGGAATTCATTATCCCGGGATTGCAGTGGTAATATGCAGGATAAGCAGGCTATAATAGACAGGATTAATGTCTTGAAAAAAGAAAAAAATGCGGTGATCCTTGCCCACAATTACTGCCGTGGCGATGTACAGGATATAGCTGATTTTGTAGGTGATTCACTCGGCCTGAGCCGTCAGGCAGTCGAGCAGGCCACTGATATCATTGTTTTTTGTGGTGTGGATTTCATGGCGCAAAGCGCTGCTATCCTGAGTCCCCTCAAGAAAGTCCTCATTCCCGACAGGTTTGCCCGCTGTCCGATGGCGGCAATGGCTACTGCAGATGAGGTAAGGAAAGCCAAAAAACAACATCCTGATGCGATGGTTGTGTCCTATGTAAACAGCAGTGCAGAGGTGAAAGCAGAGAGTGATGTATGCTGTACCTCCGCCAATGCGGTGGAAGTTGTCAACTCACTGGATTGCTCGAAAGTACTGTTCATTCCTGACAAAAACCTGGGGGACTATGTGGCCAAAAACACTGATAAAGAAATAATTCTATGGGATGGCTACTGTCCGACTCACAATCATATGCTTGAATCAGATATGCATTTATCTAAGATATCCCATGCAGACGCTGAGATTCTGGCCCATCCGGAATGCAGGCGTGAGATACTTGAAAAAGCTGATCACATATTCAGTACCACAGGAATGACAAGACACTGCTCCTCTTCGGGTTCAAAAGAATTTATTATAGCTACAGAAAACGGCCTTCTCCATCGCCTGCGCAAGGACAATCCGGATAAGCACTTTTACCCCTGCTCCGAATATGCTATATGTCCGGATATGAAAACCATTGACCCTGCATCTGTTCTGGCTTGTCTGGAAAATGAAGAATATGAGGTAAGAGTAGAGGAAAAGGTCACAGCGCAGGCCAAAAAAGCCCTTGATCGCATGCTTGAAGCAGGAAGAGAATAAAGGCGGCCCAGTTCCATGCACGCTTATCTTCAATTAATGCGTATTGCCAATTGTGCAATGGCAGCCTTTGCCGCAGTTATCGGCGTGTTAATTGCCTTTAGAATCATTTTTGAACAACCCTTTCAGGCCCTTCCATTCTTTGAGACAGGGGGTGTGGGAATTGCAGTAATACTTGTAACAGGGGCCGGCAATACCATCAATGATTATTTCGATGTGGCTATTGATACTATAAACAGGCCTGACAGGCCAATTCCTTCTGGAAGGGTAAGTAAGAAACAGGCTCTTTTTTTCGCTGCATTCCTTTTCATTGTTGGAATAACCATTGCCTGGTTCATTAATCTGGTCTGTGCTTTAATAGCGCTTTTCAATTCTCTCCTGCTTGTCCTGTATGCCCGTAATCTTAAGACTACTCCCTTTTTTGGCAATGCTGCGGTGGGTTACCTGACAGGGTCCACTTTTCTTTTCGGTGCCGCTGTATTTGGGATAGAAGGATTGTATGCCCTTTCGGTATTATTCCTGCTTGCAACTCTGGCTACAATTGCACGTGAAATTGTGAAGGATATCGAGGATATGGAGGGGGACCTAAATGCAGGAGCAACCACTCTCCCCCTTCTCATCGGGAAAAAACAGGCAGGCTTTGTAGCTTCGTCTCTTGCCCTGATAGGTATTGCTGCCAGTCCTTACCCCTACCTGAATTCCATGCTGGGGGAATACTACCTCCCTCTGGTGGGTATTGCTGACCTGCTTTTTATCGCGGCTGTCTATTCAATACTGAGAAATGACCCTGCTCTATCCTCAAAACGCTTCAAACTGGCTATGTTCATGGCATTGTTTGCCTTTGTGGCAGGTGCTTAACGGGATGTATGCCTGAGATATTCCTGCAACATCCGGGGAAATGTTTCGGCGGGAACAAACCGTACACCCAGTTGTTCGGCCCATTTCTGAATCCCGTAGTCCTTGGCAACCACAGCTGCATCAAGTTCTTTTGCCAGCAGTAGCACGTCGATATCAGGTGCACTGTCCAGTATTCCGTAACGCAGGGCTGAACGGTATTTGTTGCGGAATTTGTTCACAACAGAACCCACTACTTCGCGATCGATATCCTTCTCCACCATCGGTTTTGTCTCTGCCTGTGAATTCTGGATAAGACACTCACGGGAAGCCTCACGTATTGCTTCCTCTGCCACATTCATGCCTTTGTTGATCCTCTCCCTCATGTAGGATACGTATTCGTGGAAGATGCGAGAGGGGATCTGTACCTCATACCTGTCAGGGGTTTTCTTGACAAGCCAGGTATCGATCTTTGCCACTACTTCAGGGTCACAGTTATTGTTATTGGTAAATTCCTGAAGTTCATTATAAACAGAAGGGAAAGGGACATAGCAGCTGATCTGGAGATGCAGCCGGGCATCGGCTATCAGGTCCAGAATATCTTTCATACCTGCGCAGATGGTATCCTGTCCCAGTGATTGGCGGGCCTGAATGTCGGTAAGCCCGGTGGTATCCATTATAAACCTCTGTCTCAACATGTTACCTCCCCGCTAAAAAAGTATAATATAAAATATCCCTGCTGTTTAAAAAAGTTTGTCTATATGTCAAGCAGGGATTCACGAGCGTAATAAAAAAAATTAGCCAAGGCGGGCGTGAAGCTGTTCTACAAGTTCCTGCTTGATGGATGTACTACGGTCCCCCCCACAGACAATACCCCTGACACCCAGGATATCCGGCTTGATGGCCTTTATTGCTTCTATATCCTCGAATTTGATACTGCCTGCCAGAGCCGTCTCCAGTCCATTTGCATGTGCTTTCTCAACGAAATCCTTAAGCTGTGCTTCATTGAGAAACTCGAAGGTGGAACGTCCGTCTTTTACTCCCGTATCAACCATGACCAGGTCAACTCCTGCTTTTGCACCGATTGCCGGTAAGAGGGCCGGGTCGATGGAATTGATCCTCGCATAATCGGAATATGCACATGCGACAACTTTCGCAACATTGTCCATTGTCCTGACAGCTTCAGTAATTCCGGCAAGCATCTCATAGGCCTGTTCCTCGGTCTGGATATCATACAGGCCGATTTTGACATAATCCGCACCTGCAGCTGCTGCACCATAGGCAGCAAGGGCAGCGGTGCCGGGTTTGTAGTTAAAATCCCCCAGGGCGGCACTGATGGGTTTTTGGTTTCCTACAGTTTCCTTTACTTCTTTGATCACTCCCGGGAAATTGGCACCAAGAGAGCCTTCCTTTGGATTTTTGACATCGATTATATCTGCACCGCCTTTTAGGGCGGAGATTGCTTCTTCGTTATTTATTGGACTAACCAGCAGTTTCATGTAATGGCCTCTTTTTTATAGGATGGAATAAAGTGTCATATTAAATATGTTTCGAATTGTCTTTGTATTGGATATATATAATGGTATTGCAGTCCATGCCCGGGGAGGTGACCGGAAAAACTACCAGGCGGTTCATCTATCCAGCCAGGTATGTGAAACTTCCAGTCCCTGTGGTATAATAGAAGCTCTCAGTCCGCGGGAAGTCTATATTGCCGACCTCAATATCCTGCAGGGGGAAGGGGAAAACAAAGCCAATATTGATGAACTAAAATCCCTTTCATCCACATCTAATGTCATGTTGGACGCTGGTGTAGACAGACAGGAGGATGCGGATAAATGGCTGCGAATTGCCGATACTCTGGTGCTGGGCACTGAAACGGCTTCAATGGATGTGATCAGGAACCTGGCAGGCCGGTATCCGGGCCGCATAAGTGTGAGCATTGATCGCAAAAATGGTCAATTACTGTCCAAATCATCGGATATCCCTGAAAATCCTGATCAGGCAATAGAAATGCTCAATGATTTACCCTTGAAAGACATAATTTACCTTGATCTGGACCGTGTAGGCACCTCTTCAGGGATGGACATTGATATGCTTTCCCATCTTGCTAAAATATCCCGTCATCCCCTTCTGCTGGGGGGTGGTGTGCGGGATATGGCAGATATTGCAGAACTTGAAAACGCCGGGATTTCAGGTGCACTTGTCGCAACGGCAGTGCACAAACAAGTTATACCAGTAAAACAACTACGATAAAAATCAGGTGATAACTATGGATGAAGATTCATTTGAGGATGTTGAAGCAGCGTATCATGAAATAAAAATGGGTGGAGGGTGGTATCTTACCATCTCACTGGAAACCAGTGAAAAGTATGAAAAAGAATATGTGGAAATTGCAAAGGAAAGAGGAGGCCAGAAACGGGGTCGTTTTAATCTCAATCCCAAATATGCAAGACAGCTGGGAGAGGCCCTTATCGAATTTGCCGACTCCAATGAGCTTTGATCATTCGAGTCCATTGATGACTTTATCTACTTCCTTTTTCACTTTGTCCAAACTCTGTGATGCGTCGATGATTACAAATCGTTGAGGATTCTCCTCTGCAAGTTGCAGGAATACATTGCGAACCTCCGAAAGGAAATCCACCTTTTCAAACTTGGTTTGTGCATCACGACTGTTACATCTTGATACGGCAATTTCGGGGTCGATATCAAGTAGTAAAGTAAGGTCCGGTACAACGGTCCATCCCCTGTGCAGTTGCTTGATCCACTCCACCGGCTCATCTAACCTGTCTTTAAGGGTAGACGATTGGTAGGCAACTCTGCTGTCTGAGTACCTGTCTGAAATTATCACTCTACCAGTTTTAATTGCAGGTTTGATCGTATTTCGGATGTGTTCTGCATGATCGGCTGTAAACAATAAGAGCTCTGCAAGGGGATCAACGTCCGAATGGATTGCCCGCATTACAGCCTGGCCGATCCAGTCTTTTGTAGGTTCCCGTGTAAAAATAATATCCGAATAAACGGGATTTTGTTTCAGGTATTCCATAATGGTGGTCTTGCCCGACCCGTCGATCCCTTCAATGGTGACAAGTTTTCCTTTCATTTATACCTCTCAGGTACGGACAGTGTCTTCACTGCCACATTGGGGACATTTTATAGGTATGAAGTTGGGGTCTGCCTGAAATACGAAGCTGCATGTATTGCATACAAAATATACCTTTGATTGGTCTATATCATCCATATTTTCACCTGCATAATATTTATCGGTAAATAATATAACTACTTATTCTCCATTTCCAGTGTATGACGATTATAGGAGTAATTACAAGGGGTAAGTACGGCAACAGATTGATAGACACGCTACATCAACATTCGGATTTTTCTGTCAAAACTGCCTCCCTGCCCGCCAGGTTACCCGATTTTCTGGATGAGCCGGAAGAATTTGTAAAGAAACTGGATATCAATCCGGATGTATTCAATGCAGACACCATTATAACTTACTCTCTGCATCCCGATATTACACCGGTGATTGCCCGCCTGGCCGGACAGGCCGGTGTGTCATCATTGATCGTACCCGGAGGCTCGTCCCGGGCCCCGCTTGTCGAACTGGATAGAATATCTTCGGAATATGGTATCTATATCGAGGTGGATGAGGTATGCTGTACTCTTGCGGAAAAGGAAGAAACAGCACCATATTCCAGTGTCTTTGGTCTTCCGGAATTCGAAGTCTCCACTAAAAGCGGCTATATATCGGATGTCCGGGTCCGGAAGGGTGCACCATGCGGCAGCACATGGAAAATGGCGGAAAAACTAATCGGTACAAAAGTAGAGGATGCTCCCGCAAAGGCAGGTTTGTTAATCCAGCAATATCCTTGCAGAGCCGTCAGAGGGCAGCTGGGAGGAATTCATGATTCGGCGGAGTTACATAAAAAAGCAATGGAGAGGGCCCTAATAACCCTCTCCGAAAAATAAAATTACTGGTTTTGCAATTTTATCCTGTCCTTGAGGATGCATTTTCCACCTGTATGGCCGCCCAGGGGATTATGAGGCGTTCCCAGAGAGTTCATACATCGTGCCATAACGGCTGCACCTCTGGCTAGCCCGTCATCGACAAATACGACTTTTTCTTCAATTTTATCTCCCAATCCCATTGTTTCCAGTTTTTCAAGGATAAGTTTGGGTTTATCTCCTGATATGCCGGCCCTTCCGGTGATTCCAATGGAAGTTTCAGGAAATACAACTCCTTCTTTCTGTGCCACTTCCACAAGGCGGTAGATTACACCTGCCATCACTTCATCGATTACTGCGAACAGTACCTTGAGTCCCTCTTCCTTGTATATCTGTGCACCCAACTCTGTTAATTCATGCATTTTTGAACCATTGGTGCCCACGTCACATCCAATGAGCACGACTCCGATTTCAGCTGCAGCGGCAGGATTTACAGGGACACTTCCATAACGGGTGACATTTTCAGGTACCTTTTCGATAGATATTTTTTCCATTAAGCGGTTTGCATATTCTTTTATTTTCTTCCCCTTCAACAACATGGTAATCATGCCCGGTGGTCTTTCGTCAAAGACATCCAGAGCGGTTCCCAGTTCCAAATCCACAAGTTGGGTCCCACGGATTATAGCATCGGGAATGGCTCCGGCATAGCCACAGAAGTTGCCAATGGTCTTTGCATAGGGTTCCTCCGGGCTGATGACACGCCCGTCAAGTGTGGTTCCAAAATCCATCGATAAACAGGGATTACGGAAATCCACATCCACCCATTTAGCTCCTTCTTTTATACCGGCGGTTGCAAGTTCTCCCTCCATCTCATTGGCCACGATTTCCACACCTGTGGCCCCTGTGGGAGGAAGGACACTGGCAACTGCACCATCAAAAATAACTTTATTGAGTTTACTGAACTTCTGGAATCTGGGGTTTATGTTATCCTGGGACATCGGAGGCGTCATGTTCCTGGGTGGGACACCCGCCATAAGGCAACCGTCTGCAAGAGCTTTGATAAATTCTCCCACTTCTTCCGGTACATCGAATCCGGCCACCACGCCGGTGGAGCGGACAACGAAGTGAATATCTTTTTTAATATCCAGATTGGCTTTCTTTACAGCCTCCTGAAGCGTATTCTTGACAAGCTCTGCCACGGATTCGCGGCTTAATTCCACACCTGTAAGCGTCTTGCCGAATACTTTTTCTCCAGGTTTTGGTTGTCTTACATCCCTTGTCATCCTTACGGTTTTCACCACATGGTATGTCGTACCCTTTTCAAGGTCTGTGGCCGTAAGGATGCATTTGGTGGTCGTATTGCCCACCTCTACAGAGGCCACGATGAAATAGGAATTGGATTTTGATTTCAGGTCTATCAGTCTAACGGAAGGAGTCTCGGCCATCCTGGGTTTGTGTGACATAAGGTCTGTCCCTCAGAGGTATGATTTAATTTTTTCCTGTATGCTTACCTGTGGCAATGCACCCACCATTCGGTCTGCAAGTTGCCCATTTTTGAACACAAGAAGGGTTGGAATTGCAGTGATCTGGAATTTTCTCGCAGTAACCTGGTTCTGGTCCGTATCAAGTTTGCCAAAAACAACATCTCCC
Source organism: Methanohalophilus sp. WG1-DM (assembly GCF_004104135.1). Taxonomy (NCBI): domain Archaea; kingdom Methanobacteriati; phylum Methanobacteriota; class Methanomicrobia; order Methanosarcinales; family Methanosarcinaceae; genus Methanohalophilus; species Methanohalophilus sp. WG1-DM. Next base: position 28,005 of record NZ_RRBA01000004.1, on the reverse strand, counting down.
TGCATCTGCCCGGCAAGGGAATCTATTATCGGTCCGACCCTTTTGCAGGGACCACACCATTCTGCCCAGCAGTCCACTACAACAAGTGGATAACGGCTTACAAAGTCTTCAAAATCGGCATCTGATATTATCATGGCTTCTGCAGGCCAGTTGGTCTTTTCGAGATCTGTCTTAATCTCTTCCATTCTTCTCTTCCTTATTTCTTCGAGTTCGTCCATGCTTCCCCTCGCATCATTTAGATATTTCATAAGCTATATCTGTCATTCTGATTAATTACGAATTATATTGTACTGCATACATTTAAAGGTTTGTATGGTTATTCACAAATAGTGCACAACCAGCAATTGCCCGTCCTGGAGGGGTTTCCATTACAAAAGCAGATAGTGAAAAATCAAGCAACCGCACAATATTCGATCAGAAATGTGTAACCTGTGGCACGTGGATGGATAGGATAGAGAATAAAAATAAAAATGCTACCACAACAGTAACATATTCCTGTCCGGAATGTGGTCTGTCCTATACCGTGGATGAATGATTTGATGTGGGAAATTAATCAACTGCTCAATATTGACCCGTATGATTTTGAAAGGCTCGTAGCTCACCTTTTTGATAAAATGGGCTATAATACCCGCTCGACACAACAAAGCAGGGATGGTGGTGTAGATATCGAAATATCTATCGATAATTTTGGTCTTTCCCATCGATGGCTTGTCCAGGCCAAACGTTATTCAGGACCCGTCGGAGTCAAGGAAGTACGTGAATATGGCAGCCTGTCCTACAGGGAAAATGTGGATGGAGTAATTATTGTTACTACTTCCAGTTTTACCGGTGAAGGAAGGAAAGAAGGGGCAAAACACAATCTCAAGCTGATAGAAGGCCCACTGCTTACTGAAATGCTTAATCATTATTGTCCTGATGAAGGAGAGAGTTTCCACCGGAAAGGAAGGGGTGTTGATGTACTTGAAACAGGAGAGGAAGTGTTTGGAAGACATAGCGCAACAATTGAAGGGAACAAAATCTGGCTGGTACTCACAAAGAAACATATCTATTTTGAAAAAATAACTGCCACCCTTTTCTCGAAGAAAAAAGAACTTATCAGGAGAATAGATGCAAGTTCAATTATAGGTTTAAAACAGGATACAAACTCGCTTTATATAGTAATCGATGAGAAAAAACCTGAGGTACTGGCCCTTTCTATCAGGGAGCCAAATAGTTTTGCAGAGAATCTTGAATTGTTTCGTCCTTCTTTTCTGCGGGGCGAAACCCTCCTGAAATTTGAAAAGGAAAAAAAGGGCTGTATGGTGCTTACCAACCGCAGATTTCTCATGATGGATAAAGGCAACACCGAAACTATCAGGTTGAAAGACATTGCAGGGGCAGAGATTGAGAAACAGGGTATTTTGCACAAGGATAAACTTGCAATCCTTGAATCAAAGGAAAGTATTACCAGGCACATATATGATGTGGAAAATGCCTCTGAATGGAGGGAGGCACTCCTGAAAGGCCTGGGAAAGGAATGAATGTTATTTAAGTTGTTGCAAATAGCGCTGGTTCTTGACAACCCGGGTAATTAATGTGGCCACAAAACCAATAGCAAGACCAAGCAATATAACAAGTACCAGATTCCCTTCTTCAGCATACTGGAGAAGGAACTTAAAGAGCAGGGCACTCAGGGCGATCCCTGCTATTATGATATAGCCCACATTGATATTATAGAGTTTTTCTAACAGACTCATAGTCAACCCCTTGGAATCCCTTTGCAATAAATACTTTCCTTTATTATCGCACAGTGGCATATTTTATAATTAGCACAAAATTTGTCGACTGATTTTTATCCCAGATCTCTATGAGGGCCCAGATCACAACCTGTGCATGGCAGGCACATTGTCCTGAACAGTCTTGTATCAAGCCCTGCTTGATCCAGCTCCTCTTTCAGGAAACGGGTGAGTTTGAGGATACGTTCCTTTGAAGGCCTCTCTATATTAACCTCTTTCTTTCTGAGGGGATGGCTTGTTGCGGGTCTCAGGATAGGAACCACACCTCTTCGTACAAGTTCCCGGATTCCTTCCATTGCGGTTTCATCGCTCTCTCCCAGACCGATTATGAAATTGGAACAAACCTTGTTCTTGCCAAACATCCGGACAGCTTCGGAAAGGCAGTCCAGTATAAAATCAAGGTCCTGTTCACCACAGAGTGCGCTGTACAGTTGGCGGTCCATGGTCTCTACATTATATTTTATCTCATCTGCGCCGGCTTCTTTTAGCAGTTTGTTGGAATTGATTGTGGGATATACTGAAACCCCGATGGGTACATGGTATCTTTCGCATTTTCTGACAACCTCAACCGCCCGTTCAACTTCCTTTTCAACTGTCTCATCAACCCCGGCAGTGATGGATATGGCTTTCATCTTTTTCGTATCATGTGCTTTTTCTATCATATCCAGCACTTCTTCAACTGATTTGACCCTGCCATTGAGTTTTGGGACAGGGCAGAATTTACAGTCAAATATACAGGTCTCGGTCATATTAATATACGCCTGCTCGGGACAGTGAAGCAGTTCTTCCTCAATTTGTCCGCAGGCAAGCAGTTTATCCTCTTTGTAGATACAGATCTTTCCATCCTTTTCAATCGCTTTTAAAGGAGATTTTGCATCTGCTCCAAGTTTTACCCGGCGTCCTCCGGAACTAAAAAAGAATCCTACTTTGCCGGCACCCGGTCCTGCAGTTGAAACAGTAGTTTTCCCGAGTAGTTTTTCATCGATTGCCACTCTTCCTGTTGCCAGTAATTCGGCTTTTGTCTGGGCATCCATATACTCATGGTGGGTAGTAAGATTAATTATAGTTTTCTGCCATCAGTTTATAATAGTGCAGCTATATCCTATTATAGACAGTTTTTGCGGTGGATATAATGAAACAGGATCCGATTTGTAAAAAAAAAGTAGAGGAAGACACTTCTTTCCAGCAGGAGTATGATGGTAAGACCTATTATTTTTGTTCAAGTGAATGCCTGAAAACATTTAATGAGATGAAAAAAAGCGTAATACGTCTCAAACGCAGTCTTGATGAGAAAAAACGTGTTTCTTTTGGCAAACTTAACAAAGATGTTATCAAGCCAGGCATATGTACCCTTTGCGGAGCCTGTGCCGCATCCTGTGAATCCATAGCAATAAAGGGTAAACGTCCCAGGATTGTAGGCCCATGTACGTCCTGTGGTGTGTGTTACAACCAGTGCCCTCGCACTATTACTACAGAAGAGGAACTTGTGGGCAAACTCAGGTTTGCATACAGTGCCAAAAGCCTGCTTCCCCGGCATAATGGACAGGATGGAGGTGCTGTTACGGCATTGCTGGCTTATGGACTGGAGGAAGGCCTGATTGATTGTGCGGTAGTAACCACTCATTCAAAGGATCAACCCTGGAAACCGGTTGCAATTATTGCTGAGGATCGTGCACAGGTGCTTGAGTCCTCTGGTAGCATGTATTCTCACAGCATGACAATGGAACAGTTGATGCAGGCCATTCAGCAGGGTATGCGAAGTATTGCTTTTGTAGGTCCAAGTTGCAATATAGATGCGGTCCACAAGATGCAGCGCAGTCCCTATGGCTTTTTGCATCTGTTCATGAGAGCCAATGTGTTGCGTCTGGGATTATTCTGTATGGATACATTTTCTTACGAAGGCATTAAGGAATTTGTTGAAACCCATGGTATGAGACTTGCGGATATCGATGCAATGAAGATTCGTAAGGGTAAGTTCGAGTTTGAGCAGGCAGGTCAGATAAGCAGATTCTCTCTGTCCGAATTTGATGAATACAGGTCCTCCTCATGCAAGTTCTGTACCGACATGGCGGCAGAAAATTCCGATATAAGTTTCGGGGGTGTGGGTACGCCGGATGGTTACACCACGGTTTTTGCCCGCTCCAGTATTGGTTATGAGATATTCAATGAAGCTGTGGAAAATGGTTTTCTGGAGGCCCGGGCCCTGGAGGATTATGAGATGGACAGGGTACTCAATCTTGCCAGGATGAAAAAGGTACAGATGTATGGTGTAAACCGCAGGAGTAAAAAGACCTGATAAGAACATATTAATAGCATTACCTTTTGTGTAACACATACGCTATATTACGCTTACAGAGGCTTCATATTATGATTACAAAGGAACAGGTAGAACACATCGGCTGGCTTGCACGGGTCAATATCGATGAGGAGGACGCTTTTGAATTTGCATCGGAACTAAGCACTGTGCTGGATTATTTCGGACAGCTGGATGAGGTGGAAACCTCGGGTGTCAAGCCTACATATCATGTTGCCGATGTCATGAATGTATTCAGGGAAGATAAGCCAACAGATTCCCTGGAGCAGGCTGCCATTCTTGCAAATGCTGAAGACATACAGGAAGGCTACATAAAAACTCCAAAGATCATCTGAGGGCCAAAAAATGCTGGAAGGTTTATCTGATCTAAAAAACAAGATAGGTTCCTCATCAGCCGAGGATGTTGTTGCCTCCTATCTGGAAAGAATAGAAAAAAGTGATATTAATGCCTTCACCTGTATTGCAGAAGACGCTATTGATCAGGCTAGAAAAGTTGACTCTCTGGACATTGAAGGCCCTCTTGCAGGTGTGCCCATTGCAATTAAGGATAATATTTCCACGAAAGGGTTATCCACAACCTGCAGTTCTGCCATCCTGGATGGTTATGTGCCACCCTATGATGCTCATGTGATCGAAAGATTGCGAAAGGCCGGTGCAGTGATAATCGGTAAATCCAACATGGATGAGTTTGGTATGGGAACCTCCACTGAAACAAGTACCTATGGCCCGACTCTTAATCCCTGGGATGCAGAAAGAGTGGCCGGGGGGTCATCAGGTGGCAGTGCCGCTGCTGTAGCTGCAGGGCAGGTTCCTGTCTCGCTGGGTTCGGATACAGGTGGCTCGGTGCGCTGTCCGGCGGCCTTTTGTGGGACTGTGGGCCTGAAACCGACTTACGGGGCGGTCTCCAGATACGGATTGGTTTCTTATGCCAACTCTTTAGAACAGATTGGTCCACTGGCAAATCGTGTGGAAGATGTAGCAGCCCTGATGGACGTTATTGGCACATATGATAACCGGGATTCAACCTGTGTTAAACATAATGCTGGTTATACTGATGCCCTGCAGGACGATGTGGAAGGGTTAAAGATCGGAGTTCCTGCCGAATACTTCGGGGAAGGCATCGATGATAATGTACAGAAATTGGTATGGGAGGCTATTGGCAAGTTTGAGGATATGGGAGCTGAGTACACAAAAGTTTCGATGCCAAACACACCCTATGCACTGGCAGCGTATTATATCATAGCCATGAGTGAAGCCTCCTCCAACCTTGCCCGTTTTGACGGTACTCGCTATGGAAATCGTTCAGAAGGGGAAAACTGGCATATGATGGCTTCAAAGACCCGGCAGGAAAAGTTTGGTGCAGAGGTAAAAAGGCGTATCCTGCTTGGAACCTATGCTCTTTCTGCGGGCTATCATGACAAATATTATCTAAAGGCCCTCAAGGTTCGCACCCTTGTAAAACAGGATTTTGAAAGAGCTTTTGAGGACGTGGATGTATTGATGGCACCCACAATGCCAACTCCTGCCTTCAAGATAGGGGAAAAAATGGATGATCCCCTCTCCCTGTATCTTTCGGATGTCAACACTGTCCCGATTAATCTTGCAGGAGTGCCTTCCATATCAGTGCCATGTGGTTTCTCCGAAGGTCTGCCTGTAGGACTGCAGGTAATCGGGAACTACTTTGATGAAGCTACCATTCTCAAGGCAGCCCACTCTTTTGAGAAAAATACCAATCATCATACTAAACTGGCCCCCGGAGTGGTATAAATGGTATACGAAAATCCCGATGGTGTCATGATAGGCCTGGAGATACATGTCCAGCTCAACAAGCTTGCTACCAAGTTATTCTGTGGCTGTTCCACGGACTATCATACTTCAGAACCCAATACTCATGTATGTCCGGTATGTATGGGCCTTCCCGGATGTCTGCCGGTGCTGAACAAAAGGGCTGTGGAATATGCTATCAGGATCGGACTGGCCCTAAACTGTGAGATTGTGGAACAAACCCAGTTCCATCGTAAGAATTACTACTATCCCGATCTTCCAAAAGGTTTCCAGACCACCCAGTATGATTACCCGATTGTCAGTGATGGCAGGGTGGTAATTGAAGGTGAGGACGGTGAACATGTCGTTCGGATCAGGCGCGCCCATATGGAGGAAGATCCGGGTAGATTGATGCACATGGGTTCCATTGATAGGTCCAAGGGTACACTGATTGACTACAACCGCTCGGGCATGGCCCTGATTGAGATTGTTTCCGAGCCGGATATGCGCAGTCCCCGGGAAGCCAGACGTTTCCTGGACAAGCTGCGTAACATCCTTGAGTATCTGGACGTCTTCGACAGCACCCTGGAAGGCTCGATGAGGGTGGATGCCAACATCTCTATTGCGGGGGGTGACCGAACCGAGGTTAAGAACATCTCTTCCCACAAAGGCGCCGAAAGGGCCCTGCTCTATGAGATCATGCGTCAGAAGAATATCAAACGCCGTGGAGAAGAGGTTGTTATGGAAACACGTCACTTTGACGAGGCCCGTGGGGTCACGATTTCCATGAGGACCAAGGAAGAAGAGCACGATTATCGTTATTTCCCCGAACCTGATCTGGTACCCATGAGGGTTGGAAGCTGGGTTGAGGGTATCCTTGAAACCCTTCCCGAGCTGCCTGATGCCAGGCGTAGCAGGTTCATTTCGGACTACGGAATGGTGGATACCCATGCCAAGGCGCTGACATCTGACATCAGGGTGGCGGATTTCTATGAAGAGGTTGCCTCTAAGGTAGATCCTGCAGCAGCAGCGGTATGGGTTTCCGATGTCCTCAAGGGAGAGCTCAATTACCGTGATCTCACCGTAGCTTCCTTTACAGTAGAAGATATGGTAAAGATCATCGAGCTGGTAGTCAGTGGTAAGGTTACCGAAAAGGCAGCTGTGGAGATCATACGTACCATCCTTGATGAAGGCGGGTCCCCGATGGACATTGTAAAGGAGAAGGGGCTGCTGAAGGTAGAAGGGGATGTGGTCGACCAGGCTGTAGAGGCAGTTTTGAAAGAAAACCCGCAAGCTCTGGAGGATTATTTTGCAGGTAAGGAAAAATCCCTGAACTTCCTTGTAGGTCAGGTAATGAAGAAAACACGTGGTCGTGCGGATGCCCGCTCAGTACGTGAGATGATGCTGGAGGAAATTGATAAGAATTATCGATGATTGCCCCAAAACAATTATATGTTTTGAGGGCTATTTAGCCAGCCCGATACTATTAATTTAATTACAATTATTACAAAGGTGAGAATATGGCAAGATTCCCCGAAGCTGAGGAACGTATACTTAATAAGAAGATTTGCATGAATTGCAATGCCCGTAACGCTGTAAGGGCTGTTAAATGCAGAAAGTGTGGTTACAAAAATCTCCGTGTAAAATCCAAGGAAGTAAAGAGAGGCTGATCGGTCTGATGCAGGTGGAAGAGTACCTCAATAATATTGTAAAGAGGGACGGTTGTGTCCATCTGACACTTATAGACCCCGCCTCCCAAAAACCCGAAAGGGCGGCAGAGATTGCAAAAGCTGCCGTTGAGGGAGGCACCGATGCTATAATGATTGGGGGTTCCACCGGAGCGATGGGTCAGGTTCTTGACCAGACCCTTCAGCTGATGAAAGAACAAATTGATGTGCCAACTATTCTTTTCCCCGGCGATTCCGCAGGCGTGAGTTCATACGCCGATGCTATTTTTTTCATGAGCCTGCTGAATTCCAGGGATATCAACTATATTGTTACCAACCAGGCGATGGGTGCACCTCTTGTACGCAAATTCGGCATTGAACCCATTCCAATGGCCTACCTGATAGTGGAACCAGGCGGCACGGTTGGATGGGTAGGGGATGCACGTTTGCTGCCCCGTACAAAACCGGAGCTTGCTGCAGCCTATGCTCTTGCAGGATCCTACTTTGGAATGCGCTATGTTTATCTCGAGGCAGGTTCGGGTGCAGATAATCCGGTTCCGGTTGAAATGGTGGGTGCTGTGAAACATGCTATCGATAAAGGACACTTGATAGTAGGTGGAGGTATCCGCGACCGTAATGCTGCAGCTGCCTGTGCAAAGGCAGGGGCGGATATGATCGTGACAGGTACTGCCGTGGAAGATGCTGGCGATGTCCGCGCAAAGATTGCTGAATTCGTTTCTGCGATCAAAAGTTAAAAATGGATTTCCCTTAATGAGGTGGGAAATGCTTAAAGTAAAAGGTATTTCAAAAATTTACGATTCTCCCTGCGGGAAAAAACAGGTACTTGAGGACATCAGTTTTACCGTACAGAATGGCGAAATACTTGGTATTACAGGTAAAAGCGGTAGTGGCAAATCTACCTTGCTTAAAATTTTGCGTGGAATTGAAACCTTTGACAGTGGAACGATTGAGATTGACGAAACGGCTATAAGTCCGGATATGGGGCAAACCGGTCAACGTTTTTTGATGAGCAATAGTGCCCTTCATCTTCAGCGCAACTTCAGCCTCTGGTCCGGTAAAGCAGTTGAAAATATAATCCGCAGGCTTTATTATGCAAGGGAAGGTTACGAAGCCCTTCCGGATAACGATCACCCTCTTTACGATGAAATGTATGAGGAGGCAATGGCCTATCTGGGTATTGTGGGTTTGAAGGAAAAAGCCCTGCATTTCTCCGGAGCATTGAGTGGAGGAGAAAAACAACGTCTGATTCTTGCCCGCCAGCTTGCATCCCGGCCATCCGTGCTGCTTCTTGATGAGCCTGTCACAATGGCTGGACCGGATTCCAAACAGCAAATACTGGACATAATTCTTCTTCTGAAAGAAAAACTCAACATTCCTATTCTGGTAGTATCCCATCTGCCGGAAATTTTGAGTTACCTTGCCGATGATATGCTCTGCATTGATGAAGGAAAAATTGTAGCATCAGGTGACTCTGGACAAGTTCTGGACAAGTTCCTTCATGGGATGGCTGACAAAAAACCTCTGGGTACTTTTTCAGAGGAGGTTTGTGTCAGGGCAGAAAATCTTGCCAAGCGTTATTCCCTCTGGAGGGTAGGAGAAGTTCTGGACCTGAAGGATATCTCTCTTTCTGTTAACAGGGGTGAGATACTGGGTTTGATAGGCCCTTCCGGAAGTGGCAAGACAACCCTGCTGCGGATGCTTGCCGGCCTTCTCGAACCTCAAAGCGGAAGGGTCCTTTATTCTCTTGAGGATAACTGGATTGATATTTCCCGTTTCAGCCCGCAAAGAATGGAAATGCGTCGCAGAATGAGTATCATGCATCAGGAATTTACGTTGTCCCCCCATTCCACAATAGGACAGCATATTGCCTTTAAACTCAGGCTCAAAAGACAGGGTGCGATAGAACACGCCCGTCAAAAAGCAGAGGAGTTGGGTATTTCTGAAAAGATGCTGGATACGATTTATCAGTTGCCCGATATGGCAGAGGCAGAAAAAGAACAATCCCTTTCAAAAATGGGACTGACGCCACAGGTCTATCTTGAATTATTCCCTGCGTGGCCGGACCTTAATGTGGCCAAATATGCAGAACCTGTATTTGATGCTCTGGATCTTTCTCCTGACATACTTGAAAAGAAACCTGCACAGATAAGTGGCGGAGAACATGTGAGGTCCTACATAGCGGTATCTCTTGCCACATCTCCGGATATACTCATGCTGGATGAACCTTTTGGAGATCTTGACCCGATTACTCTGAGAGATGTTACCAATTCGCTCAAGGAAATAAATCGCAGGTTTGGCACGACAATAGTTTTTGTCAGCCATCACATGGATTTTGTGAAAGAAGTAGCCCACAGGGCAGTTTTGGTATCCGGAGGTTCGGTTATTGAAGAAGGGGATGCCCGGCAAGTATGTGATAAATTCATAGAATCAACCGGTGTGACCTACATTGGAAAGGGTATTGACGGGATGATTTCAAAGTAATTCTGATATTTTTTATGCGGATACAGTTTTCAGGCTGTGTGGTAATTCTTTCTTCTGCTTGTTTTCATTTTGTTTATATATGGTGAAATACAATATACTTCTTGGAGGTTTAATAAAATGTACGATCCAGTATATTATATGAAAAAATTTGGGCTTTTTACCGTGGGCTTGTATGCCCTGACCGAAGAGAAGATTAATGAATATGTGAAAGAACTCGTCGAAAGGGGGGAAATTAACAGGGAAGAGGGTAAAAAGTTCGTGACAGACTTGATTGAATCCAAGAGAAAGCAGCAGGAAGAGATGGAGGAAAAGATGTCTTCCCGGGTCAAGGAAGCTGTCAACAAATCCGATGTTGCAACCCAGGAACATGTAAAGAACCTGGAAGAAAAAATCGACCGGCTTGAAAAGATGCTTGCAAAATCTTTGGGCGAGGATGTACCCGCTGAAGAAAAAGACAAGCATGAAAAAGATGATGAGTGGTCCTGATACCATTCATTTCTAACATCTCTTTTTTGATACCATGGTACCGGGTATTTCTCACAGATATTCAATGGTTAAACGATACGGGCGTATCATAGACGTACTTGTATCGAACGGATTTGGTTACTTTGTGGATAAAATGGGCCTCAGGTCAATGGGGTCTGTTCGCAGCCGTGTAAAAGGTCGGTTTGGAAGGGAGCAGGAAAAGGATACCCGGCCGGAAAGGGCACGTAAGGTACTTGAGGAACTGGGCCCCACCTATGTCAAATTCGGCCAGTTACTCAGCATGCGGGAAGACCTGATACCCCTGAAATACGCACAGGAATTTACAAAACTTCAGAACGATGTTCCTCCTTTTCCCTTCGAAGATGTAAAAGCAGTACTCAAAACTGAACTTGGCGGGGATATACCTGAACTTTTTTCTGATTTTGATGAAAAACCGGTCGCAGCTGCATCTATAGGTCAGGTTCATAAAGCACGCCTCCATAGTGGGGAAGATGTGGTTGTAAAGATACAGAGGCCCGGTATCCGCCGCATAATTGAAGCGGACCTGGATATCATGTACAGTCTTGCCGGATTTGCCCAGCAGCATATTGAGGAAATAAAACTCTATAATCCGGTAGCTGTTGTAGACGAACTGTCAAGGTCAATTCACTCGGAAATGGACTATACTCAGGAAGCAAGAAATATCGAACACTTCCTGTCCAACTTTGAAAACGATCCTGTTATTGTAATTCCCCGTGTATACAATGATTACAGCAGTGATCGCATCCTGACCCTCGAATATATTGAAGGGATAAAATGTAACAAATTTGAAAAGCTGGCAAATGAGAATCTGGACCGGGAAAAAATTGCCACAGATGTTTCTGAAGCTTTTATGAAACAGGTTTTTGAACATGGTTTTTTCCATGCTGATCTTCATTCAGGCAACATATTTGCCCTGGAAGACGGCAGAATCGCCCTGCTGGATTTCGGTATGGCGGGTCATCTGTCCGAAGATATGCGTGGGCTTTTGGTAGATGCCCTTCTAGCCGTAACAAACGGGGATAGCACCCAATACATAGAGGTTATGCGTGATCTGGGAGTAGCGGATGAAAAACTGGATGTGCGTTCCTTCAAAGTTGATTATGATCATTTCCTTTTCAAATATTACGGACGCACGCTGGATCAGGTGGATGCCACAGAGGTTTCCTCTGAAATGCTGTCTCTTTTGCGTAAACATCAGATACAGGTACCTCCGAATATTGCCCTGCTTTTTAAAGGAGTAATGACTGTGGGTGGGTTTGCTATGCAAATGGTCCCGGATTTCAATGTAACTGAGATCGCCGAGCCCTATGCACGTAAATTCATGAAAAAGCGCTTTTCTCCGCGTAATATGGCCAAAAACAGTTCCAAAAATCTCTGGTATGTAAGCAGGCTTCTCAGTCGTGCCCCGCTGCAACTTTCACACATTCTCGAGGTCGCCGAAAAAGGTTACCTCAATCTTAAATTTGAACATGAAGGCACCGACCGTCTCCTTTCGGAAATAAGCGTTGCCTCCAACCGGCTTGCTTTCAGTCTTATTATTTCTGCCATTATAGTTGGTTCTTCCCTGGTTATACAAACCGGTATGGAACCCCAGGTGTGGGGTGTTCCGTTATTTGGTCTGTTTGGCTTTTTTGCTGCCGGGATTTTCGGTATGGGTCTGATTATATATATTATTAGGACTGGAAGTCTATAATATCACAATTTACATATTGCAAATATGCTAAATATAATGCCCATAAAAACGGAGGAATCCTATGACTGATCCCCAGATCGAAAGAAAACTTATCGAAATCATGCGTATTATCAATGAAAGTGACAGGCCTGTAGGTGCCCGTATCATTGCCGACGAATTACGCAACAGGGGTTACAATCTTGGTGAAAGGGCGGTACGCTATCACCTCAGGATACTGGACGAGCGTGGCTTTACCGAAAAACACGGCTATACAGGTCGCTCCATCACATTAAGAGGTAAGGAAGAACTGGAAGAGGCCCTTATAGGTGACAGGCTTGATTTTGTAATCACAAGGATTGAGGACTTGATCTATCGCACAGATTATGACCCCGTAACAAAGCAAGGGAATGTGATAGTAAACGTATCTTATGTGGACAAGGATGATTTTGAAAAAACTGCCGACTTGATGAGAAGTGCAGTTAATTACTCAATAAGTCCCAGGGTGGGAATATTTGAAGAAGATTCGGAGGATATATTTGTTTCACCGGGGAAAGTGGGGATTGCGACAGTTTGCAGTATTACTTTTGATGGGGTTCTCCTGCGGCATGGAATTCCGGTCAAGCCTAACTTTGGGGGAATTCTTGCCGTGGAAAACAATGAACCAGTGGTGTTTAAAGACCTTATCTCGTACAGGGGTACATCTATAGACCCGATTAAGATTTTTTTGATGCGCCAATCCACATTGGTAACAGGATTGCTTCAGTCGGGTTCTGGGACCATACTGGCTAATATGCGTAGTATTCCACAATCTGCTGCGGGAGATGCCCGTCTTCTTTTCCAGCAATTGCATGAATCTGATATAGGCGGGTTACTTGCAATGGATAATGAATCGGGTAATGTGCTGGGAGCACCTGTAGATGTTGGTATGTCGGGGATTGTTGTTTCTGTAGGTGTAAACGCCCTGGCTGTTGTTGAAGAATACGGTATCGATGTAACTACCCGGCCGGTTTCAATGATTATGGATTATGGAACAATGAAAACCCTGTAAGATCATCTATTTTCATTTTTTATTTATATCGTAGGGTTTAAGGAATTGTCCTTCTACCTCATCCCTGTGGAATGTATTGTAACTACAGAAAGGTATTATCCTTCCGTCCGGTGTGGCATAATGGATGCCACAGCGGCAAACTCTTTCCAGGTCAAAATTATAGAGATCCTGGAAATGCATTGCTCCAACAAAAAGCGTTTTTCGGTGGAATTGGCTGGTTACTTCCCGATCCCCTTCCTTTATTATGTTGATCAGCATTTTTGTAACATTGATTGATTTCGGGGCTTTTTCCTGATTGACCAAACCCGGAATCTGTCGGACTACTTTGGCAAGGGTAATTAAATTTCTGGTTTTTTTACCGTTGAGATTTTGTGTGGCATCATCAAGCAACTCGACGAATCCCTCAACATCAAGGAAATCCGTAATCGGTATTATCCTGCCCTCCTCCACAAAAAGGTATGTTGCAGCTCCACAGTGCGGATGGACTGTGAATTCGGGAAGGTGTTTTCCCTGTATTCCTTCTATAAAACGCGAGATGGGTACAACAAAAGGTACTGGGTACCAGGCTGTTTCGGGTACTTGGCCAGAGGTTTGATCTGCAAGTCCCTTGATCAGGTCAGGTATGGTGAATCTTTGTTTTTCTCTGCTTTGTCTGTCGATTCTACCGGTGAATGCCACAGGCTGGAAGTTGATTCCTTTCACCACGTCCAGCTTATCGGCGGCAAAGTGAAGGATATCGGCAAGTTGATCATCATTTTCCCCTTTAACCAGGGTGGGCACAAGAACAATACTGCGAATACCCGCTTCACGGCAATTATTTATTGCTTTTTCTTTTACAGGCAAGGCATTGAAATTACGTATCTTTTGGTAAGTTTCTTCTTTGACCCCATCAAAGGAGAGATATATTGTATGCAATCCCGCATTTTTCAGTTTTCGGGCAAATTCAATATCCTTTGCGATTCTGACGCCGTTTGTAGCAATTTGAATCTGGACAAACCCCAGTTCCTTTGCCTTCTGGATCATAGCAGGCAGGTCATCTCGGACAGTTGGTTCTCCGCCTGAGAATTGTATTGCCGGACAGGGGGTTGGTTTTTCTTCTCTCAGAGTTTTTAGCATATCTTCTATCTGCTGGAAACTAGGTTCATAAATGAAGCCCCGGCTCTTTGCATTGGCAAAACAGATGGGACAATTGAGGTTACAACGATTTGTAACATCGATGTTTCCAAGAAGGGTTGTTGTTTTATGGGACGGGCAAAGTCCGCAATTCAAGGGACAACCCTCATCATCTGAAGTCCGCGGGTTTGAAACTTCGTTTCCTTCATGTCGATATTTCTGGAATTTTCGGTACAGGTTGGCATCCGACCAGTAGACTTCTTCGAATTTGCCATGCTCCGGACATTCTTTTTCCATCAATACTCTGCCATTTTTCTCAAATATACTGGCTTCTATGATTTCCTTACATTCCGGACAAACAGATTTAGTGCTATGCATATATGTATCCTTCTCAACTGTGAACTTATGTTCTGCATCTATTTATCAGGTGCCTATAAAAGGGAGGTATATATCACCCCATCAGCAAACCTCCCTTAAATATCACTTATTCTTCAAGTATAATTCTTGCTATGTCATCTCCCACATCAGAGGTTTTAGAGTTGCCTCCCATATCATAGGTTTTGACATTGTTTTCCATTATGTTCTGTTCAATGGCAGAAACAATACTTGCACCAGCTTCGGTTTCTCCGAGCTGGTCTATCAGCATGGAACCGGCCCATATTGTGGCGATAGGGTTGACCTTGTTCTGCCCCTTGTACTTGGGTGCAGAACCGTGGATTGGTTCGAACATGCTGGTTCCTTCGGGATTGATGTTTCCGCCGGGTGCAAGTCCCAGTCCTCCCTGTATCATTGCGCCCAGGTCGGTGATAATGTCCCCGAACATGTTGGGGGTTACAACTACATCAAACCAGTCGGGATTTTTAACAAACCACATGGTAATAGCATCAACATAGTTGAAATCTGTATCAACATCGGGGTGTGTGGCAGCTACCTCTTCAAATTCTTCTCTCCAGAATCCATAGATCTCGGAGAGCACATTTGCCTTATCCACAGAAGCCACATGCCGGTCACGCTTTTCTGCAAGATCAAAGGCATACTCGATAACCCTTTTGGTACCCTCTTTGGAGATCATTCCTATCTGATAGGCGATCTCCTCGCTGTCGGTTTCGATGTCAAGGTCAAATTTTGCGGAGTACAGGGAACGTGAGACTTCAAGCATTTCCTTGCTGGTACCCTTTTTGGACCTTCCACCGATTCCGATATAGAAATCTTCAGTGTTTTCCCTTACCACCGTAAAATCAATATCTGTCGGGGTTTTATCTTTTACAGGAGTCCATACTCCCTCGAGAAGTTTTATTGGACGCAGGTTAACGTACTGGTCAAAATAAAAACGTGCAGCAAGCAGGATGCCTTTCTCGAGTACACCCGGGGCAACCCTGGGGTCTCCTATAGAACCCAGGTATATGGCTGAATAGTTGGACAGTTCCTTGAGTGTGTCCTCGCTTATCAGTTCTCCGGTTTCAAGGTAATGGTCAGCACCGTGCGGATAATCAATCCAATCCACATCGAATCCGAATTTTTCTCCTGCGGCATCTATAACTTTCATTCCTTCTGCTACAATTTCCGGGCCGATGCCATCTCCGGGAATTACAGGCACTTTATATTGGGTCATTGTTAATTATCTCCGGTATTATTAAGATTTATCGATTATCTTTCGTGTGTACTCTATCAGTCCACCGGTATTTACAATCTCCCTTACAAAATCAGGGAGGGGTGTTGCCTGATACTTTTCTCCTTTGGACAGGTTCTCGATTACACCGGTGGAAATATCCACTTTAAGCTTATCGTTCTCATCTATCCTGTCGGTATCAGCACATTCCAGTAATGGTACACCGATATTGATCGCGTTTCTGAAAAAGATTCTTGCAAAGGATTTTGCAATAACGCATCCAACCTTTGTCCCTTTTAGTGCCAGGGGTGCATGTTCTCTGGATGAACCGCAGCCAAAATTGCTTCCAGCAACGATTATGTCATTTTCCTTTACATTTTCTGCAAAATCTGATCTCACTCCTTCGAATGCATGTGCTGCAAGTTCTTCAGGGGTGTTTAGGACCAGAAATCTTCCCGGGATAACCGCGTCAGTATCCACGTCATCTCCGAATTTCCATACTTTTCCTTCCATTCTATCACCGGCAAATCAAATCACTGGATGAGATGGCATCTTGTATCCAGAATTGTGCTAATAATACAAATAATCATATAATAATCTCATCCCTGAATGATATATTTTTCCCACATTTCATCTGAAATAGCAATTTGTAGCATCATGTATGGTTGTATCGGGTTTCCAATAGCAAAATATATCCACTTACCTGCCAGATTCCAGATGATGGCAGCTCATAATAATCCATTGTGCGTCAATGAATCCCTTCCTTTACGCAAAATAGTGCATATGTCGGGAGTGGCGGTTCCTTTTATCGCGGATATTTATGGCAGAGAATATGCCGCACTGGCACTTGCGAGTGCAACACTTATTTTTCTCATTATGGAAGTTATCAAACCGGCTGAAAAGAAATGGTATGTATATGGTCTTTTATGGAGGAACAGGGAGAAAGAAGTGTTTGCACTGGATCCTTTTTTTTACATTCTATCTTTCTTTGTCCTTCTGGGTCTGAGTTATTTTGTAAACGAAGGTATATGTTATGCTTCCATGGTAGTTTTGGCTCTGGGTGATGGAGTAGCTCCGCTGATCGGTCATCTGGGGAAATTGAAACTGCCTGGCTCATGCAAGACGGTGGAGGGCACTACCGGAGGAATAATCCTGTCTTCTATAGTAGGATTTTATTTTGTTGGAGCGCTGGCTGTAGTTGGTAGTGTGGCCGGTATGGTCGCGGAATGTTCTATTTCCCGCCATGATAACCTTTTTATACCATTTGCTGCACTTATGGCAATGCTTTTAGTAAGAGTATTTTTTAAAATTAATGTATGAAATATTTTTTAAAAACCTCTTTCACTGAATCGGAATCTGTATTTTTGTATTCAGGATTGTTAATTATTATTAGTTGAAATTAAATAGAAAACAATATATGGGTCAACAAGGAAAGTCTTTTCCCTAGGGAATGATTTTATCTAGCTCATTTAGATTCTATCTCTGAGTTTATGCTGCTTTAAATTGATATAATACAGGTTGTTACAATGCACAAAGATGAACTGATCCAGTTGCATACTTTGATGGTCCAAATCAAAAGGTATCTGGAAGATCAGGGTGTAGAGCATGATTTTGAGGATTATAATTCCCTCTCCATAAGTCCGGTCCACATCCATCGAAGCAAAGCAGAACACAAGCATGCAATCTTTATCCTCGGCAATCACCTGGCATCCATCATATCAGAAGATGAGATCTCCAGTATAAGCAGGACTTCTGTCAGGATGCAGGAGTTTGCCGAGAGATCGGGAGATGGGTTTTCACATAGTAACTGAAAGGAACTTAAGATATGACAGGCCAATTATCTGTCAATAAATCTTCATACAAACCTGCGGGATATAGATATTTCTTCATAATTATTCCGCATTCCCCGTCGATGTAATAACCCGGTTCATACCAGCAGTCAACAAATCCCATGCGACTATAAAGACGTCGGGCGTTTTTATTGCTGGCACGTACTTCCAGGCGCACATATTTTACGTTCCGGTTGCGAAAATATCTCTGTATTACCTGCAATAATGCCTGACCGATTCCCCTTCTCTGGAATTCTTTTTTAACGGCAAGGGAAAATATCCTCCCTTCCTGTTCACTACTGCGATATCCCATTACAAAACCAGTAATGGTTTTCTCACTTTCAGCAACAAGAAACCCTTCCGGGTTCATTTCATAAAAATTCATGTAGGTGTAGGGGTCATGGTCTTCGAATGCCTCCATTTCAATCTGCAGCACTTCGGCAAAATCCTTTCCTTCGAATTTTCTAAACAGCAATGTTACCCCTCCCGGGCCTTTACAATTTTTTAACGTGCCTCACATCCACGGCAATGCCCCGGTTGGAATGTATCATCTCGGGGCCGCTCATTGCAGCACGTCCGACACAGAATGCTTTATCTCCGCATATGAATACTTCATCATTGGGGCGAATCCGCTCATCTGCATCGATGACTCCCGGTGCCAGTATTGAACCGCGTGGCACGAAATCATCGATATTTACAACATAATTTCCTGTTTCAATAATCCTTTTAGCTCCTTCAATGGTCAGGGCTATTGTACCATTTTCGGGAATCAGGGTTATGAGTTGTTCCTTATCCAGGAATGCCTGGTAGCGGGGGAATGGGGCTTTTATTTTTGAATCCGGGGGTAAAAGGGCTTCACCGCAACCCACACCAAACTGGTAATCTGCAATGGCTTTTAGCATGTCCCGTCTGTAATCTCCTCTGTAGCTGAGCCCGTTACACAATTCTTTCATCGTATCTTCCAGTTTGTGCAGGGAGTTTTGGGAGGTTACATTTCCGTCGGATGTGTAAGTTATTTCCAATCCGAGTTTTTTGGATACGTTTTCACATATACTGCGATATTCATCTTCCACATGTGCTACAATATGTTTGTAAGGATGTTTTAGCAGGAAATTCTCCAGACATTCCCCTACCCATCTGTGTTCCTCTGCATCCCAGTAGCCCGTTACCGTGGTGTCATAATGTGCTGCAGGATATGTGACTTCCAGTTCCCGGGGTACTACTCCCAGGGGTGAGGTGATTATGACTTCCTGCACAAGTTTGAGGTTTTTGCCAAGTGCCTTGCGGAATCTGGAATGGGTCATAGAAATAGAGTAAGGTTTGCGGGCCGAACAGGGTAAAAGTAGCAGGACATCCTTTTCTGGTGGTGTGTATCGCTGTTGTACTCGTCGGGCAAAGCGTACAACTTCGGGCCTTGTCAGGGATTCAGAGGTTGTTGCAAGCAGGGGTGCGGGTTTGAATAGGGCTGTTCTTTCTTCGAGGAAATCGTATTCTGCATCACTCAGGCGCAGCATTGCCACAAGGGCGGGGTTATGACGGCATCTTCCTTCCACGTATTCCCTGAGAGAGGCACTGCGTATCCGTTGTCTGACAAGGGCCACTTCTGCCTCAAGAATAGCGATGTTATGTTTTTCAAGTAGCCGGGCGCGTTGTTTTTTATCCATGTCTTTTACTTCTTTTGCACTCGTACCGCTGCAATGAGCACAGCAACAGGGCAATTCTGCAAGTCTGTCCAGGTGGATGAAACCGGCAGATGTCATGTATTTATCTTCAAAGGCAGCGATCGTTGCCCTTGTCGTATCCAGGATGTCCACGCCCAGATAAATCAGCATGGCAACATTTTCAGGCAGGGCGATATTCGGTGCATACAGGGCCGAATCCGGTGCAATGTTCTTCCTTACCTTCATGAGCTCGGCCAGCAGCCTGCGAGGGTTGCCTTCATGACAGCCGATGCCGTCTGCCACATAGAGGTCCCGTGTAGTTTCCGGGTCTCTTTCAGAATAGGCTATACCCGTGGGTCCCTCGTCAGCTGGCACATCAATCTTTTCACAGGTAACATCTCCTGCTACCATGGACGAATATGTGCAGGAAGGCATGATTATGAGTTTATTTTTTCCCACACGTTCCCTTAATTTCAGGGTAGCTTGTGTTGCTGCTTTTCCATTCCCGAAATGCCATTGGCTGCCTGGATATATTATATCTCCTTCTGCCTCTGGTTTGAGGGAAGAAGGGTCAATTACCGCTGGTGTAGGGATTGTGTTGTTAAGATAGAGGCTTCCCGTTCTTGCAGCCCCATCTCTCTGGTGGACTTCAAAGTATCTGGTCATGGCATAGAATAGAACTATATAGATCTAAACGTTTTCTACTCAATCACATAATATTGATCAATACATTACAGGTTGAACGTATATGCTTCTTAACAGGCTGAAGGAGATAGTCGGCGATAAAAACGTAAGTAATTCGGCCTCGGACATTTGTTGCTATTCTTCGGATGCATCCCGGGTAAAAGGTCGTCCTGAATATGTGGTACGCCCCCATAATTCAGAACAGGTAAGCAAGATAGTAAAACTTGCTTCTGAAAATGAAATGCCTGTGGTGGCCCGGGGTGCTGCCAGTGGGCTTGCAGGTGGTGCAGTACCGGTACGTGGTGGAATTGTGCTGGATATGAGCGGTATGGATGAGATTATCGATATAGACATTGATAATCTGCAGGTAACCATCGGACCTGGGGTCGTGCATTCCAGGCTAAACGAAACCCTGAAACCCCATGGTTTTTTCTTCCCTCCCGATCCGGGCAGTACTGCTATGTGTACCCTGGCGGGCCTTATAGCGAACAATGGCAGCGGAATGCGTTCCGTGAAATATGGAACTACGAAACGTTATGTGCTGGATCTTGAAGTAGTTCTTGCGGACGGCAGCATCATAAGGACCGGTTCAAGAACACTAAAAATGGCTTCAGGTTATGATCTGACATCCCTGATGGTAGGTTCTGAAGGAACCCTGGGCATAATTACTGAGGCGGTTTTGAAGATTTATCCCCTGCCCCGCGCCAGGCTGGTAATTCTCCTTTCCTTTGATAGTGCAGAAAAAGCGGGAGGCGCAGTTGTGCGTATCCTTTCCTCGGGAACTATTCCCTCCGCCTGTGAAATACTGGATAGTACCACTATCCGTGCTCTGAAATCCTATGATCCGAGTCTTGATATCCCTGATGCAGGTGCTATTCTCATGGTTGAGGTGGACGGTTCAGAAGGTGCGGTCTCCGAGGCGTCAGAAATGGTGAAAAAGGTATGTGAAGGGATTGCAGATGACATACGTGCGGCAAAGGATGAACAGGAAAGTGACCGCATATGGGCCGGTCGGCGTATCGTGGGGGCGGCAATAAGTCGCCTGGATCCCCTGCGCAATCGGGTGTATGTAGGAGAAGATGTCGGTGTGCCAATAAAAAAGATACCTGAGATGATCGAGAATGTACACAGGATATCCGATGAAGTAGGAATTCCGATCATGATATATGGCCATATAGGAGATGGCAATCTGCATACCGGTATGAGTATCGATATGCTCAGTGAGGAAGAATGGGACAAGCTCCACAGGGCTGCTGACCTTATCTACCGCAAGGCAATAGAACTGGGGGGGACTGTCTCCGCAGAACACGGAATTGGTGGTGCACGCTCGAACTATATGGAACTTGAGCATCCTACATCCCTGCCGGTAATGTCCCTTATCAAGAAAGCCCTTGATCCCAAAGGAATCCTCAATCCAGGAAAACTGGGGTTGGATAAATGAATGATGAAAATCGCAGGTCGATCCTGAAATGTGTGCACTGTGGAACCTGCAGGGCTTATTGCCCGGTATTCAATGAATATGGCTGGGAATCCACCAATGCACGGGGCCGAATGCTCATCGCCCAGCAAATAGATGAAGGGGCGGATATTGATGACAGTTTCCGTTTTTCCCTGGATACCTGTACAACCTGCGGCATATGTGAGCAAATGTGCCCTTCAGGGGCAATACCTCCGGATGTAGTTGAAAATGCACGTGCAGCAGTTGTGCGCAAGGCCGGAGCCAGTAAGGCTCAGGAAAAACTCAAAAAGGATACTGTTGAATGGGGCAATCCCCTGCGCGAATCCCGGCAACGTCTGCACTGGCTTGAACCGACGGAGAGAGATGAACTGCCTGATAAATGCGAATATGTTTATTTTGCAGGTTGTATGACTGCATACAGGTATCCGGAAGTTGCACGTAAAACCTTTGATATACTCAAGAAGTTTGGGGTGGGTGTTTTGGAGGACGAGGTATGCTGTGGTTCCCCTCTGCTTCGCACAGGCTCTGATGCCTGTGAATTAATCGAGCACAACATGGAGCAGATAAAAAAGAGCGGAGCAAAAACCATAATCACAGGATGTGCTGGTTGCTACACTACTCTGAAAAAGGACTATCCCGATGGGTTTGATGTACTTCATGTTTCCGAGTTTTTAGAACAAAAACTCGATGAACTGGATATCCACAAACTTGATATTTCCGTGTCCTATCACGACCCCTGCCATATAGGCAGGGCACATGGTATATACGAAGCACCGCGCAATGTTATCAGGCGTATCTGCAATCTAGAGGAGATGGACACCCACCATGAAAATGCACACTGCTGTGGTGGCGGAGGTGGTGTGAGGAGAAGTTTCTCAGATCTTTCCCGCTCTCTTGCCTCCAAAAGACTGGATGAGATTCCAGAAAAGGCCGAATTACTCGTAACTTCCTGTCCCCTGTGCCGCTCCAATCTTGAGATGGCTGCAGAAGACTGTGAGCTCATAGATCTTATTGAGCTGCTCGAAAGGGCAATGTGTTAATTTTGCTATGGCGGAAGTTTCCATATATCGATATCCTCCCTTTTCAGGGTTGTGATGGATATTATGGAATCTGTCGTGTCTATGTACTTAAGTGCCAGGTCCCTTTCCTGGCGGATCTGCTCCTGCAATCCTTTTACTTTTAGCAGGGTCTCAATACGGCTCTTGAGTATGAACTCATCAATTGGTTTCAGGACAAAATCGTCTGCACAATTATTGAAGGCCCTGATTTTATCTTCCCTGTTGTTTATGGCTGTTGGATTCCCACATGCCGTTTTTGCCGGAAATCAGACATTTCCAGCTGTTACCCACAAGATCCATTCGGTCTGCCGTTTTTAAAGCTTCAAGAATATATTTACGATTTCGTTTGTCCCTGTAATGGAGGATTGTGCGCTGGATTTTCTTGTCTCTTCGTGATGTAGCAACTTCTATATTTTCCCCTGTGAAGGGATCAATTCCGGTATGATACATGCAGGTGGATGCTGTCATGGGGGTTGGTGTAAAATCCTGGACCTGCTCACTATAAAGTTTATTATCACGTATGTATTCGGCAGTTTCGATCATCTCTTTTAGCCCGCAACCCGGATGGCCGGACATGAGATATGTCTGGAGGTATTGCTCTTTGCCCATTTTCTTGTTGATTGCTGAATACATTTCCACAAACTTTTCAAAAACATCCCTGCCGGGTTTTCTCATGCTGTCGGTGACTTTTTTTGAATAATGCTCCGGTGCCACAGCAAGTCTCCCACTGACATGCTTTTTACATATCATTTCCAGATACTCAGGTTGGGTCAGGGCAAGGTCGTAGCGCACACCGTAGGTTATGAAAACCTTTTTCACCCCCGGAATTTGTTCCAGGCGATTTAGTAGTTCCATGTTTTTGCTGTGGTCAGTATTCATTGAGGGACAGACCTTGGGGTAGAGGCAGAACTTGTCGGTACACACGCCCTTGCTTTTCCATTGGGGGCATTCCATTGAATACATATTTGCGGTGGGTCCTCCCACTCCATTGATATTTCCCTTGAAATCTTTCATTTTGGTGAGGCTTTTTGCCTCTCTTAAGAGTGATTCAATACTCCTGGAATTAACCATGCGGCCCTGATGGTGGGCGATGGCGCAGAAAGAGCATGCACCAAAGCAACCCCTGTGGGTAGTGAGGGAGAAGCGCACCGGCTCAATAGCAGGGATATCTTCTTTGTAAGCGGGGTGTTTTTGTCTGGTGTAAGGTAACTCATAAACCTCATCCAGTTTTTGGGTTTCAAGAGGTTTTGCCGGAGGGTTCTGGACAATGATAGTTTTGGGGTGGGGCTGGACCAGTACTTTCCCATTTCCCGGATTTTGCTGCTGCCAGAGGGTTCTGTAATTTCTGGCAAAGGCTTCCTTTTCTTCTGAAACCGTAGTGTAGGATTCCAGTTCGATATAATACATGCCTTTAAGTTCTTCTTTCCAGCTCTTCACCGGGGTTTTCCAGACGGTACCGGGAATGTCCTTTATTTGTTTGATATCTTCTCCTGCCTGTAATCTGCGTGCGATTTCTTCTGTCTGGGTTTCGCCCATCCCATATATAAGGAGGTCTGCCGGGGCATCTGCAAGAATTGATTTCCTTACCTTTCCTGACTGGAAATCATATTGTGCAAGTCTGCGCAGGGAAGCTTCCACGCCTGCAATCACAATAGGGGCATCCGGATATGCCTGATGTATACGATTGGAATATACAATGGTCGCCCTGTCCGGTCGCATACCGGGAGTACCTCCCGGAGAATACATATCACGTTTCCGTGGCTTGAGGGATGGCGTATAGTTGGACACCATTGAGTCCATGTTGCCGGCGGTGGCGGCAAAGAAAAGTTTTGGTTTTCCAAGTTTCTTAAACTCTTCCGGTTTATCGTGAGCCGGCTGGGCTATTATTCCCACTCTGAATCCTCTGGCCTCAAGGAGGCGGCCTATCAGGGCAGCCCCGAAGGAAGGGTGATCAACGTATGCATCGCCTGTCACTATGATTATGTCAAGGGTGTCCCATCCCCTCTGATGCATTTCTTTTTTTGACATGGGGAGGGGCTTTGATGTTTTCTTATCGTGTTTCATTGTTATGGATCACCATATGGTTCGGGATGCACGCATTGAAAGCTGGATCTGGCGGTTGGCATCACTTTTTATCACCGGTCCATGGCCTGGATAGAGGGTTTCTACATCTATTTCTGCCAGTTTTTCGATTGATTCTGTGAGTTGCCTGGCTGAGCCGCCTTCAAAATCCGTGCGTCCAAATCCGCCGGATGCAAAGACTGTGTCTCCCGAGAACAGGCTTTTGGAAAAAGGTTCGTAGAGACATATGCCTCCCGGAGTGTGGCCGGGTGTGTGGATTATCTGAAGGGCTTCGATTTCGTCTAATTTGATCATATCCCCATCTTCATAGAGGATATCCGGCTCAATAGCAGGCGCTTTTTGCCCAAAGAATGTTGATACGCTTCCCATATCATCCGCGAGCATGGCCCCATCTGCCCTGTGGACACCGACCTTTGCCCCGCTGAGTTCCACAAGCAGGGGTACAGCTGCTGTATGATCATAGTGGCAGTGGGTCAGGATTATCAGTTCCAGTTTATTGAGGTCTATATGACTTTCAATTTCCCGGGCAAGTCTTTCTCCATTCAGGCCGGTATCGATGAGGATACTGTCATTTATAAGGTAGGAGTTTGCATCATTGGTAGTGGCATTGCATTGTATGACTTTCATGTAAATCCCTTTAGATTTTGAATGCGTTATAGGTATTTTTCCGTGTGATTTCTGCCACATCGGCAGGTTCCATGTCCTTTATTTCTGCGATTGTATTTATGGAATCGACCAGGAACTTGGGTTCATTGCGGCCTTTACGCGGTGAAAGATAAGGGCTGTCTGTTTCTATCAGCATAAGTTCTTCAGGTACGGTGGCAGCGATCTCTTTGTGATGGCTGGAGAAGCAAACCAGGGTAGGTATGGATATGTAGTGGCCGGCATCAGTTATTTTTTTCATTGTCTCTAAGGAGCCGCCATAGCAGTGGAAGATTACTGTGTCGAGATGACCTGCCATTGCAAGCGCTTCATCTTCGGCATCCCTGCCATGGATAACCAGGGGTTTTGCATGATTCTCTGCAATCGTGATGACCTGTTTAAATACTTCCCTCTGTTTTTTACGTAGAGTTTCATCGGTGCAGTGATAATAGTCCATCCCTGCTTCTCCAATGCCGATAGCCTGGGGGGCATACTCATCAAGCTGGGAAAGGACTTCCGGTACCCTGTCTTTATCGGGATTGGTGGCAAGCATGGGGCTTAACCCTATTGTTGGGTGGATGCAGTAATGGGTTTTGGCCAGTTCAAGGGTTGAAAAGTTGGTTTTCAGGTCAATTCCCGAATTGATCATTTCTCCTGCCCCGGCTTCCTGTGCACGGAGGATGACTTCTTCACGATCCTTGTTGAACTTGGAAAAATCAAGATGGCAGTGTGAATCTATAAAATAAGGTGACATGTTCCTCACTTCTGGAGGAGCATGTTAATAGCGGTTACGAGTGCTTCAACGGATGCATATACAATATCTGCACTTGCAGAACGTGCGGATACTATCCGTCCGTTTTCATCCTGTACGCCGACTATTACCTCTGCAACGGCATCCGATCCTCCGGTTATTGCTTCAATACGGAAGTCATGGATACTGATGTTTGCGTGTTCACCGATTATTCCTGTAACTGCTTTCAGTGCCGCGTCGACCGGCCCGATTCCGATATTGGAGAGTACTCTCTCCTCATCGTTAACCAGTGCTTTCACAACTGCTGTGGGTGTTGTGACGTTACCCGTCATTACAGACAGCTCTTTGAGGTCGATTGCAGGCTTGCCCATTGGTTTGTGCATGACTGCACAGGCAATCGCGTAAAGGTCAGCATCTGTCAGTCGTTTGCCCTTGTCTGCTATTGTTTTTACCTTTTCAATGATGTGATTGAGTTGTTCATCATTGGGGTTAAGGTTGGCAGCTTCAAGGGATCTGCGTACTGCATGTTTGCCGGCATGTTTGCCCAGTACGATACGGCGCGTGTGGCCCACCATCTCCGGAGTCATTATGCCCGGTTCGAAGGTGTCAGAATTTTCGAGGACGCCGTGGGTATGAATTCCTGATTCATGCGCAAACGCATTCTCACCAACCACCGGTCGATGGGCTGTGATTGGAACCGTGGTGTAGCGCTCGACCATACGTGCAGTTTCAACCACATATTCAGTATTGATATTCAGACTGGCACCGTATATGGATTTGAGGCTCATAACCGTTTCCGCCAGGTCTGCATTGCCGGCTCTTTCACCAAGACCGTTTACCGTCACCTGCGCCTGGTTGGCGCCTGCTTCGATTGCCATCAGGCTGTTTGCCACAGCAAGCCCGAAGTCGTTGTGGCAGTGTGTGTCTATCGGTATACTGATCTCTTGGCGAAGGTCACTTATCAGGTTGTACATGCCCGACGGGGACATGACACCCACGGTGTCTGGCACGTTAATAATGTCGCAACCTGCTTCTTCTGCTGCCCTATAGATTGCTACCAGGTAGTCAAGGTCGGTTCGGGTGGCATCCATGGCAGAAAACATGCATCTCAGTCCGTGATCTTTTACGTATCCCACGGCCTGGGTGGCCATTTGTTGCACCTCTTCACGACTTTTGCGTATGGTGTGTTCCCTCTGGATGTCCGATGTGGAGACGAAGGTGTGTACCATGTCCACTCCTGCGTCTATACAGGCGTCGATATCTTTTGTGAGTACCCTGGCAAGGCCACAGACCTCTGAAGTTAGACCTGCATCGGCTATGGATTTAACCGAATCCTTGTCTCCTTCGGATGCAATTGGAAAACCTGCTTCAATCGTATCTACCCCAAGTTTGTCAAGCTGCTTTGCAATATTGAGCTTCTGTTTTGGGGTCAGGGATACACTAGGGGTCTGTTCCCCGTCGCGAAGAGTAGTATCAAAAATGGTTATTTCTTTATTTCTAATCGATTCAGCGCTGTAAAAAGCGATCCCTCAGTTTGTTCTTCGCATACATGATAATTCCTG
Source organism: Methanohalophilus sp. WG1-DM (assembly GCF_004104135.1). Lineage (NCBI taxonomy): Archaea > Methanobacteriati > Methanobacteriota > Methanomicrobia > Methanosarcinales > Methanosarcinaceae > Methanohalophilus > Methanohalophilus sp. WG1-DM. Next base: position 306 of record NZ_RRBA01000004.1, on the reverse strand, counting down.
CAAGCCACTTTGTTTTTCTACTATTTATATTTGCGTGTTATTTATGGTTTAATTCCGGAAATCTATGTGAGATGTCCCGCCACGAAATCTATATATACTATGATGGTATCTTAGGGCTGCTTTCGATGACCTGTTTCATGCGCGAACCTTCCTGGTTTGCCGTGTGAAATGTTCCGGTCTGGCCGGAACATAAGGTTTATATACCAGAAGCAATATTCATGAGTTCCCGCACAGAACGTGTGTGGGAGAATAAATCACCTTCATATTCATGGAGACAGGAGATAACAATTCTGTCTGACTCACGCA